>JAFZAB010000090.1 GCA_017548425.1 Victivallales bacterium
AATGACGGCGGGACGCTAATACTTCTGACTTAAGCCCTGAAGGGGCGACAGGATCCCAGACTTGGGTGAAGTAAACGCCGAAGGCGTGAACGCAACCCACGGTTGGCAGGGAAGTTACATCAGAACCGCGTAGCGGTGTCAGGATCCTAGACGTGGGTGAAGTGAACGCCGAAAGCGTGAACGCAACCCACGGGTAACATGGAATTTACATCAGAACCGCGTAGCGGTGGCAGGATCCCAACCATGGGTTTCAACCCACGGGCATAGCGGTGGCAGAATCCCAACCGTGGGTTTCAACCCACGGGCATGGCGGTAGCAGGAGCTATAATTAGGCGTATTAGCGCCGCCAAGCGCCACCTTCGTCACAGCGGATAAGCCATGCCAAACCGCTTGCACACATCCTGCATGTCGGGCGTCAGATGATTCTCAATGGCCTCCACCAGCTTATCCGGCATCTCCTTGTAGTAGGCAACCGCGATGCCGCCCGTGATGGCGGCAATCGTGTCGCTGTCGCCACCAACACTGACCGCGTTCCGAATGGCGTCCTCATAGCACCACGACTCCAGAAATGCCCGAATCGCGATGGGAACCGTCCCCTGACACGACACATCAAAATAATAGGTCGGACGGATGGTATCCAGACTGATGGACAGATCATAGCCGAAGCGATATTCGATTTCCTTTTTGATAGTCTCTTTTTTCTGGCCTTGCTTCGCCAGAAAAACCGCCAACGCTGTCGCCGACGCGCCGCGAATCCCTTCATCATGGTTATGTGTCACGGACGCCGATTTCTCCGCTTCGTCCAGAACGTCGTCTACCGTCTGGAATGCGAATCCGACCGGACTGACTCGCATGGCCGCACCATTCCCCCAACTGTTGTATGGCTCCAATTCCTTTTCATCTGTCTCCAACCATGCTCTAAAGCTCCCTCCATAGCCACGATGCTTATGTCGATTGCCCCATCGGTGATAGCAGACGGCATAATCCATCTTTGAACAAATGGCGTCCGCCGTCGCCATCGTGAGGATGGAATCATCCGTCAGATTGCATCTGCCATCAATCAAACGGAAGTCCTTTGTCTTGATGTTGTTGAACTCATAAATGGAACCGACAAAATCGCCGCCTAACGCGCCGTATAGTGGATTGGGATTGTTCATTGTCTGTTTCCCATCGTTTTATTATTTCTTAAGTTTGGCAATATCCTTGCAAATAGTGGCTACTGTTTCCCACTTGATTCGGATCGCCTTCCGTCTGGAAAATTCCTTCGGCAACTTCCCTCTGTGTTTCATATACAGCAAGAATGTCTCTGCAAAGTCTTCCGCTGTATTTGTTCGAGCATAGTCAGACACATAATTCTTTTCATCACCATCCTTGGCAACCTTATAAGCCCCGCAGACATTTCCAAATGCTCCTACAAATACTTCATCATTGAAGAAATAGGGGTATTTATCCGATAATGCATGCCCAAATTCATGACGAAGTATATCGACCATATACCGTACTGGATATCGGGGATCCAAGGGGGCCGTGCGTATAGTTGGAATATGAATGTTTTGATCATCGAAGTGATAGAACCCATACACTCCGCCAAACATGCCTCCAAGACCATCATATGAGAAAGTTTCACGAATGATTTTCACATTATCCAATTTTGAACCATCGGATAGAAGTCCCATGTCCCTGAGCTCACTGCGGACTTTATAAAACGATGATTTTAACTTTTTTTCTGAAAGCCAAACTTCACCTAACCGATAATCCGCATTTTTGATGTGTGCTTTGGCACTTTTGAGGCTTACTCCAGTCTTTTTAATGCTTGAACTAGCACTCTTTATACGTGAACCAACATTTTTGATACACGAACCAGCCCTTTTAATGTTTGAACGGGCTCCCTTCATGATTGATTTGAATGACATATTTTTCTCTGTATTGTTTTACTACTGAAATTATATATGAATAGATTTCAATTCACCAGTTCAGGCAAAATCTCGCCAATCTTCTCATGGGAGACAAAATCGGCATATTCGTCATACTGTGTCGGATCATGGTTGATGATGAACATCGGCGTTCCTTTAACGCGATATCCAGGCAGTGTATTGGCGGGGCTGACTTGCAATGATGTACCAAGAATCATGACCAGATCCGCGTCCAGAAACGCTAGTTTGGCTTTCCGCATGGGCTCCGACGGCAAAGCTTCTCCGAAAAAGGTCAAATCGGGCTTGAGGACCTTACCACATTTTGGGCAATGCGGCACGTTGCCAGCAGCAAAAAACTCCGCGAAATCAGATGCTTTGAAACGTTTTCTGCATTTCCGACAGCTGACCGTGTCAATCGTCCCATGAATCTCATGCACAATGCTGGATCCGGCCTTTTGATGCAGGCAATCGACATTCTGTGTTGCGATTTCCACATGCTTCCCCTGTCGCTCCAATTCCGCGAGAGCGAGATGCCCCGTATTTGGCTCCGCGCTGACGCATTGTCCATAGAACGGCCCGATGACGCTGTAGAAACGTTTGGGATAAATCCTGAACATCGTGATATGGAATGTCAACGCAGTGGTCAACGTTTTGTAGATGCCATTGATGGAACGAAAATCCGGCAGTCCGCTCTCCGTTGACATGCCTGCTCCTGTCAGCACAGCGATCTTCTTGGCATTTTGAAGTGCCTTTTTGGCTTCTGTTATATTCATTTTATTCTCTCCATGTGTTATTCAAAAAAAAGTTAAAAATCCTTGTCAGCCTCGAAGAGGCGTCATCCGAGAAACCCCAGGCGAAGCCTGGGGGACAGACCGTCCTCTGGCCTGCAGCCTCGAAGAGGCTGAATGTGAGAATGCCGCGGATCAAGCCGTTTCACATTCGGCCTCTTCGAGGCCGCGTTTTCTTCTCCAGACACACCCCAGGCTTCGCCTGGGGTTTCCTCACATCTGGCCCCTTCGGGGCTGGTTGCGCCTGTTCTCAACATGATTGTCAGACAAAACACATTCACCCGTTGAGTGACTTGATCTTTATTTGCATGTCATTCATAAATCGCATCTTATGATTGTACTTATATGTTAACTACTCTATTTAGGTAAATTACGCCACTCCGATAAGTTGAGGCAAAATGTCGCCAATTTTCTCATGCGAGACAAATTCGGCAACTTCATCATATTGTGTCGGAGCATGATTGATGATGAACAACGGAGTCTCTTTGAAACGATATCCAGGCAAAGTATTGACGGGACTGGCACGCAGTGATGCGCCGAGAACCATGACGATATCCGCTCCCATAAACGCAAGTCTAGTCTTTTCCAATGGTTCTGACGGCAGACGTTCACCGAATAATACCAGATCCGGCTTGAGTATTTTGCCACATATTGGACAATACGGCACTTTGCCAGTTGCAAAGAACTCTGCAAAATCAGATGCTTTAAAGTGTCTTTTGCATGTCCGGCAGTTGACCGTGTCGATCGTCCCGTAAAGTTCATTGACAATACTGGAACCTGCCTTTTGATGCAGCCTGTCAACAGTCTGAGTCGCAATAAAAACACTCTTGCCTTGTCGTTCCAACTCTGCGAGAGCAAGATGTCCAGCATTCGGACTGGTGTTGACACACTGTTCATAGAATGGTTTTATGGCACTATAGAAACGTTCAGGATAGGTCCTGAACATTTTTACATGGAATGTCATATCGGCCGTCAGAGGATTATAGAGCCCTTCGTTTGACCGGAAATCTGGCAGTCCGCTCTCCGTGGACATGCCTGCTCCTGTTAGCACGGCGATCTTTTGGGCTTTTTGAAGTGCCTTTTTGGCTTCTGTTATGTTCATTTAATTCTCTCCCCTATCAATATAAGTTACTTCAATATGATCAATCACAAGCAAGCAGGCTTTTTCATGACACCTATTTAATTTCTACTCTTGCTCCAGCATATTCTAATCTTCTTTTGATTTCATTGGCCTCTTCAAGTGAAACACCAGTTTTAACAGGTTTTGGAACTTCTGTTACAAGATCTTTCGCTTCTTTTAATCCAAGACCTGTAATTCCACGAACTTCCTTGATGATACCTATACTAGCACCAACACCAACAAGAATGACATCATATTCTGTTTTCTCATCTTCAACAGGTGCTGCTAATGCTCCGTTATCACGCATTGAAGTTTGATTAATTTCGACTTTTGCTCCTACTTCTCTGGCTTTTCTATTGATTTCACGTGCTTCGTATTCCAAGACATCTGTCATGATAGGTTCGAGTGCTTCCATGACGAGTTCTTTGATGTCTTTTGATGCAAGAACAGTAATGCCACGTTTTACTTTTATGACAGCGCTTTGGTTAATTTCTGAATCTTTGAAAGTGATTTTATACTCTGTTTCCTCTTGTTCATCAGACTGTTCTATTCTTCCATCATTAGTTGGATCTGGCCTAATTTCTACTTTTGCTCCTACCTCTTCCAATTTTTTCTTGATTTCATAGGCTTCATCTTTTGAAACACCTGTCTTGATTGGTTTGGGAGCCTCATTGATAAAATCTATCCGTTCTCTCAAGTTAAGCCCGGTAATTCCACGTATTTCCCTGAGGGTAGCCATGTTATTAAAATCTGCATCTACAAGAATGACATCAAACTCTGTCTGCTCTTCTTCCACAGAAGCAGAGGCCTCATTTACACGATTTGCCATTGGCAGTTTTGACGACTCCAGCTTGATTTCTACTCGTCCTCCTGCGTTTTCTATGCGTTTCTTTATTTCACATGCTTCTTCTTCTGAAATCCCTGTTTTGAGAAGCTTGGGGGCTTCATGTACAAAATGATCGACTTCCGTTCGCCCAAATCCTGTAATACTGTGAAGCACTTTATATAGACTATTTTTGATGTAATTATTTACATTTTTGATAAATATGACATCATACTTTGCTTTTTCAACTGGAGCTTCAGAAGCATGCCAATTTATTAATTCTTTTGGCTCTGGCTTAATTTCAACTTTTGCACCGATCTCTTCTAATCTTTGCTTGATTTCTCTTGCTTCATCTTGTGAAATACTTGTCTTGACAGGTTTTGGTGCTTCGGTTACAAGGTCCTTCGCTTCTTTTAAACCAAGACCTGTAATTCCACTTACTTCTTTGATGACAGCAATCTTATTGGCACCACCATCTGCAAGAATAACATCAAACTTTGTCGGTTCATTTTTTGCGGAGACATTTGTTATCAATAATCTTACCAAGTAAGGTATTATTTCAACTTTTGCTCCAGCCTCTTCCAATTTCTTTTTTATTTCATTTGCTTCATCTTGTGAAATACCCGTTTTGACAGGTTTGGGAGCTTCCGTTACAAGATCCTTTGCTTCTTTTAAGCCTAGACCAGTTATTCCACGTACTTCCTTAATGACAGCTGTTTTATTGGCACCACCATCTGCAAGAATGACATCAACGTCTGTTTGTTCATTCATGCCATGACTGGGCAATATTTGGATTGTTGCCCCCGCGATCAATAGTTTTTTGCTAATATCAGCCACATCATCCAATGAAACACCAGTTATAATGGAGTTTGGCGTATTCTCAACAAATTCCATTGCTTCTTTTAGCTCTAGTCCCGTAATTCCATGTATTTCATTGGTGACAGCAACACTATTGCCACCGCTATCTATAAGAATGACATCAAATTCTTCTGTGTTTATATTATCATCAAATTCCACCGTATCTTTATATACAATCTCGGCTTTTCCTCCTGCTTTTTCTATTTTTTTCTTGATTTTCTCTGCTTCATCTTTTGGAACATCGGCTTTGACAGTTCTTGGCAGTTTCTTTAGAAAATCCAATGCTTTCCTTTGGCTACAACCAGTAATCTCATGGATCGATTTAGCAAGCTTTATTTTATCCCCATTTGCCTCCAGAAGAATGACATCATGATTTCCTGCATCATTATATATCGCAACCATTCCTCCTGCATATCCAATTGCTTTCTTGATTTCATATGCCACCTCCAATGAAATTCCAGTCTTTATAGTCTTGGGAGCCTCTGTTACAAGATCTTTTGCTTCTTTGAGCCCAAGGCCGGTAATACCACGTATTTCCTTGATGACCGCTATCTTATTGGCACCTCCATCAATAAGTATCGCAGTAAACGTATCTTTTGTATTCAGGTTTTGATCTATCTTTGATATTTGCATAATTTCACCTTTTCCTTTCCTGATTCTAGCGTTCCTATTAGGATCATCATTCTACTTGATTACGTTTACTGGCCTTACAATTCGAAGTAAATTCGAGGTATCAAGGACATCCCACCTTTGACAAAGGCCGAGATAACCTTGCTACCCCGAATTTTGCTATCGGTTCATCCATCATCCATCTAAACACCAATCGGTTCTTTAGAATACCAGTCTACTGTATTGGCTTTCTTGCGGGCTTGCCTGAACTCTCTTTTCAAGGCTTCTTTGTCCAACGTCATGCCTGAAGCGAAATATGCCTTTGCAACTTTTCCCATGGCGTAGGTGATGCCGGCAGCAATCGGTATCTTCAGTATCGGCACCAGCGAAAACAACAGCCGTCGCGTAAATGTCCCGCCAACCATGGCAATCAGCATCGAAACGATTGAGCTGTCAATGTCATAACCGTATGTCTCCGCAATGCGATAGATCATATACGCTTCGTTTGCCATCAAAGCCCCGATGTCTGCTATTGGAAGCGGCAGCATGGTTATAGCCGCGGCACGACCAGCCCCCCAGATGACATAATCGTCAGCGATAGCGGCGAAGTCTTTGATTTCGTTTTCGTGTTCAGGCATGATGACGGTGATTCTGTCCATTCTATTTCCCCATGTCACTTTTTACTACGAACTTTTGTTGCAAAAGCCGCCATTTTCCCGCAGACACTTTCGATTCCAGCCTTGCTTGCATACCAAGTCACGCAGTTGTCATGGGAAACGCCTAATAATTCACCACTGGCGAAGGCATCTTGATTTGCCGCAAGATACTGGAAATCCCATTTATAGACATCCGTCTGCTCCTGGATGCGTTTCCTGACATCCTCGCTTGTGAACTTCCTGCTGGCGTTCTCCATGCCATCCGTGATAATGACAAACATGACATGTTCAGGACGGTCTTCTTCCTTCATCTGGGCAAATTCCTGCCCAAGCGTGTCAATGGCGGTGCAGACTGCGTCGTTCAGCGCCGTGCAACCAGAGCATCTGTATTTTTTCATTAGATCATCATTGAACGTCGCCAAATCAACGTGTTCAACGATTCTTTTGACATTGTCAGAAAACTGGTAGAGGTCGAAGACGGTCTTGCCTTCCGCTTCTTTCTGTTCTTTGATAAACGAATTGAAACTTCCCTTGGTGTCGCTTTCGATGGCAGCCATTGAACCCGAAGCGTCCAAAACAATACAAATGTGTGTGTAGTCCTTCATTTTTAGTCTCCTGTTAGTGGTTATGAACAGACCTTTTTCTGTTCAACAGCATAAAATACAGGAGACGGTAGGACATTTTGTGTCCTAGGGATAAAGTCATCTAAAAAAAATCAACTTATAGCTTGTCTCCACACTGCATTCTTTAGACAATTTGTTTCCATTTTAAATATTAATAACAATTAATCTTATTTCTTTTCGAATACATGCTATTTAAAAATGTGTATGGCAATTTCTGCATTCCGTTTCACCTTCTTTATGTTCCCATCCGCATCGTGGACATTTTAATTGGGAATCATTAGTTGTTACAGACGCAACAATAGAATCAATTTTCTTTCTTGCATGATATGCATACAAAATATATGCTAAAAATCCAATAATTATAATTACTATAGGAATCAGAACATATAATATTATAATAGTTTTTTTCGTTGTTTTTTCTGGAGCATTACTCAAATTTGATATTATTATATTCTTTTCTTCAAGAATATGTTCTAGTTGATTGATTCTATCTTTTAAAGAGCTTTGTTGTTTCGCTAAACTTTCAATCATTTCACAAATTTTTTCTTCATGCGAATCGATTTTTTTGTCTATTTTCTCAATTTTCTTATTTATTATTCCTATTTCTTGATCTGTATATTCTTTATCATTTAATGCAAATGCAAATGAAGTCGAAAAAACATAAATAGCTAAAAAACAATAAATTTGAATTTTCATATGCTTTTTATATAATTATTTGCTAAAAAAGTGCATCATCCATATCAGCTATCGCATGTCCATTTTCAAAACGAACCGATAGTCCATCATCTTCACCTATAGGCGATGGATATAAAAAACCCCATACACCATTTTGTTTGAATAATACCTTTTGTGGGGTCATTGTATAAGTCTGAATATCAGGATATATTTGTGCAATATATTTTGCAAGTGCCTCTGAAGCTTTCGCCAAAAAAGCTTCTGGAGATTCTTTGAATTTCATATATGCTTTTCGCTGGGCATCAGAAATTCCCTGTCCATCTGAATCTTTAACAATGATAGTAAGTTTGATATTTCCTCCAATAATCTCAGTTTTCTTCCACGTATGACGATATGTCATTTCCCCAAAAACAGAATCATTGATTATATTCATGATTATTTCCCTTTATATAGCCAATTGTTTTGCCATTGAAATTCCACCACTATGTGGGATATTATTATGTATTTCTGATGGAACTAAATCCATCGTTTTCATATCAGATCTTTCATGCCAAGTCAAATTTTGTTCTTTCCTCATATTTTCTATATCTGCACTGCTCCAGTTGTTGCGCCCATCACGTAACTCATTATTGTAGCGTTCTGCAAGAGCCTTGTCTGCTTGTGCAAAATTATCAGGACGACTATCTGTAAAATCATCAATCTCTACCGTGTCACGGGAGAAAGCAGAAAAATCAGGCTCTCCATTTTTAAATGGTATTCTGTCAGTTGATTCATTCTCAAAAATCTCTTTCCATGTTTTTTCTTCTGGATTTGATTTTTGTGGAGTAAAATCCTCATAAGGTTTCCATTCTGAATTACCACGTTCTCCTGTCCAATCACCATTTTCTTTGGGAAGCTGTTTTGTAGCTTCTGAATTATTACTTGTTTCAGATTCGAGATTATTACCAAGTTCATTTTTGAATGATTCAATTATATTATCTTGCTTTTCATCAAATTCAAGATTTTTGCCATCTGCAAGTTGTAAATCAGTATTATTTGGATTTTGGACATCCAAATTCGAATAATCCTCCTCTTCAAGCTTTCCACGTAAATCTTCTGCTGCGAATGCTTCTTTTTCCTTCACAACTTCATGACCTTCACCTTTGGTCTCTGGCATTTCTCCTATGTGGAAGCCTTCCTGCATAGCCTGACGTTCCATCATGGCAGTTTGCAATTCGTTTCCGGCTTTTTGCACACCGACTTCATTCACCATTTTCTGGGCGATTTCACGGGCAGCTTGCAATGCAGCCTCTTTGGTAGCAGCCCCAATAGCTACTTCTTTCGCGGCAACCGCCGCTACGGCTTCAATTGCCATATTATGCTTCTCCTTTTTGGAATTCGGTAAGAATCTCTGTTGTAAATGTAGGATTAATGCGGTTTACAATTTCCGAGACAATCGCACGGCGTATTGATTTGTCAAAATGATTTCCTTTCGGCTCCAGCAATGGCAATACACGACGAATGGCTTCAGCAAGATGCTCTGCACGATTCGCCGCATTCTTCATCACATCCCAGTTTCGATTAACAATTTCAAGAATACTTGTTCTTCCGTTTACAAAGAATGGCTCAAAAGCAATTCCAACAAGCTCCCCCGTGACAGATGACACATATAGACGCGATTGCATGAAATAGTCTTTGAACGTCAGACGATACTCTTTTTCCGATTTGGCCCCATTTTGCAAAAGTTCTATTCCTGCTTTCCGTAAAGCAAGCCATGCCGCCCAATTACCGCCATGTGTACTCCAGATTTCAGCACAGACCTGTTTCCAATAAACTGCAAGCCACTCTGCTCGTTCAGGCCATTTTCCACATGGACGAGAGGGACGCAAATCAAATACCGAAGATGAACTTTGCCCCAATCCAATTGCCAGCATTATTTTGTAAAGAGAATCCTTAAACACAACATCCTCCAAATCAATATCCGCAGATGGCATAGCAAAATATCCTGCATTGTTACGCCGATAATTTTTTGTGGCTGTAGATATTTCACCGCCAGCCCGTTTTTCATGAGCCTCGTTTTTCGGCACAAGTACTTGGAAAGCCTTAAGATCACCATCCTGACTGACAATGCATTCACCTGTCCGCAGAAGGCTCATGTCAGCAATCTGTTCATCTGTAAGTCCCATTGTTCCCCCTACACTTTCTCGATCATCATTGGCAAGAAGACGATGGACGATTTTTGTTCCTGTCCCCTTGACAATGTTTGGGCTCACACGGGAAGGAAGCTGGTCAACGACAATTACACCTTCACCATATGAACGGATTTCAGAAAGCATATCGACAAATGACGCAACAGCCTTACCACGAGAATTGCCTATCTCCATATTGGCTGAAGTATCGGGAATATTCGCTAGGAGACGATGTGCCTCTTCAATGACAAGAATGTGGCGTAGTGGACGATTAGGGGAATTGATAAAAGTCGCCTTGCGCCATTCATAGAGGCGTGATACAAGAAGCCCCATCAAAAAAGCCTTCTCATCATCATCACCAAGATTTTCAAGTTCAATGACAACCGGCCGTTCAAAAAGGTCCTTTGATGGTAGAGAGCGAGCTGTGTCCAGCATTGTTCCTTTCGCTCCGACAAGAAGACTCGACAAGCGAGCTTTTAACGCCGCTTGTATGTTCATCTGCTGCTCTTGGAAGTATCCTTTGCGTTTTACCACATCATCCACCTTCCAGTAAAGGTCTCGAAGCGTTGGAAGATAATCACGGAAATCATGGTTATAGATGTCAACAAATCGATTCTCAGAACGGCCAAGATTCCACCCTCTTTCTTGATACACTTCCAATATCGCCTCTTCAAGGATATATGGCATTGAGGCATACATGGGAAAGCTTGCATTGAACGTCGCCTTTAGACGGTCTATATGTGTAAGCACATGAACACGATTTGCATCCGTATCTGAGCCAGGTTCGAAATCAAATGGATTGAGTCGAAGAGGACATGTGGATGTTCGATCAATGCCAGCAGAAATGACTAGCAAATCATCTTTGAACTCATCCAATGACGCAAGTGCTCGATATTCCGCTTTTGCTGGTTCTATAACCAAAAATGGAATATGTTCATTTTTCCAAAGTTGCCATAGCAAGTGATGGACAGTATTTGTCTTACCAGATCCTGTCAACCCAAAAACAGCGAGATGTTTCGGCAGATTGGCCTGCAATATTCGATAGGATTGATTGGTTTGATTGCCCTTGTCAAGAATACGTCCGACTGTAAGCGTCTTTGCTCCAACTTCCAGCCCTGTGTTCAGATTGATACCGAAAGCTGGTCGTCGCGAGACGCTAACACCCTCCACATCTTGCGTAGCTAATGGTGTCGCAATAGCAAGCTCTCTTGTATTGACTGGCGTACCAGGTCCATTGAAAATAAAACCAAGTGGATGATTCGTAAAAGACTTATTGCCTGATTCATGTAAATTTTCAAAATGCAGGTAGATATTGTTGAAATTCCGTAAAATATCTCTAAACTCAGTCGGCATTTTGATTGCACGCGGCGGTTCATGGGTACTATCCATTCCCATAAATAATGATGTAACAATACCAATTCCTTGGTTATATGTATTTACATCAGCCGCACAGAAATAATTACCAAGATTCCACATACCTAAAGCAGTTCCCGTATGGAGACGTTCCTCATACTTTTTTAGTATTTCCTCTGCATACTCCATTTTTCTATTCAACAACTCCTGCCCCACAGTGGTTGTTTTTGTCCAGTTCATGCCAAATGACGAGAATGCACCACCTCCTAATTGCTTGGATATTGCATTGGAGAGTGTATTCGCAACTCCTCTTGCTACAGACTCCATTGTACCATGCATTTTTGAGTAATGATAGTCTGTTGATACACTAGCAAAAAATGAAGCACCGACACTTCCGCCTACGGTGTGTGTAGATGCCTCTGATGATCCATGTGTCTCTACACTATTGACTGTATCAGCTGTTCCTTCTGTTTCGCCCTGCCCCATCATGCCAAACATTCCGAACATAACAGTCTTTCCATTGGAGGTTGCCTTTGAAAGGTCGGTTTTCACAAGTTGATGTATTTCAGATTGCAGATTTTGGCATGCTTCAATCGCATTGTTCAACTCAATATTGGACACTGGATCTGCAATGCTTATCCAGCAGTATGTCTTGCCACGCATTGCTCTAATCAAGCGCTCAATGCCTTGGACAAAAATGTCTGAATCTTCTTCTCTTTTCAAAGAGGGGATACCTGTCAATACACCGAATTCATTACAATCTGCAAGATAGAACGACACATCGCTACTCTCTTTAGTTGTCAAATTCTGTAGTTTACTTCCCGGAAAATTGGATAACCATGCAGCACTATAGCTTTCCAAAGCTGCATTTATATCTGTATCAGCATCTGCAAAACGAGAAAGTCCCAAATATATAGAGGTTTTTATAGAATCACCTTGTACGATGAACAATAATGAAAAGCCTCTTCCACGCATTGATGTAATTGCACTTTCAACACCTGGGAGATGTATTTTTTCTCCTTTATCATGTGATATTTCATCAATTTTAATAAGTCTTACATCATTTCTAAGATGTTCCTGCAAATTATGTGCATCTTGTTTTTTTACTGTATCAATTATGATATCCGAAATTGTTTGCAAATCAAGGTGTTGCCTAGATAATGCAAAGTTTAATATCTCGTCATATGCAGGATAACACTTCTTGGCAATATCTTTTCTAGCCTTAAGCAATTCTTGAACTACTTTTACAGATGAGTCTGCCATTATTACTTTCCTCCTTACAAAGGCATTAACTTACGTATTTTTAAACCAGCCATTGCTCTAAAACTTATATAACCTTGCATGATGTCTCCTTCTTCTTTATGTCCATCAGGCATGTTTTTTGCAGCGACCACACCTTTTGTAAGCATGACTGATTCTTTTTGAGTTGCTTCTGCATCAAGAATTTCAAAGCTATACTTTTTATTGCCTGTAGAACCTATACTACATTTTAAATAGATGTCATAAGCATCTTTTTTTTTCAAAAAATCTTTTCCTGATATAACATCACGTATGCCTCGTATTTTATTCATAAATGGCATATTGCTCCTAGCATAAAATTCGATTATTGCTTCCTTATCATCTTGTTCAAGAGAATCCTCTTTGAACCCTGTCCACCATGATAAATATATTTTATATGGGAGAATATACTGCGTGGCATTGATTGTACCAATGTACATTCTTTCTTCAACTCCTAATGAATTTGACTTTGCAGGCTTGAGTATGCATTTAGGCTCAGACCAAATATCATTTCTATTCAACTTATATTTTACCCATACACCTTTATTCTCTGGCGGTGCATCTGGACGCCCTACACAAATTGCACATCCATTTGCAACATCAGTAAATGGATTTTCCGTTAAAAAAATAGATTCTCCACCAAGTGCAAATTCTTTGGCTACAATATTGCGTATAAAATACCATTTAGAAGAACCACCTGTTAGAATTACTTTTTTAATTTTATCAACATCAAGGTGTGCTTCTCCTAATGCATCATGTATACATTTTTTTATTTTATCAAAAATGCCACGATCCTTACAAATATTATCAAACTCACTTCTAGACAAGGTCAAAGAATATTGACCTGTCGCTAAATGAAACGAGAAAGATGCCAATTCATTTGTCTTGAAATTTTCGGAGAATGTTTCCTTGGCTTCCCTAATTTTATCTGATAATTCCGCTAATTCACGCCCAGACAAATCACCTTTTGAAATACCATCAACATTCTGGAAAAACTTATGTTCTATAATATCATCGAATTCTTTTCCTCCTAATTCCGAATCACCAGAGGTAGATATAATTTCAGGCGTTCTTCCCAAGGTATCCGTCCTTATAACACAAATATCCAAAGTGCCACCCCCAAAATCAATAACCATATAATATTCGGGGCAATTGCCGAAACGGAAATCTGCATTCTGAACTTTTAATGCATGCATTGCCGCAACTGGTTCTGGAATAGCCTTGATACCAAGAATCGGATCGGCTGGAAAACCTGCTTCCTTTGCATATTGCTTTAATAGTTCCACTTGTTCTTTCGTCCATGTAGCTGGATGGGCAAGACAGGTTTCAAAATCATTAAAATCCAATTCCTTGACATTGTATCTATCCTTAACAAACTTGGCTAACTCACATATGAATAGTTTGCAATATTGATTAGCTTCTTTTTGAACGCTTGGGTCATCTGTCGCAACTAATTTTCCTAGATATCGTTTAAAATTTGATGCAAATATCACCGTTCCTTGCTGTTCTTCTGAATAATGTTTTCTGACGTTGGCCCCAAAATCAATCACAGAACCATCATTGGCATCTACTGCTAGTAGTGTCGGAATAGTAACTCCATTACGTCCTCCCCCAACATTAAGCAATTCGGGAGATTCTGTGGATCCAATTCGAAGGACAGCAATAGAACTCTGGCTACTTCCAAAATCAATTCCTATGACTTTACGTTCTGGCATTTTTTCTCCTAATTCTTATCTAAACTTTGTAAAATTTTTTGTGCAAAATCAGCCACTTCCGCTCTACACTCCTCTGGTTGTAAGATTGTCGCCCTCCCACATTGGCGCATCACCCATGTCACGAGATGGAATTTGGTCATGGTCTTCACATGAATGTCGCATCCTCCATCCAGACATTCGACGACCTCCTGCTCATGATGGAGTGGGCGTGTCTGAATGATCTTGGCAAGTTGGTCATCGCAATGGACGACAACATCCGATACCATGTCATGATCGAAAAGGCCTTCTTCATTTGCCGTTGCGATGATCTTCGGATTTGGCATAAAACTGACGCCTGACAAAACGACTGACTTCATGCGCGGCAGAGCAAGCGTCCGCATCTCTTTTCGCTTGTGGCAGAAGCCTTTGGCGTACCAAACGCCGTCATAGAAAATCAGAGCATGCGGTTCGAAGTTCCGCTCCGTGTCATTCCCCCTGCTGTCCGTGTAGGAGATTCGGCAGATTTCATGTCGTTGCCAGGCTTGGAAGAGTGGCATGAACACATCGGCGTCAATCGGAGCTCTGTTGGAGGGGATGACCACAAGTGAATCGACCTGTGTTGTGTCGAGAAAGGCCGGATTGTTGTTTGTCAGAAGATAATCGACGGCATCGCGAATCTGCTGTTTCAACGGTTGTGGAAAAATGTGTTCGGCGACGCGAGCACCCAACACGGCGGACAGCATGCATGTGTCGTCGAAAATCTGCGGACAACTGAATGTCCAGTCATGATCGGTCAGATAATAACCGTTTTGCGAGGCGTCAAAAGCAATCGGTGCGTCGAAGTCACGTTTCAGAACGGCGATGTCCCGCGCGACTGTTTTGGCTTTACAGGCGACGTTGAGATTCTCCTCCAAATCCAATTGACGCAGTTCCGCGGCGAAAGATGAGCAATTTGGATAGCGGTTTTCCTTCAGCTGGGCCACCAGCCGAATCAATCTAACCAGTTGTTTTCTTCCTACCGCCATCGTCCATCCTTATGATTTCATGCCATTTTGATCATTCGCCACCTACTTTATCATACACCATCGGACATTTTGTGTCCCATCCAAAGCATTTACGATAAAAAATTGAAAAAAGTGAAAAATGCACAAAAAAAGAGGCGTCTCAATCCGTGATTTCTCGAGGTTTAGGACGACCTATACGCAAGCACGAAAAGAGACGCCCCATGCGGAGCGCTCCACCGTGTGCTTGCGTATTAACTATCGAAGGTCCTAATTTCGAGAAATCACAAAGCACAAACTCCGACGGCAAGCCGTCGGCTATGTCAAAAGAGAGAAGACGCTATTTTACGTGATAATGACTCCTGTTGGATTGTGATTACCAATTGTTTGATTGGGTGAAAAGACAATATACTATACGCATTTATATGATGGTTTCAAATGGAAAAATCATCATTTGGGGCATCTTGCATGAAAATCGCCCATGAACATCATGTTCTGTGGACAGTCTCACCCTTCAGACGAATTGTCGCGCCCTATCGGGCGCCATTGTAGAGGGAGGCATCTTACCGCCAGCTGCGCTCACTGCGCTCGCTTGCAAGCGGTTACGATTGTATCGCACTTCGTGCGGGTAATGCCGCCTTCGGCAGTATTATAACGACGGCGTCCCGCCGTTGACCGCATGCGTCGCTACAGCTTCATTACATTTGTTAATTAGTCGCGATTACTTACAAACGGCAACGGCTAAACGTGTTACGACCAACGACGGCGGGGACGCTGTCGCTACCATGCGAGACGCCGTCGCTACTCCAGTGTCAGTTTGATGACTTTCTTGGCGGATGCGATTTGTTCGTCCGTCCCCATGACGGAAACTTTGTCATGCGGCTCGAAACGGTCTTCCGGGCCAGGCAAGCCCTTCAACGCCATGCCATTGCGGACGATTCGCGCAACCGTCACGCCCGTCAGATTGCGCAACCGTAATTCGCGCAACGTCTTGAAGCAGACCTGCGATTTTTCTGGAACTTCAATCTCCTCGATATGAAGCTGCAACAGATTCGATAGTGATTCTTCATAGACTGGCCGCTCTGTCTTGTCGAGAAATTCTCTCGTCTTCTTCTCAACTGCTTCATCACCAAGAAAATACACATCATCCTCCGCATTGAATGACGTATTCGCGTTGGGATTGTTAAGCTTCGTTCCATCCTTTCGGACAATGCGCGACACCGTGGCACCCGTCTGATTGCGCAAATGCAACTGGTTGAACGGGATGCCGATGGAACCAGAGTGTTTGGGAATGCTCAGGCGGAATTGATGGTTGGAGAACAAAAGGACGCTTTCCACTTCGTCCCGTCCGTCGTCATCGCCGTTCATCAGCGAATTCAGCGTGTCCTGCGCATCCGTCGCCAACGATTTGAATTGGTCATGCCACAGCAGATAGGCCAGAATGAACACGATGATCATGCCAATGAACATGAACCAGTTGAACACCAGCAGACTGCTGAGGAACGTATATTCCAGCAACAGAAGAGCTAACGTGATGAAACGGACTGTCGTGCGGATGATGCGGCGAAGGCTGACGACCCATATCGTTTCCGCGAAATTATGGCTGGAAGCTCCAGAAATGTCCCGTCCAAGACGTGTTCCAAGCCATGCTCCGTTGATGAACAACGGAATGGACAGGAGGCTTCCGACAGCCCACAAAGCCGCGACTTTGTACTCCCGAATCCATTCTGGAAGCCTGTCCCAAAGGCTGGTCACGCCTTTCAGATAATCCGCCACCAAAAAGATCACAGCGATCAGCACCATGTTCAGCGCGAACAAGAGGAAATGCCATCCGACATGATGCAGATGGTTTTCCGAAACAAGGTCCCGTCCTGTGCGGCTGCTCCATGCCGTGTAGTTCTTCATGCCATTCTGAACGGATGTCGGGAAATGGCCGAACAGCCAGTCGGCAAACACGCCTGTTTTGCGTAACATGAACGGATTGAGCAATGTCGTGATGATGGACACGCCGACGGCCACCTGATACATTTCCGGATATGGCGATGCTCCATTCGTCAGGCTAATTCCCATCAGCGCAACAAGATAGGCAAAATCACCAATCTGCGCGAGCCCTACTCCGATCTGCAGCGAATCACGGAACGTCTGTCCTGTCAACAGACAGCTTGCAAGGCTGTTGAGGCTTTTGCCGACGATGACAACCGCCGTCAGTAGCAGAATCGTCCATTTGTGCTCCCACATCTGGACGGGATTCACCATGAGGCCAATTGTCACGAAGAACATCGCGCTGAACATGCATCGTACACCTACCGTGTTCTTGTTCACACGTTTGCGAACTTTCGACTCAGAAATGATGGCCCCGACGAGAAACGCTCCAAGAGCCAAGCTGAAGTTCATCCGTTCCGCGATCAGCGAAATACCAAACGTCACGCCCATGATGATGATCAGCAGCGTCTCTTCGTCTTGCAGCTTGCTAAGCATCTTATTAAGGAACGGCGGCAGCAACAAAAGACCGAAAATGAAGACGCCAGTTAGGAACAAACCCAACAGCCCCAATTGTTTAGCCAATTCTCCTGCTTGAAATCTTCCCGTCATGCCAAGACCAGTCAGAATCGCCATAACGCCGATGGTCAGCACGTCTTCGCTGATGGTCGTTCCAAAGATGATGGAGGCGAATTTCTCCTTGGAGCAGCCCATCTCGTCCAGACTCTTCGCGAGAAGCGTTGTGGAAGAGTCGCAAATGACGCCGCCAAGAAAAAGGCTTGGAATGGTATCCCATCCAAGGAACTGCCGTCCAACGACATAGCCGATGAGAATCATCATGCCTAAATCATAAATGGCGGCAGGAAAGACCGTTCGCCCAAGCTTTCGAAGCTTGCGGATGTTCAATTCCAGACCGAGCGTGAACATGAGGAAGATAATGCCCAGATTAGCCAGAACGTTGATGCTTTCTTCGTTGCTGATCAACAAGTTGTTGAAGAATTTCAGCCGCATCAAGGCTCCCGCCACGATGTAACCGATGACTTTTGGCCAGCCCAGAAGATGGAACAATGCAGCGACAATTCCCGCCACCAGCATGACGGCCGCCAAATCCTGCACAAGCGTCAGTTTCGTCAGTTCGGCGGCTCCTGATTCCGCTAGCATGAAAGTTAGCATATCCATCTTATCCTCAATATATTATGGCGACCTACAGGCTTAGCCCGATGATTCCCAAAACGCAGCACAGAAGGCCCGTCGCGGATTTCCATGTGCATTTTTCACGCAACACAAGAATGCTGTACAATGAAAAGCCCGCGATGCAGCTCACGACCATGACAGGATAGGAAATGGCGCCGTAGCCAAGTTTCGCCATGCGATCCATCCCGTTGAACGTCAGATACAACGTGCCGAAGATGCCGATGGCCTTTTCGCCAAACGAAAACAGCCAGAAAACCGGCAAGCGGAAATTGCTTTTCATGTTCTCCCGCAACGGTTTGAAACCGCCACGGCGCAATTGCCCGTAGAAGGCTGAAAGCAATGAACCAATCGAGATGAAGAAACAGCGATAGACGGCATGGATGCCATGACGGATTTCCTCCGAATAGCTCGGCTCGTTGTTGATTGTCTGTTGCAGACCGCAGATCATGAACGCCATGAACGACAGAAACAGCCACGACTTGCCAGCCGTTTTCTGCGTATTATCGTGACGGTCGTGGGACATGAGCAGCAACGCGATGAGAATCATCGCCATGCCGCATATCCGCAGCCACGGCGTGGGCACGCCATGGAATATCACGCCGACGATGAACGGAATGACCGTTCCCGATTGCAAGATGCCCCATACCAAGCCGTTAGGCCCGCGTTCCATGGCCCGTGCCATCGTCTCGTTCAAGATGTATCCTGTCACACCCACGAGAAAAAACATGACAAACGCGTAAAGCCCTGTCTTTTGGGCGACATCCATCTGCGGAAAGACATTCAGGAGAATCAGCAAACCGCAGACGGCAAACGTGAGTGTGCTGGACATCAACTGCATCAGCGACGAGTCGATGCCATGTTTTTTGGCGCCGCCCATGACGACGCCCGTCAATGTCCAAATCAGACCGACCGCAATCAGAATGAAAACGCCAATCAGCATACTAAATTCAACAGCCCAAATCCGTTACAGGATTTTGACGAGCTCCAGTTCGAACGTCAGCGTCTTGTCCGCCAATGGATGGTTGCAATCGACGATCGCCGTGCCGTCGTTCAATATTTCGGTGACGACGCCCTGCATGATGTCGTCTTCATTCACATTTTCGTCTGCAATGTCATCGGGAGCGTCCAATACATCAATGGTCATGCCGACTTTCGGCGGTTCGTCCAGTTGCCATTTATCCGGCGTGATTTCGGTAACAAGGTCTTCATCATATGGAAAAGCGTCCTTCGGTTGGATCGTAACGGTCTTCCGTTCGCCTGCCGCCATGCCCGTAAATGCCTTCTCCAAAGCTTTCAGGACATCGCCGCCGCCCAACGTGATGGTCGGAGCGGGTCCGCCGTCATGCGTCGATTCAAGCTTTTTGCCCTCTTCGTCAAAGCACGTATAATGGATTTGGAGGCGGTCGCCTTTGCGGGCGACGCGAGCCGTTTCATTTCGGCTTTCGAAGACGTGCCGCCGACCGTCATCTCGATACGGCGGGGCATGCCGTCTGTCATCACGATAAGAGCCATGTTCTCCATAATTCTCGTGCGACGCATGGAAGTCATTTCTTCGAGGCATTGCCAATACTCCTTATAAGGGACGAACGGGACAAAAGGAACGAAAAATTGATAAAGACAAGGCCTGTGCGAAAGGGAGCCGCACAGGCCTTGAATGGATTACAGAAAACGTTCAGACTGAATTACTTCACTTCTTCGCCGACCTGCCAGCGGATGAAGCGCTTCACAACCAGCTTCGGGGCGACCTTCGCCAGCGTGGTCTTTTCGTCGTTGATCCACGGCTGATCCATCAAGCAGGCAGTCGTGAAGAATTTGTTGATTTTGCCGCGGAGAATGCCTTCGAGGATCTTCTCGGGCTTGCCCTGCAGTTCGGGCAGAGCGGCGGCGATTTCGCGTTCCTTCGCGATGACGGCTTCGGGAACATCCTTGGAGGTCACATAGCTCGGGGCGTTGGCCGTGATGTGCAGGCAGACATCCATGGCCAGTTCGTCGGTGTATTCGCCTTCGAGGTCAACCATGACGCCGTAGAAGGGGCCGCCCTGGTGGTGCTTGTATTCCTTGATGATGCCGTTTGTCGTCCAGCGGACGGCGCGGCGGACATGCATGTTCTCGCCGAGCTTGCCGATGAGAACCTTCATCTCTTCTTCCGTCGCGGCGGCCAGCTTCTCGCTGATGTCGCCATCGGCGTCCATCGCCATCGCGGTGCGGGCGACGTATTTGCAGAAATCTTTGAAAGCGTCCGTGCGGGCGACGAAGTCCGTTTCGCACAGAATTTCGACGGCGACGCCAGTCTTGCCTTCGATCAACGTCTCAACGACGCCTTCGCTGGCGGAACGACCGGCCTTCTTGTCGGCCTTCGCGATACCGGCCTTGCGCAGATATTCCATGGCGGCGTCCATGTCTCCATTGGTGGCGACCAGAGCCTTCTTGCAGTCCATCAAACCAACGCCAGCTTTCTGGCGGAGTTCATTCACCATCGTAGCGGTAATAGCCATTTGTTTTCTCCTCTTGCGGATATGGTTTCACGGCGGGACTTTCGCCCCGCCTACCTTATTAATAATTATTTCTCTTCATTAATAATTATTTCTCTTCAGCGGCGGCTTCGGCGGGGGCTTCATCTTTGTCAGGAGCGTCCGCGGGAGCTTCTTCACGCTTGATTTCATGCAAACCGTCTTCAATGGACGCGGCCATCGTGTCCATCAAAATCTTGATGGAACGCAGGGCGTCATCATTGCCAGGAACCACGTAGTCAACGAGATCCGGATTGCAGTTGGAATCGACGATGGCGACCACGGGGATGCCAAGACGATGCGCTTCCGCGACGGCGATGTGCTCGCGGGCGACGTCAACGACGACCATGGCGTCCGGCAGCTTCGTCAGATCGGCGATACCGCCCAGAGTCGTCTGCAGTTTGACCAAATCACGGCGGAGGCCGGCGACTTCCTTCTTCGGGAGGTTGTCCAGACTGCCGTCCGCATCCTGAGCCTGCAGTTTCTTCATGTATTTGATACGCGTCAGAACGACTTTCTGGTTCGTCAGCGTGCCGCCGAGCCAACGGTCGCACATGTACGGCATGTTGAGGCGTTCGGCGATGTCACGAACGCATTCCTGAGCCTGACGCTTCGCGCCAACGAACAGGATCTGGCCGCCCTTCGCGGCGACGTCATGCAAAAAGTCGCATGCTTCGGCCAGACGGTACATCGTGATCTTCAGATCGAAGATGGTGATGCCGTTGCGCGTGCCGTAGATATACGGCTTCATCTTCGGGTTCCAACGACGCGTCTTGTGCCCAAAATGCACACCGGCGTCCAGCAACGACATGATGGTGGTCTTTTCCATTTTTTTCCTTTCCTTTTGGACGCTTTGACGCCGCCGCCACGACTTGCGCCGCTTCCCATGGCCAGCTGACGAAACGCCCCGCTTTTTCTTTTCGTTTGTTGTTTTTACTCCATCGGGAACCTTGGAGCGCCATTCTTCTGGAATGACGAAACAAATAATATAACCTATCTATTTCATTTTTGCCAATCAACGCATTAAATTTATGGTAAAAAAGCGAATCATGGCAACGGTTCTGTTAGTTGGGACGTCAGCATCCCCTGCCAGCCCATGGCAACGCCGACATCGGACGACGGCCAATCTGCAGTTTTCCGTCGGCGACATAGCCTTCCGGACGACCGTCCAATTCTGTCGCCAATTGGTTGCGCCACAATGCGATACATTCTGGACGATCCGCCGCCAAATCATGCTGTTCCTGCGGATCCGACGCCAAATCGAACAGCAATTCGCGGCCGCTTTGGCTGAACCAACAGTATTTCTCCTTTCCGTCCGTCAGCCATTGGTTGGAAAGCGCGCCTTGCGTATGTTCACCATGCAAATAGTCGCGACAAGCCGATGAATCCATAAGATTCAGCCCGTCAAGGCCTTCTGGAATTGGCAGGCCCGCCATTGCGCAAACCGTCGGGAAGATATCCCGCAGTTCGACCGTCCGTTCATCAACCGTTCCCGCTCCATGGAAGCCAAGCGTCTGTGGTAGGCGAATGATCAATGGAATGCCCGCCGACGCTTCGAATGGCATTGATTTCCGCACGATTCCATGGTCGTACAGCATGTCGCCATGGTCGGAGAGAAACAGGATGACCGTATTGTCAAGTAACTTCAAATCAAGCAGTTCCGTAAACAGACGATTCAATTCGAAGTCAATCTGCGTGACCAATGCACAATAAGCCCGCCGCGCACGATCAACGAAAAATGGCTCACGTGGAATCGGACAGTCCAAACCGCCATAGGTCGAAAGGAACGACGACCAGTCGCTTTGAATCGGCGGCGGCATCGGACGTCCGTCGTACATGGAAAAATACGACATCGGCGGATCATACGGCGTATGCGGCCGATGATAGGAGACCTTCAGAAAGAATGGCTTGGACGGATCGCGGCGACGGAGGAATTCAATGCTTTTGGACGTCACCCATGATGTCGGATGAAGCCGTTCATCCCATGGCCAGCAGCGGACGGCGTAACCGTTGCAGCCTGGCCCGTCGTCCATAATGTCAGCCGTCGGGCCAAGCTCCCGTCGCAAGTCTGGCAGATAATCATCGTATTCAATGGGATCACGGTATTTACGACGTTTGTCATGCAAGAATCCATCATGGAGTACGACGTTGTGGTAGCCCATCAGCGCACGGGCCGGTTCCACATGCATCTTGCCGACGCATTGCGTGTGGTATCCTGCCTGCGCCAACGTTCCCGCCAACGTCACGGGATAATGCCATTCCGTCGCCGCATCATATCCCGTAAAACCATGGCGTGACGGCTTTAAGCCAGTCATCAGCGACGCACGGGCCGCGATGCAGGACGGGCATGATGTGTAGGCATGCGTGAAATTGATGCCTTCACTAGCCAATTGGTCCAGATGCGGCGTATGGGCGAATTCCGGCCGATTGACGCCGACGGCATCCCGCCGCATCTGATCCGCCATGATCAACAGGATGTTTGGTTTTGTATTCATTTTTTCAGCAAATTTCTAGCACACAACTACTTCCATTCGATGCGGCGGATGCGTAAATCCTGCAGGACGGCGCATCCTTTGCCGCCGCCACAGCAGTACGCCAACAGCAAACCGCCTTGCGTGAACAGCATCGCGATGTAGCAGAAGCCATGGTCGGGCTCGCCTTCCAAGATGCGATGGTCATGCCATGTCTTGCCGTCGTCCGAACTGCGGGCGATGACCAGCGGCGTACGGAACCAACTTTCAGGCGTCGGCTTGATGCCCCAGCGCGGGTCCAAATCGCTCCAAACGGCGACTAAATCGCCACTTGCAGGATCGCGTTTGATGGACAGCGGCGATTCGTTTGACGGAAATTCCGGCGCGGGAACGGCCTGCGTCCAACTTTCGCCGCCATCGGACGAAAACGCCTTGTACTGATGGCCTGCGTTCGTTCTGAACCATGCCATGACACGACCGTCCTTCAGTTCCACCACGCCTGGTTCGCGCAGACCGGACGTCAGCCATTGCGGCGGATAGCAGCACTGTTTCGCCTCGCGCCAATTCGCGCCGCCATCATCGGACAAGTAGAAGAACGTCTCCGAACGGCTGTGGTTGCTTTCTCCAAGCACTTGATCATCTTTGATGTTCGGGCTGGTCTTGTGATGGATCGCCATCGGCAGAATCAGACGGCCGCTCGACAACTGCACAAGACGGTCGTTGTTCACGACGATGTAAATCGGCGGATATTCGCAGACATCAACAGGTTCCGTCCACGTTTCGCCTTCGTCGGAGGAAAAGCTGATCCACGGACGGCAGTCCAGAATTCCTTTATCCTGCACAGGACGGCGCAATTTGGGAATTCGTTCCAACCAGCTCTTTTCCAAAAAGATAAGAGCAATCCGACCATCTTGCAGTCGCAATAGCGACACGCTCATCACATTCTGTGCGCGATTCGCGAAAATTAACTTCCAATCGCCCCATGACCGGCCGCCATCGGCGGAAACTCTGCCGACGATATCCGCCGTCGCGGCATCCGCCCAGCTACCGCCTTTGTAGCGTGTGTAGGCGAACAAAATCCGCCCGTCCTTCAATTCCACGAACGCGCCTTCCGAATTACGCGGGTTGCCTTCACCATGGAAAAGATTCGTAATCGTATCCGACATGATCGTCTCCTAATATTCCTTAACTTACTTCTTGTCAACAGCTTTCATGACAAATGCCGCATCCGCCGCGACATACGGCGGCAAGCCTTGCAGGCAAATGTAATGGTCTTCAATGCACGGCAGATTCGTCGGCGCCTCGATCACGATGCGAAAAACACCGCCCTGCATGGCGATTTCGCCATCCACGAAGCATTGCTCCAAACGCGAAATGTCGTCTTTCTGCCAAATCTGCTTGCCGTCCGGCGCGAAAACGGTCGCTTTCAGACCTTCCACGCCGTCGCCGCGGAAACACACGGCGAATTCTATCGTCCCAGCTGGAACATAGAAGAAACGGTTGCCACGTCCAGAGACCAAATTGACAGGGAACGGCTCGACTGGCGTGACGACCGGATGGTCGCTCTTGATCAAACGAGACCAGTTCCGCCCGGCTTCGACCGACACCGTGTAGATTCCAGTTTCGGGAACATTGTCGATGACACGCTCCGCGACTTCTTTGAATTTCAACGGCTCCAATTTCACTTTCTGTCCGGAAGGCGTCGTGTACGTGACGGCGGCCTGCGAACCTTCCAGTTTCACAAGTTGCCCGTATTCAACGGTGAAGCGAATCGTCTCACCGGCCTTTGCATAGAAAAGATATTCGCCCGTATGGCGCACCCGCAGATCCGCCAAGCGGCTTCCAGTCATAACGGCCTGTGGATTCAACGGTTCCATCGTCTTGCCGTTCATGTCAAATTCCTTTACAGGACGGATGTTCTGCTTCGGATACGTCGCCTTCGCCCATTCGTCCGAAAAATCCATCACGCCTTCTTTTCCATTGATAATTGATTTGACGCTTCCCGTGATTTTCTCCAGACCGCCTTCATAACCACCGTCAATGAAACGGAAAACTGGCCGTTCCACATCGTCCTCAACGATCACATTACGAAATTCGATGTTTCCCGCAGGCTCTTTGTCTTCCGGATGGAAATCGACCAGAATCGCGGAATGTTTTTCACTCCCTTTTCCGCAGTTATGGATTTTTACATTTTCAAAAAGCGTTTTATAACCTCTTGGGCTTGTTCCGCGCAGGGAGACACAGCCTCCCGCATCGCGAAATTCGCAGTTGCGGACGGTTATCTGCCCGTCAAGCGTCTTGCCCGGTCCGCTTCTCGTTATCAGAACAAACGGACTGCGTTTGTCACCAACAGCCACGCAGTTCTCAAATGTAATCTCCAATGGCCCGATCGCAGTCGCCATGTTTGGCAGATACATTTCATATCCAGCGCCTGCGTTGTTGCGCGTTTCGCAGTTGCGCATGACAAAGTTTCGGATTGGCTCGTTGGCGCGGTTCGGTTCGAAATCGATGCCCGCCTCCGGAGCCGTGCCTTTCGTGTTGATCATCTTCACGTTTTCAAGCAAGACATTGACGCCGGAAATCACGCTGATGCCCTGGCGGTTGTTGCCGTCGCACACGACATCCTTGATGATGATGTTCTCCGGCCAGCTGTTCTGCGTCGCGATGCCCAGATAGATGCCATCACCGCCGGATTCCACCATGTTCAGATTCAATATCTTAAGATTCTGCGAACTCAGAATGCTGACGCAATGGCGCCATTCCGCTTTCTCATATTCCGCCGTATGGTAGTCCGCCTTGCGCATCTTCACGGTGGCGCCCTTCCCTTCGCCGCGTAACGTCACATTCTGGATGTTCCGCAACCGAAGCATACAGTCCGTCTTGCCTTTGAAACAGCCTTTTTTCGCCAAAAGCTCCACGCCTTCTTCAAAGACGATCTCCTGATTGGAAACCAACAGCAACGTCTTTCCTAA
The DNA here is from genome assembly GCA_017548425.1 of Victivallales bacterium. Classification (GTDB taxonomy): domain Bacteria; phylum Verrucomicrobiota; class Lentisphaeria; order Oligosphaerales; family Oligosphaeraceae; genus UBA1407. Next base: position 26,687 of record JAFZAB010000090.1, read on the forward strand.
AATCCACGGCGACGGCTGTTTATCAATAATCAATTTAGGCACTTTCGAATTGATCGCCGCTTCCAGAAATTCCGTCGAATCCTCTGGATTGAAGCCCCACCATGACACACGGGCTTCCTTCAATTCGCCTGCCATGACTTGCGCAACCTTTTCCGGTTCAGCACCATGCGTAAACGACGCCAAAACCGCGGCCGACATCATCAACACCATTTGTTTCATTTTCATGGGACGCCTTTTGTTGATTTTACAAGTGATTATGGTTTATCAATTTTCATGCTTATGCCGTGAAATCAAGTGGTTCTGCAGATTGCGCTCAATCAGTTTGAACATCTGCGAATAGCCAGCGACACGGACTTGCAGATTGCCGTAATGCTCCGGATCGTCCTGTGCGCGTTGCATGTCCTCCGCCGTCACGATGTTCCACTGCAATTGTCCGACGCCTAGTTTGAAGAACGCCGTCCGAATCAGCTCCGCCAGTAGTTTCGGGCCATCGACGCCGTTTTTGAAAAGGCTTGGATGAAGATCAATAATGGCGGCACTGCCGCCGGCCGCCTCTTCATGTGGTTGACGTCCAAGGGATTCCAGCATGCGCGTCACGCCGGATTTGTCATTTCCGGGCGCGGCGGAAAGCGAATACGCAAAAGATTCACCAGCATGGCGGCCATCCGGCGTTGCCGCGATCTTCTGCCCCGCATAGACATTCTGCAGGAAGCTGAACAGATGGACGAAGAACTGGCTGCCAGGCTCGCTAAGGCGGTCCATGACGGCGATGAAATCTCGTCCAAGCCGCGCCGCCAGATCATCGACCTCCTGGATGCCGTTGCCGTATTTTGGAACACTGTTCTTCAACTGCAGCCGTTCCGTCTCATGTCCTTCAAAATCAGCCTCCAGCATCTTCCGAAATTCAGCGGCGTTCCAATGATGCGTCTCGAAGATTTCTTTCTTTAAGACCATCAGCGAATCCGCCGTGTTCGGAATGCCCATCAGACAGACGGAATGCCAATTGTAATGCGCCCCGCGATCATTGATTTCACGGCCGTTATGGACGCAGTCATCCGTCAGCAGTGAAAACAGAATCTGCGCTCCAAATTCGCGTTGTGAGATTTCGCCGCGACGGCAGAAATACACCATCCGTTCCGCAAGATATTCCATGTTCGTGAGATAAGCCCTGTAGAACTCTTCGAACGTCCCGTATTCTTCCAAATTCTTGCAATGGATGAACGTCTGCTGTTTATGGAAGACGTCATATCCGCCGTGAATGGTCAGTTCCAACACCTTAAGCAAACTAAACCAGCCTGATACGGCACGCGAGACGGCTTTTCCGGGAATCGTCAGTTCCACGCAGCCGATAGGCGAATAGTTCCGTGCGTCCGTCAGCGAGATGCCGCGTTTGTTCAAGGCATGAATGAAGCATTTGTCATTGAAAAAGAACGGGATGCCGCCGCCGCGCAGGACAAGCTTGCAGGCCTTTTCCAATAGTTCCGGCGGCGTGTCCGGATGGATACGGAACGACAAATCACGCAGTTCACCAAAATCCGCCGTCGCATCCAAGATAATGTCCGTCAACTCGTTACATGCACAACTGCCATCCGCCAACGTTCCGCCGAGCGTCGTCGCCTGCACATCGTAGTTCTGATACAGTTTAATGGCGAAATCCACCATCAGTTCATGGGCGCGTTCCTTCGTCAGTTTGCCGTCTGAAACATCTTTTCTATAATATGGTATGAGCAACTGGTCGAGCCGCCCGATGCTGTTCGCGTTGATGATGGATTCCTCCGCGCAAGACAGCAGATGGCCGAACCACAGCAGTTGCGCTGCTCCGCCAAAGCTTTTCGCGCCATCTTCAACGGAAAGACACCATTCCGCAAGTTCTTCATTTCCTGCATTTTTTGCAAGTTTCGCATAACGGCGCCCCAATGTCAATCCCGCTTCGCAGACGGCTTTCAACGCGCGATAGAAACTCTCGCTGCGGACATAATCGACACTCCACGGCTCGCGACTGGCCATCGCTTCTTCGACATCCTTCAACAATCCGCCGAAGCCTTTCGCCAACAGTCGGTCGAAGCCGCGAACCGTATGGTTTTCCATCCAGCCAATGCCGATGAACGGATTCATATCGCCCCATGAACCGTTCATGACGCCTTCGGAAGGATATGCCATGCAGGAGTTTGCGACTGTATGCATGACATTTTCCCGAAGCCCACGTAGTTTGCTTGGCTGTTCATCACAACCGAACTGCTTCAGCGTTTCTGCGTCTTTTTCGGCGTCACGATTTTCATCATCCGCATGGAAGTTCCATTCAAGATGGACGCCCGCCAGAAGGCTGTCGTCTTCCAACTCAAGTGGCGTCAACTGCGTCAGTTCCAACAGCGTCAACGCGCGGCATTCCCCCTGTGTCAGACCAGCCGTCCGCATGGCGCGCCATGCCGCCGCATCCCGTGTCAACGATACATCCAGCCGCGATTTCGCGCCATCCGTCGCCTTGTATCGTTCCAGCAAATGTTTCTGACGTTCGTTCATTGATAAATAATTTCTTATCTATATATTATCAGTGTTATCTTTAATACTATAAAAAATCTACGAGAAACGATGTGTTTTTACAAAAAGAGGAAAGGAATCGATCAAATTCTTTGCAAAATGAATCACATTAGCAAGAATTGGCGATTTTGCATTCTTCAATTCAGAGACTATATCTAAATCCATTGCGGGGGAATAAATTACATCATGAAAACACCAAGGGTATTCAAGCTGAGGACAATCATCTATTTCCTTCCACTTGTTGGCATTTGCAGGTTGTAAACTCTCTATCTTCTTTATAAAATCAAAACAGAGTTTTAAGGTTGGATTATCCTTCCATTTTTTGTACTTTGTCGAACTTTTTTTCAATGCACCCAAAAAATTACCAGCCGCCAAATGATTCTTCGGCGGAAGCTGTCCTGTCTGTGCACAAAAAACAGCTTTCGCATATTTCTCAAAAAACATTTGAAGAAGCATACACACAGAGGCGCCGCATTCAATCTGAGAAATATTTGTCATGCCATGCAATGCTAGATAAAAATCTTGTTTTGCCTGCGTGAAATAAGCGTCTGCCCATGTTTCGTGTGGCATTATTCCCCCCTACTCGCGTCTTCAAGCAATTCCGCCTTTTTGTATAATTCTTCACCATCTTCCAGTTTTCCCCAACCATCTGGAAGTGTCAAATCACCTTGTCTAATTTTTTCATAATCTTCTTTAGAAACGACTATAATCGTACATGGATACTGCATCCCTTCCTTTTTATCAGGAGCAAAAGTCAGCGGGAAAACAAGTCCAGACGGCAATACATCACTGCTGACTTCCAGCAATCTGACCTCTTCTTCCTTCTTTGATTGGAAATAGATAATCAAAAAAGTCTGCGGATCAAATTCGCAGTGAGCCTTCACTAATTCCAACGCTTCGCTTCTAACAGATTTCTTCACCATATGGACATCCTCCTGAAAAAACACATTCCATGAATACTTGCAACCATAATTTAGTATTGGCATAAGCTTTTTCAAGAAGAAATCAAATAAAAATGATAATTACACTATTCTTCCTCTCTTCTTCTTTGTTTTCAGCCTTCATCTGCTCCCTTTCGTTAGCGGGAAAATATATTTCAAAATCGACTAATGAATATTCAAAACCTCACGCGCATAACGAACGGATTCTCTTGCGCAGTTTTCTTCATATTCTACGGATTCCTCTGGCGTTGCCTTGGGCTCCAGTTGATTTTCTATCGTGACGTTGATGTGCGGTGCGAGCCGTCGAATCTGTTCTATCATGCGATGGAGGTCAAAAATTCCCTGTCCTAAAGCCACGCCTGTAATAATCCCCCCAGCGGGAAAGACGGAGGTCGGCCGAATGGTGAAATCTTTGAAATGACAGGCATATGCATATGGCAGAAGTTTCTCAAATGCTAGGGCTGGATTTTCCGCCACCAGCAGATTGTTTCCGCTGTCCGGACAGCTTCCAATCCATTCACGGTCCAATGAATCCAATATATCCAGAAATTCTTCCAGCAAGGCATCTTGATGGTTTTCCACAGCAAGACGGATGTTGTATTTTTTCAACTCCGGAATGACAGAACGAAGTTGTTCCTTCTTTTCCTTGAGCTCGTCTGCCAGAAGCCTTTTATCCCATGTATTGATGCGCAAACCACCAAGCGCCGTACGTAGCACTTTTGCTCCAACTTTGTGCGCTTTAACGATTTGCGGAATCAGATCATTGGGATTAACGCCCCAGCCCGCGACTTCGATATACAGTCCAAGGCTTTCATTCAACTTACGGATTTGAGAAAGCCGCTCATCATCGGTCAAATATGGCAATTCACATTGATACCCGTCCAAACCAAGCTCCTTTACATGACGGATGAACGCAAAAATATCCATCTTTTGCGGGCCGGAATAATCTTGGATCTTGCGCCCCATGGCGAAGCGGAAACTCCATGTGATGATGCCAAGTTTCATGGTAACATCCTTGCTTTTAGTTATTTGCATTCTTTACGGCAGTGACCGATTCGTATGTTTCCATTGGAGCAAAAGCCAACGCCTTGCCCGTGTCCAACGCATCGATTTCCGCCATTTCCGCATCGCTCAATTCGAAGTCGAAGATTTGGAAGTTGTTTTCAATCAACTTCGGATCAACCGCTTGCGGAATGGCGATGACATCATTCTGGTTGTCCCAACGCAAGACAATCTGCGCGATGGTCTTGTTGCGCTTTTCCGCAATCTTTTGCAAGACTGGATGATTGAATATCCTGCCGCGGCAAAATGGACTCCACGCTTCGCATTGGATTTCATTTTCCGTGCAGAATCGCCGCAATTCTTTTTGCTGGCAGAACGGATGGATTTCCAACTGGTTGACCATGGGATACAGTTCGCAATGCGACAGCAAATTCTTCAATTCGGGAATCGTGAAATTGCTGACGCCCAAGGAACGGATTCTGCCAGAAGTATATAACTGTTCCATAATCTTCCAGCTTTTCAAATAATCGCCAACTGGCCAATGAATTAAATAAAGGTCGATGTAATCCAGTCCAAGCCGGTCAAGACTGGCCAGACACGCCGCACGTTGGTCTCCCATGATCTGGTCATTGTTCCATAGTTTGGTCGTGACAAAGAGTTCCTCACGTGGAATGCCGCTTGCCTTGATGGCACAACCGACGGCGTATTCGTTGCCATAAATCGCGGCCGTGTCAATCAGCCGATATCCAAGCGAAAGCGCCGTTTCGACACTTTTCTGCGTGAGTTTTCTTGAACGGTACACGCCAATTCCAATGGCGGGCATGACGCGTTCGTCAGCAAGAGTGAATTGCTTCTTATTCAACATGATAAACTATTATTTTACTTCCCTTCAAACGCATTCCGTGCAAAATCCATCATCCACATCCAGTCAATGGCCGCGATGCCATGCTGTTCCGTACGGCGGACATAGCCCAGATACGGGCCGATGCAGGACGTGTCGTAGTAGTCCGGATAGCCGTTTCCAGGCATGCCGGGCAGCCCTAAAAACTCCCATGCGGGCGATGCCGCCTTGCAGGCGATGTATTCCGCTTCCGTGTCCATCCAGTTGTTCGGGCCAAAGCCTTCCACGAGAACGCGGCGTGGCGCGATGGACGCCAACAGCAGATGCTGGTCGAATGTCAGCAGTTTTGGCGGATTCTTCGCGTATTTCGAATAGGCTTTGCAGTACCAATGGGTGAAGTTAACCACTTCCGTTCCAGGAACTTCGCCGAAATCACGCTTCGCGACGCAGACGCCGCCGCCGCCGCATTGGTTCGGAACGCAGACGGCAAACCGTTCGTCGCGCGCGGCGGCGATAAACGCCGCCTTGCCAAGACGCGAACAGCCTGTCACGACAGACTTCTTTGTATCCAGTTCGGGAATCCGTTCCGCCAAATCCAAGCCGCGCGACAACGCCCACGCCCATGCGCCAAGCGCCGTGATATTGTCGGTTCGCGATTCGTCACGCTTGCCCCACAAATCGAACACGCCCGTGTAGGCGAACGTCTGTTGCGAATATTGTGGATCTGGTTCATTCCAAACAGGATCGGGCGAAACTTCACAGTAGCATGCGCTCATGACGGCGTAGCCACGGGCGATGATGGAACCAATTGGAAATGCCGTGTTCGAGTCGGACTTGCAGAACGCGCCGCGTGATTCTTCAAGAGCCTGATGGTTCTTCGCCTGATCGCCGTTGCGGCTCCACGCCGTCATAACGGGAATGTCCGGATCCGACACCAATTCATGGTTGCCGCGATAGTTGAGGAACAGAATCACGGGTACAGGCTTCTTCGCATAGCGCGGCCTGAAGACGATCCATGTGATGCATGGACCGCTCTTGTCCGCCTTGAACCACATTTTATATTGGCTACGGACAGCAAAGCCCGCCAACGCGCCAACCTTTTCATCAACGAGTTCCGTTACAAGGACTTCCGGCTTCGGCGGTTCCTGGCCATACATCTCTTTTGCAAAGATTTCCAGAATTTCCGCGCGGCGTTTCGGCCATTCTTCCGGACCTTTCAGTTTCGTGCCGTCAGCAAACGTCAGCGGATCTTCCAACGTATAAGGCGCGATTTTCGATTCGTCGTAATTCGGTTTGTTATAATCCGGTCGGATGCATTCAACAGTTTCCATCGTTGCCATCTTCTCCTTGATTGTCTGATTAATCGTTTCGTATCGCGTTCATTTTGCGGCGTCCAGCACGCTTTGCAACGCCTTCTTCCATCTCGCAAGATGTTCCGCGCGTTCAGTTTCCGACATGCTCGGCTTGAACGTTTTGCTGCCTTCGCCGCGCTTCGCCGCTAGTCCAGTCGCCATCATCGCAAGACGAACCGCGCCTAACGCCGTGCTTTCAACGTAGTCGGGCCGTTCGATGTCGTGGTTCAGCATGTCCGCCTGGAACTGCAGCAGGAATTCATCCCGCGCGGCACCGCCATCGACGCGGATGCTGCCAGCCGCCGCCTGCATGTCCTGCTCCATCGCCTTGATCAAATCCGCGCATTGGAAGGCGATCGCCTCGTCCGCCGCACGAATGATTTCACGATATGTCGTCGCACGCGTCATGCCTGTCAGCGACGCGCGGGCCTGTGCATTCCAATGCGGCGCACCCAAGCCAGTGAAGGCGGGAACGAGACAAACACCGCCCGTATCCTTAACGGATGTCGCTATTTCCGCCGTTTTTGATGTATCTGGCAGAATGCCCAGACCGTCCCGCAACCATTGCATGATGGCTCCCGCCATGAAGACGGAACCTTCCAGAACGTATTCGGGCTTGCCTGGCCGTGTTCCCGCGCCAAGCGTCGTCAGCAAGCCGTTGCGACTTTCTATGAAACGGTCGCCTGTGTTCAACAGCAGAAACGCGCCTGTTCCATAAGTGATTTTCATGTCGCCGTATTTGTCGCAGTATTGTCCGGCTAGAGCCGACTGCTGGTCGCCCGCGATGCCCGAAATCGGAATCGGAGCATGGCCGAAAGCAGGATGGTCGCAGACTGCAGCCTGTCCGCTCGACGGCACGACTTTCGGCAGCATGCAGCGCGGTATCCCCAAGCGTTGCAGTAACTTGTCGTCCCAATCAAGCGTGCGGATGTTGAACAGCATCGTGCGGGAAGCGTTCGTGTAATCCGTCACATGCGCCTTACCGTTGCTCAACTTCCAAATCAGATAGGTGTCAACGGTTCCGAAAAGCAATTCGCCCTTTTCCGCGCGTTGGCGAGCCCCCGCCACATTGTCCAGAATCCATTTGATTTTCGTCCCCGAAAAATACGGGTCGATGATGAGTCCCGTAGCCTGTTTGACGTATGGTTCAAGTCCTTCTTCCTTAAGGACTTTGCAGATGTCCGCCGTCCGGCGGCACTGCCAGACGATGGCGCGGTGGATGCATTCGCCGGTCTTTTTGTCCCACACGAGCGTCGTCTCACGTTGGTTCGTGATGCCGATGGCCTGGATGTCCTTTCCTGCGATGCCAAGCTTCGCCATTGCCGCCACGGCGGAATTCACCGTGGTATTCATCAAGTCGTCGGGCTCATGCTCCACATAGCCGTTTTGCGGATAATGCTGTTCGTACGCCTCCGAAGACGACGCAAGCGGCTTCAGCGTTTCATCGAAAATGATCGCCCGCGAACTTGTCGTCCCTTGGTCCAATGCCATGAAATATTTCGTCATCGTCGTTCCTTGTGAATGTTAATGAGTTGAAATTGCATTAAATCAAGTTTACTTTACATTACATTAAAAGTCGTGCAAATCAACATCCGTTCCATATCACCTAAAATCATCTTATTTTTCCGCCATGATTCCACAAGTCACATTCACAGATGACGAACGACGGCGCATCGCCGAACAGTTGCCGAAGGCAAAAGAGGCTTTTCTTGCGAACGTCAAGCAGTTCAACCAATATCCGACGCCGTTGCTGCTGGCCGGCGACTGCTACACGGGCATCTGGCTCGAACACAATCAGGACAATCTCTTCCTGGCCGACTATGATCCGCAGGCCGCCTGGTCGTCGCAAGATGTTTTCATGCAATATCAACGGGAAGATGGCCTTCTTCCGTTCAATTTTGCCTTGAAATATGGCGAAAAAGAATTCTTCAAGACGCCCGCCAACTTTTTCCAAGTCCAATGCGTCTATCCGTTTACGCGTTGCGCTTTTGAAGTCGCGAAGAAAGTCAAACGCCCAATGGCTGATTTTGAACGGATCTACAACGCCGGAAGCCGTTATGACGCATGGCTTTCCACCGCTAGAAACAAGAGCGGGAAAGGGCTCGTCGAGATGTACTGCGAATACGATACGGGCCACGACAATGATCCGCGCGTGACAGACGACGGCATCCCGCATTCCTGCCCGAATCTCGATGCCTCCAACATGCCGGACCTGCCCATTATGCCCGTCCTCTCCGTCGATCTATCCGCCATGTGCTACGGCAACCGCATGGCTTTGGCCGAATTGGCCGATTATCTCGGCAAGCCTGCCGAAGCAGTCAAATGGCGTGAGAAAGCCACTGAAATCCAACAACTTATCCGCCAATATCTCTACGATCCGCAGGACGAATTCTACTACGACGTCGATTCGCGCGGTTTCCGTAAATACCGCACGGAGCACGTCACGCGGCTTTTCCTTAATAAGGTGCTGTCGCAGAACGAATTCGACCGTGTCTATGAACGGTATTTCACAAAGCCTAGCAAGGAGTTTCTGCCAGCCTATCCATTCCCGTCGGTCTCCGTTGACGATCCGCATTTCGTGAAGGATTGCCCACGCAACTCATGGGGCTCCAATACGCAGGGCCTCACGGTGTTACGCGCCATGATGTGGATGCCGTACTACCATCGTGAAGACGACATGCTTGGCCTGCTCTCCATCTGGCTGAAAGCCGCCATCAACAACGACAGCCCCTATCCGCAGGAGATCAATCCTTTCACAGGCCGTCCGCCAGCGAACACGTGCAACTACACGCCGAGCATCATCCTGTTCCTCAAATCGGCGGAACTTTTGCTTGGACTAAAGCCGTAATACCATCGTAACAAAATATTTAGAATATAGCCATTTCACAACCAATATCAAAGGAAAATTCATGAAGACAAGACATCTCATCACTCTCCTCGTTATTGTCACAGCCTGCCTCTTCGCCGCTGACGGCACTTATAAGGTCATCTGGCTAGGCGACCTCCACTATGACAACAAGACTGTTCATGAAGCGGCCTATTTCGAAAATGTGGATCCGAAGAAAAACAAGACCACGAAACGCAATTTCCATGCGTGGGAAGGCGAAAACGCCCCTGGCTACAAACTTCTCGCCATTGCGAACAAGGCTGCCGAAGGCACACCGTTCGCGTTCCAAGTCGGCGATTTCACACAAGGCCACGCGGGTTCGGAAGCCATGTCCAAGAAGATGACCACTGACCTTCTGGATATCATCAAGAAGAATTTCACCCTCCCCTTTTATCTGACTCCTGGCAACCATGAATTCGCGGGAAAAGGCGCGAAAAAGGGCATGCAGGCGACTCTCATCCCTTATCTCAACGAAGTTCTGAAGGCGGATCCGCCACTCACCGATTATAATTTCACTTGCAAGCAGGACGGCGATCTGTTCATTTTCTGGAACAGCAACATGCCGAACGTCCCGTGGTTGAAGAAAGCCTTGGACGACAATAAAGATGCACGCAACATCTTCCTGTGCACGCACATACCGATCCTGCCCGTCTCCCATGGCAAAATCGAATGGATCCCCTTCAGCAAACCGGAAGAAAAGGAAAAGCGGCTCGAACTGCTGAACATGCTTCTGGAACGCAACGTCATCGTCCTTTGCGGTCACATCCATGAGCAGACGATTTTGGAATACGCCACTGAAAAAGGGCGCATTACGCAGGTCACAGCCTACAGCGTCATTGGCGCCGCCAAATCTGAAAAGAACGGCCCGATTGCAGAAGGCACAGTCGAGCAGTACAAGGCTATTCCAGTCGCCAAGACCAACATAGAAAATGATACGCCCGTCGGCAAACTCGTCGCCGAATATCTCCCCGGCATCAAGCGTTATGACAAGATTGAAGGCGCCGGCTATTGCATCCTGAATGTCTCCCCTGAAGGCATCGTCAACGAATACCACAGCCTCACCGGAGACGATACCCGTATCTGTAAGATTCGGTAAATTAAGAAGTTGGCGCAGGAATTCCGCCTGCGCCATACCGACATCCACCAAATGGAGAGACCATGAAAAATCCCAAAACGTTTGTTTTCCTTGCTTTCGTGTTGCTTTTCCATTTGGCTTTTGTATCCTGCAAAAGCATTCAGAAAGAGCCTGTTGTCTCCGAATGCAAGCTATGCTCCCCCGAAGCCAAGGCAAAACGCCAAGCATGGATTGCTTCATTGAGCAAAAAGCATCTTTTAGCAAGTGATGACGACGATGACGATGACAAAGAGCACAGCCTCGACATCGAACAATACCATCGTCATCTACGCAACACCATCCGCCGGATGACAAAACTGGAGGCGCTCTGCCAATGCAATCCGTTTGAAGGTGACCAACTTGACGCTTTCAGTGAAATTCCGTTCCGCAAGACGTTGCTTTTCAAAAATCTGCAAGTTCTTGACCAATTGACGAACAAGAACAG
>JAFZAB010000091.1 GCA_017548425.1 Victivallales bacterium
GCCGCCACACCGCCGCCCAACGGCGGGGACGCCGATGGGACTTCCTTCCCGCAGGCGAGACGCACCGCGGGACCACTCCCCCGACGGCGGGGACGCCGCCGCCACACCAGCCACACTCTCCTTATTTACTTATCAGTTTCAATCATAAATATGTATGTATTCTGCACGGGAGCGGTGAAGGTGATTTCGGCCTTCGCTTCTGGATAAGAACGCTTCTCTGGGAAGACCATGGTCCATTTCACAGGGCTCTTCGCCTTCAGCGTATATTCTCCGGGCGTTCCCGTGTGGAAGGAAATCATCGAGTTGTTCGCAAAAACGACACCCTTGTTGCTGTCGCAATAGATATGCACACCGGCCTCTTTCGCGATCTTGCGCAGTTCTTGAGAGGTCATGACGGGAGCGCCGTTCACATAGGTCGTCGTGCCATCCGCATTCTTCTTGGTGGCGTAATCAAATACATCCGTGCCGTCCTCCAGTTTGACACTGCCCAAGAGGGTTGCTTTGTTATCCGTAATCTTCAGCACGGGCGCATGCTTCCAGCCAATCTCACTCGGATTTTCAAAGTAATCCATGACGGTACCATCGGTGAGAGTCGTCGTGACGGTGGATTTGCAATGCAAAACATCAGCACGAATTCCGGTGGTCTTGAAAATCGATTCGGTATCCTGACCGTTGGGCGTCAACCAGCCGGGCACGCTCATGAAGAGGAAGGTCTTTCCCGCTTTCTTGAGCATGTTCAGCTTGGCAAGCTTCTCAGGAGTCATATATACTAAATTGGGGAAGATATACACCTTGTAGTTTTGTAAAACGGGATTGTCGATATCCGCAAAAGAATATGCGTCAAACTGAAGTCCTGCCCCCTTCAGTTCACGGGCGACGTAGTTGACGTTCATGTAGGCGCCCGGTCCGCCGTATGCGGTCTGCACAGCATAGTAGTAAGGGCTCTCCCAATCCGCGATGACAGCAGTTTCCGCGCTGGAGCTGAAGTCCTTCACGGCATCGAACACGGGAGCGATCTTGTGGAAGAACTGGAAGATTTCGGGGGAATTGTACCAATCGCGGCCGAAGTCGTAATACCAATAGGCGCAGCCTTTGCTGATAGCCTGGACCAAATCGCGCGACAGCATCGCAATGCTGTCTTCAGGCGTTTCGCAGTGTGTGTTGGCGTCCTTCGCCGCGAGATGCGTGCGTCCATCCGCCTCGAAGATGCAAATCTTGTTGTGGAGGCGATAGGAAGACCACAGGCTGCGCGCAAGCATGGTGCTGCCAATCTTGCGGTAGAATTTGGAATAGCAGCAGGGAGACACTTGGAAATCCACGTATGGAGAGCGGACGAAATCGTCGTTCACGAGATGCCATCCTTCAGCGGAATAGCCCATGCCGAAGAAGTAGCCGCAGTAGTTTCCGACCAATGCACGGCCGTTGCAGGCATCCTTGGCCGCCTTGTTCATCGTGAGAAGCGCTGTACGGAGCGAACGCTGGATGCAATGGAGGAAATCGATGCTCCACGCATGCTCCACGGGATCGCGCAGGAGGCCGTCGATATACTGCAGACGGACTTCGGCCGGCGGTGGGGCGGCATTCTCAAAAGTGACATCGGGCTGCCTCCATGCCTTGCGGAGTTGCTCCACATCATCGTTGTACCGTTCACGAAGATAGGAGCGGAAGAGCTTCGTCATGGGGGCGCTGATGTCGGGCATGGAACCGCCCATGCCGTGGTAGTGCCATTCGGCATAGACGCCAGCATCGATTCTGTATGCAAAGACATGCTTTCCGTACGGGCTGTTTTCGATATGTTCGACGAGTTTGCGGACGGCTTCGGAAGCCTCTTTGAGCCACAGTTCCGAAGCGTAGGATGGTGCCAAGAACGGGCCGATTCCGTCACGGCTGGAATATTTATTGTCTTTGCGGCCATATTTGATGGTTTCATCCGGATGGAGCAGATTCCACCATTGGGGGCCATGCGAAAAGCCTAATCCAATGAGAAAACGGCCTTTAGGAGCGATTGCCATGGCATTGGCCAACATTTTGTCCACACTGTCGAAATCATATTGATCAGGGCCTTTCCAGAAAGAACTTCCAAGCCCCATGGCATACAGATTCATATCTGCTGCAGCGAAGTTGTTGATCTTGTCGATGCTGTTTTGGCTGTCTCTGAACCAGCCGTTATAAAGGACTGGACGATAGAGTTTTCCGCCAATATCGAAGAAGGGGCCATTGTTTTTATAGGTGATTTTAACCTCTTCCAACTGTTCTGTTGCCAGCTGTTCGTTGAGCTTCTGAAGGCTCTCTTCTAATTGGCGTTTGCGTTCAGCCGCCTTGATGGCTTCCACTCGCCTACGTTCAACTTCCACCACGGCGTCGGCGTTGGCGTAGATGGCAAGCATGTCAATCCTGTCCGCCCATGGATGCACAGTGCGATCTCCGGGAGAATCCGGCGTCTTCCAGTCGTCTGTGGCAACGAAACCAATCTTGTCCCATCCGTCGGTTTTCACTTTGGAGACTTTCCATGTGGCCGTATCGGTAAAGAGTTCCATCTCGCTGTCATCCTGGAAGGTGACAGATATGTGCAGGATGAAGCCGCCGGGGCCGCCGGCATTGACGGCGGTGACGGCGATAACATTGCGTCCGGGAACCAACAGTTTCGTGATGTCGTACTTTTTGGCACTCGGAATCTCAGTTCTCGGGAGAGGTCCATTGGCGACGTTTTGGCCGTTCAAAAGGACGGTGCCATAATCGTCGATGATGTAGCCGACGAAGGCCTGTTTGATTTCCTTTTTTGGAACTTCAAATTCCGTTCTCAGAAAACGCTCCTGATCGACGCCATATTTCAGAGGCTCCGGATAGACGAGCCACAATGCCTTGGGACCGGCACAAAGACCGAAGGCGGCGCAACATAGAGGCAACAGGACTTTACACATAAATGACTCCTTTGATATTGTTATGGACATTGTATATTTTTATGGACTACGACCGACTTTTCCGTGGGTTACACACACGTCTGATTGTTCCGTGGGTTACACCCACGTCTGGGGGTGCTTCCACCGCTACGCGGTTCACTACCCACTAATTCCGTCATGGTTTGATCACAAACATGACGGTGTCTGGCTGTTCTACAGTAAATGTGATTTCCGTTTGCTTGTCTGAATAAGTCTTTTTCTTCGGATAGACCATGGTCCATCTCACAGGCGATTTTGCTTTCAGCGTATATGTTCCGGGCGTCGCCGTATGGAAGGAAATCATGGAATTGTTGGCGTAAACAACACCTTTGTCGCTATCGCAGTAGATGTGCACGCCTGCCTCCTTGGCGATACGGCACAGTTCCGCAGTCGTGAAGAACGGAGAACCGTTGACATAAATTGTCGGGCCATTCGGAACCACTTTCTTCGCGTATGTGGCCACGGTCGTGGAGCCCGACTGGACGGTACCCAGAATGACCGCTTGCGAATCCGTAATCTTCAGCGTGGGAGTGTAATCTGCGCTTTTATTACCATATTCGTCTGCGTCCATGATGGTGCCATTTTTGAGAGTCACCGTGCTTTTGAATGGCTGTTTCAAAATATCCGCACGAATACCGATGGTTTTGTAAATGGAATCGGTATCTGGTCCATTTGGCGTAAGCCATCCGGCCTGATTCATGAAAATCAACGTCTTGCCTGCTTTCTTGAGTGTGTTCAGTTTGGCGAGTTTCTCAGGCGTCATGTAGAAGAGCTGCGGGAAAATGTAGATTTTGTATTTATCCATCGCTTCGTTTCCGATGTCTGCGAAGGAATAGGAGTCGAATCCCAATCCGGCCTTGGTCAATTCACTCGCCACATAGTTGATGGCCGAATAGACCTGTCGCCCTGCATTGTAATGAAGAAACTTTAAATTCGGATCATTTTTAATGTATTGGGCGGCATGGTAATAGACGCTCTCCCAGTCTGCGATGAAAGCGATTTCCGCACTGGAGGAAAAGTCCTTGATGGAATCATAGATGGGAACGATTTTTTTGAAGAAATCCAGTATTTCAGGGCAATTGTACCATTCCCGCGCGAGATCGTAGTACCAATAGACGCTTCCTCTACTGATGGCCTGTGCCATGTCGCGGGCTAGCAATGCAACGCTTTCCTGCGCGTTGGTCGCGTATCGGTTGCCATCTTTGGACTTCTTAGTCCCACAAAGGTGTGTGCGGGTATCCGCTTCGATGATGCAGAACTTCTTGTGGAGTGGATAGGACGCCACTAAGCTGCGTGCGAGCTGTGACTTGCCAACTTTCCGGAAATTACTGGAATAGCATGAAGGGGAAATCAGAAAATCCACGTATGGGGAATCCATAATTTCGTCTGTCACAAGTTGCCATCCATTAGGGGTATAACCTTGGCCGAAAAAGTAGCCGCAGTAGTTGCCGACCAGCTTGCGGCCGTTGCAGGCCTCCTTGGCGGCCTTGTTCATCGACAGTAGCAAATCACGGATGGAACGCTGCATACACTCAAGATAATCGATCTCCCATGTATTTCGGGGGTCGCGCAGCACGGTGCCGTCAATATACTGCAAACGGACTTCCACAGGCGGCGGAGTGGCGTTTTTGAACGTGACTTTAGGCTGATTCCAAGCCTTGCGTAACTTTGACACATCATCTTTGTACTTTTTGCGGAGATAGTTGCGGAAGAAAGCCGTCATGGCGGGGCCGACATCCGGCATGGCATACTTCATGCCGAAGTGGACCCATTCTGAATAGACGCCATCGCCGATTCTGTATCCGAAGATATGCTTTGCGTATGGCGTGCTTTCAATATATTCAACGAGTTTCCGAACGGTTTCACTGGCTTCTTTACGCCAGCGTTTGGAGCCGAATGAATGGCAGACATAGTTGCCGATACAGTCCCCTGAAGGGGTATATTTGTCTTCCACAGCATATTGGATTTGCTCTTCCGGATACAGCTTATGCCACCAGGCAGGGCCATGGCAAAAGGTGATGGCAAAAATGAAACGCCCCTCGGGAGCGAGGGTGAAAGCTTTGTTCAGCGCCTTTTCCAACGCATCATAATCGTATTGGTCAGGCCCTTTCCAGAATTCCACGGCCTCGATGCCGAAGGAAAACAGTTTTATGTCCGCATCCACAAAGCCGCGGACAGCGGCCGTGAAATCTTCATGGTCATAATGTCCATCCGTGCTGTAGTTATAAAGAACAGGTGGATAGAGCGTCTTGCCAATTTTGAAAAACGGTGCCCCTCTTTCATAGACGATTTTAACCGATTCATCCGGCATATTGGCAAGATCTTCGCGGATTCCCGCAAAAAGAGTGAATGTAGCACAACATAGAGGCAATAGGATATTACGCATGATTGTCTTCTTTTATATTGTTATGGACATAATATAGTTGCATGGACATCGGATCAGACCAGCATGAAGGGTTGCGTGAAGAGTTTTTCACCACTCGCTTGATCCAACGCCGTCACACGGAGGAAAACATCTTTGCTTCGGTCGGAATCAGGAACGGTATAAATCAATTCCCTACCCGTCCAAAGCTCGACCAACACGCCGCGATGGCTGAGTAAAAGAATAATCGCCTCTTTGTCACAACGCACACGCAGGGTACGTCCGTCGAATTCCACCGATTCAAACTCCAAGCCTTCACCTTTGAGCGCTCCATAGAAACGGCCTTGGCGATAAGCCTGCAGGCAGGATTCCGCCGTCCGTTCTTCCGGCAGCAGGATGCATCGTCCTTGAAGTTTCTCATTAAGATTCATATGATCCTGAACACAAAAACCATAGCATTGGCGCCCCGTGCCAAGCACTTCATCCCATTGACTTTCAGCGGCGGCCGTTCCTTCCTTGCCGCAATTCGCATTGATGACTTCCAAGCCTAATACCCGCGGATCGTAATCCAGTAATTCGCAAAGGAATTGATGAGGCAGATGCGACCAATGCGGATGATTGATGACGATGCCGCCGCCATCTGGAATCATCAATGCCTCAAGCATGGCGTCAAACGCTTTTCGCCAAGGCATTTGCGTTCCGACATGAATGCCATGTTGAGCCAATACGGAACGTCGGTTGCGATTGTAGTTACCGCTAGCGAAAAAACTGCCAGGGCACGTGATATGCAGATAGACATTGTAGTCCGAGAAGAAATGATGTTCCGCATTCGGGGCTTCCAGGAAGCTGGCCGGAGCGGGCGGAAACAGCAATTCGCCTTCCGATGTCGGTAATTGAGATTGATCTTCCCCCCATTCAGCATAAAGTTTACGGATGTCAAGGCGTTCGTGAACGACCTCTCCATTTCGCACATAGGAGGGTTGCCCAAGCTTGAATGTGTTTTCACGGATGGAACTCGCAGGGTAATACGGCGCGGACGGATAGTAGTTGGCGAACGTCGCGAATTCAAGACCGCTTTCCATTGCATGGATGAACTCTTTCCGAGTTGAGCAATGCACATGGGTGCAACCGGTTACTCTGATCTGCTTCTTCCAATCAATATGTTGATAAGGATTGCGGTTACGTTCCTGCGTGTTCATGATTGCTTCCTGCAAATGGATACATGCTTAATCATAGGGCGGAAAAAAGAGACATCCAACTATTTTAGTTTGGAAAGATCAACATGCACTTCCTCCCAGAACAGCGTGTCTTCCACAAGTTTATTGTCGATTTCCCAGAAATGGTTCATGACGTCTTCCTTCATGGGCGGACGTTTCGTCCATGCCTGGAGATAGTCGCTGAAGACGCTGGGCGCCAATTCAGCCACTGGATGGCGAGGCGCGGCAAGCAAGGCGGCCAAGAAGCAGGAAACCGACGGATCTTCCAATCGCGACAGCTCAAATGTGCAAACGGTCAGTGTTCCGTTGCCGACGCGCAAGCTGAACAGGTGGGAGAAATTGCGAAGCGTATCGGTGTCAACGAAATCCTTTTGGTGTTGCATCAGGCCACGCATGCGGTCGCGCACAGGCTTGTCAACTCCGCAGACGAGTTCATCCACTTTGCATGGGAAATCATCCAGACAGACTTTATAGCCGCCTTCAAGCAGTCCATACCAATTAATATCAAAATACTTGCCGGAAGCCATTGTTTCCTGTAACCACTGCGGGCCGATCATTCCGCCGAGATTGCTGCCGCGGTCCCAAATGCATGGCTTGCAACGTTCCAAGGCGCATGGCAGATAGAACGTATTGCCTGGACGGTCGCGATGGTAAAGCAGAATGACATCGCGCCCAGCCTCCAAATCATCCAAAACGTGTTCGTCAAAAACATCGGTCAGAATGGTTCCATTGGCGCGGGTGGCAGCATGCGCATTTTCAAGATACGACCGTAGATTTTGATCCGCAAGGCGCAGTTCGGGGATTGCCTTGAATACAGGGGACGGATAAATCCAGAGATGCCAGAAATTCGTCAAATGCAGATTGGACGATTGGAAATCGGCGATGAGTTCCACCTGTTGGGCGGCTTGGCCGTGGTCTTGAAGAGCAAACGTCAACGTGACGATTTTCTGCAAGCCGCCGACCAGAGTGATATGATGACCATCATAAAGACATTCCTCTATTCCGTCATGACGGAGGGTTAATTTGAGATCGCCGTTGGTCAGATATGGTTGCCGCAGGAAGTCACTGATGTAGATTTCCACATGGATGTCCTCGCCATAACGATAGGTATCGCGCGGGTAGTCGGCCAGAATGACCGCATCGTCGTTGAATTGCCGCATCCAGTTGGAAGGGATATACTTGTCATCATCAAAGCAATCGACAATGCCATTCTTGTTTTCGTATTTCAGGCAATCGGCAAACTGAAGCATCTCGAAGCCGCAGAGGTTGGACAGGCGGCAACGTTCCACATACGTCTTGATCGCCATCATCTTGAATTTCTGGGAGGCCTTGATGTAATCGGGCATTTTTCCTTTGAGGCCTTTCCGTTCGATTAGCTTGGGCAATTCGGTCATGTAGCGCGGTTCTTGAATGTCATTGGCGACAAGATAGTCTTGCCCTACTTTCTGGCAGAATGCACGGAATTTGGCAGTCAACGCCTCATAGTCGATGATATCGATATAGTGCATGGCCTCATGTGCAAGCGTCGGTTTGACTGGCGTGACAGCGCGATGTATCGTGGCGTGGACGGACGCCGCGTCCATTGTGGCGTCTTGTGGTTCATCATAAGCGGAACCGTTGATAAGCCATGGATCCTCAAGATGGAACATCTGCCGATGGACGCCATTAGGGAAGAAATAAGCGATATGCTGCGCAAAGACATCGGCGCTGGCTCGGTTGTATTCGCCCCAGCCGGAATTGTCCATGATGAATTTGCCAGGCGCAAGCGCTTTTCCGGCATGGTACAAGTCGATGACTTGTTGATGATGCCCTGCCTTATGAAGTTCATTACCAATGCAGAAGATTGCAACGGAAGGGTGATTGCGGTATTTGATGATTGTTTCCCGCCACTTGGCATTGTCCATGGAAAGTTCGGTTTTTTTGCCTTTGGAATCGTATTCATAGGCGAAACCAATTTCTATATGGATCAGCAGTCCTTCCTCATCAGCCGCTTCGACGAATTCAGTGGTAGGGATTGTGCTGTGAAAGCGAACTAGATTGAAGCCGTATTTCTTTGCCTGACGAATATTCTTGATGGCGGCTTCCTTTAGAGTTCCTCCTGTCATGTTCGGATGATCGTGGGCGACAATGCCACGGATATAGCCGCGAAGATAGCATGGCGTACCATTCAGCAACAACGTTGTATTCGACATGGTCCGGAATTCGTTCACACCGAAACGTTCTCGCAGGCCGTCAGATGTTTGAATTTCATACAGGACTGGCGAGTTTGGTGACCATTGCTGTAGCTTGCTGGCTTCGAACAGATAGCGGTGGCCATTATCGGATATGGCTTCCTCTCGTAGCAAAACGGCAGGGGCTGGTTTGCCGTCCAGTGTGTAAACGGCAGGAGACGACAGTGGAGCATCTGCTTCAAGATAGACTAGACCAGCTTCTGGTTTGGAGTAGATGTGAAGATTCGCCATGTTGTTTATCTCTTATCGTTTCTTGTCTAATCACTAACCACTAATCTTCCTTCCGAGGGTTGCACCCACGGCTGGATTCCTTCCACCGCTGCGCGGTTCACTACCCACTAATCTTCCTTCCGTGGGTTGCACCCACGGCTGGATTCCTTCCACCGCTGCGCGGTTCACTAACCACTACCCACTAACCACTCTCTTATGGTTCGATTGTGAAGATGTAGGTGTTTGGTACAGAAGTGCTAAAGGTGAGTTCAGCCTGTTTTTCCGGATACTCGCGCTTTTCCGGGAAAACCATGGTCCATTTCACAACAGATTTCGCCTTCAGCGTGTATTCTCCGGGCGTTCCCGTATGGAAGGCAATCATGGAGTTGTTGGCGAAGACGACGCCTTCATCGCTGTCGCAGTAGATGTGTACGCCGATCTCCTCTGCGATCTTGCGTAGTTGAGAAGCCGAAACGTAGGGTACGTTGCACAGATAGGTTGTCGAACCGTCTGCATTCACCTTCTTTGCGTATGCGGGAACAGTCTTGCCATTTTTCAGGCTGACAGTGCCAAGAATGGTCGCCTCCGGATCCGTGATCTTCAGCACCGGTGCGATTTTCAGGCTGGCCCCTCTGTATTCCATGATGGGGCCATGCGAAAGTTTCAGCGTCATATAAGTTTGCTGCTGAAGGACATCCGCGCGGATGCCAGTGGTCTTGAAAACAGATTCAGCATCCAGACCATGGGGAGTAAGCCAGCCAGGGGTGTTCAGGAAAAGGAGAGTCTTGCCGGCCTTCTTGATGGCGGACAATTTGGCAAGCTTTTCAGGAGTCATGTAGAATAACTGCGGGAAGATGAACAGCTTGTATTTCTGCAAGGCGGGATTGTCGATGTCCGCAAAGGAGAATGCGTCGAACTGGATTCCGGCATTGTTCAATTCGCGTGGCTGAGTGTTAATGCTCGCATAGACTTGCGAACCGCCTTCGCGAGCCTGGATGGCATGGTAGTAGCCGCTATCCCAGTCCGCAATGATTGCGACTTCCGCACTGGAGCTGAAATCCTTGATGGCATCGTAAACAGGAGCGATCTTATGGAAGAACTGCAAGATTTCGGGGCAATTGTACCAGTCGCGTCCGAAATCGAAATACCAGTAGGCGCTACCCTTGCTGATGGCCTGCGCCAAATCGCGCGAAAGCATGGCGATGCTTTCCTCAACCGTATTGGCTTGCCTAAGTCTGTTTTCCACGGCGAGATGGGTACGGGTATCCGCCTCGAAGATGCACATCTTGTTGTGGAGGGGATAGGAGGACCACAGGCAGCGCGAAAGCTGTGCGGCGCCCAGTTCTCGGTTGCCGTAGCAGCAGGGGGCGGTCTGGAAATCAACATACGGCGAATTCATGAATTCATCGTTCACAAGATGCCATCCTTCCGCGGTGTAACCCATGCCGAAGAAGTATCCGCAATAGTTTCCAATCAAGGCGCGGCCTTTGCAGGCCTCTTTCGCCGCTTTGTTCATCGTCAGAAGCGCATTGCTGAGCGAACGCTGCATGCAATGGAGGAAATCGACCGTCCAGGCATGTCTCACTGGATCGCGCAGGACGTCGAGAAGAACCTGCATGCGGACTTCCTCCGGTGGCGGGGCGGCATTTTCAAAGGTGACCTCGGGCTGATTCCACGCTTTGCGGAGCTGTTCGACATCGCCGTTGTACTTTTCGCGGAGATAGTTGCGGAAGAACTTCACCATGGGCTCACTGACGTCTGGCATGGAATCAGCCATGCCGTAGTAGTGCCATTCTGAATAGACGCCCGCTCCGAGCCTGTATCCCCAAATGCGCTTCGCATAGGGAGTGCTTTCGATGTATTCGACGAGTTTACGGACGGCCTCGGCTGATTCCTTGAGCCAGAGTTCGGAGGCGAAGGAAGGCGCGTTAAAGGAGCCAATATTGTCCCCTTTGGAGTATTTTGTGCTGAGTCTGCCGTATTTGATGGTTTCTTCCGGATGGAGTTTATTCCACCAAGAGGGACCATGGGAGAAGGTGATGGAAAAGCAAAAACGCGCATTTGGCGCCTGCCCGAAAGTTGTGGCAAGAAATTTGTCGATTGCCGCATAGTTATATTTGTCGGGGCCAATCCAGAACCAGTCCGCTTCGATGCCGCCGGAGATCAAGTTTATGTCCGCATCCGCAAAATTCTGGATCTTTTCGCGGAATGTCGGTGTGTCTCTTCCGCCGGAATTAGAGGTATAGAGCACAGGACGATAGAGCTTGCCGCCGAGATCGATGAAAACGCCGCCGTTCTTGTAGGCGATTTTGGCCTGAAGAGGAGGCTCATTGGCGAGTTGTTCGCACAACTCTTTTGTTCGTTGGGCAACTTGCTGCCTGCGGTTCCGCTCCGCCGTCGCGTCGTCATTGGCCTGAATGGCAAGCAAGTCTTGCATGACCGCCCATGGATCCGACAGATAGTCTCCCACGGATTTCGGCGTTAGCCACTCCGTGTTTGTAAATCCGGCCTTTTCCCAACCATCGGATTTTTCTCTGGAAACCTTCCACGTCGTATCAGAGAACACTTCCTGCTCGCTTCCGTCCTCATAGGTGATCGAAAGGTGCAGGATGAATCCGGCTGAACCGCCGGCGTTGATGACGACACCGCAAAGCGCATTCGGACCACGGACCAACTCTTTGGTGATGTCGTACTGCTTGGCGGTGCCGTTTCCGGTGATACGGGTGGATTGATGCTCAACAGGATTGCCGTTCACCATGACGTAACCGGAGTCGTCGGCGACGTAGGCGACAAAGGCCTGTTTGATTGCTTTGTCGGCAACATTGAACTCAGTCCGGAGATAACGCTCCTTATTGACACCTTCTCTCGCGTCTTCTGGATAGACAATCCACTGCGCCTTGGGACCGGCGAAAAGACTGAATGCAATACAACAAAGAAGAATCAAGAATTTGCGCATGGATACCTCCGATGATGGAAAATAAAAGGGACTATCTAGTTGCCATTCCTTGTGAAAAGTGATGAAACCACATCCTGTAATTGTCATTTGAAACACACGACATAAATTAACTGCACAAACAAGATAAGACAAATACAATGGATTGTAAATTTCACTTGAAAAATTGTGATTTTTTACAATGAAACCATGACGATGCATACCATTGGGCATCTTCGCTCTACCGTCCCTGCCCATAAGCCATCGGCCATAAGCCATTGGCCATAAGCCATCGGCCATAAGCCATAAGCGCCGCTTATGGCGGCTATGTTTTCACTTGTGCGAAGCGTGACGAACCGCCGAGCCAACAGACCATGGACTTCAAGCTTCCGCATGACGTTGTTTGCACTTGCGCGAAGCGTGACGAACCGCCGAGCAGACGGAGGCCTTTTCCGATTCCTCCTTGATCAAAACAGCCTACTGTCAACAAACTCTTCAGAACGATGGCCGACGTCTGTGAGGCATTCCGTTTCTTCCGTGTATTCAGTGGACTCAACATGAACATTCGTGTCCATTCGTGTCCATTCGTGGTTGATAATCAATGATTTGATTGCGGCAAAAGCCGATCCAAGTCCATTCGTGGTTAGAAAGCAATCATTATGGCTTTAAATACACAAGCTTGCCGCGTGCAACGACTTCCGCGTCTTCCATCCGAACCCACCACAAAGCCGCCGCGCTCTGCCCCCAGCTGTTCGACACGGCGATTTCATTCGTCGTCGCATTATAGCCAATGACGAGACAGATATGCGGCCCTTCATGGACGTCTTTGATCTTCTTCTGCTTCTTCAGCGTCTTGAGCCATTGCTCGGTCGTCATCGTCTGCCGCGCATGCGTATTCTGGTTGGCTCGTTCGCCATAGACATTCGTGGACCACATCGTCCAAATCATCGGCAGCCCTTCGTCAATGGCCTTCTGGATGGAACGGAACTTGAACGGCGCGGTATGCGTTGAAACACCATAGCGACGGCCCCACTTCTGGGCGATTTTCTCCAGTTCCTCCGAACTTGTGCCGCCACCGACGCCTGTTTTGGCTTCATCCGCAATGCGGTGCATGTCAACGCCTTGTATTCCAAGATACAGGAAAACACGCTCCAACGACGCAGGAGCGCAATAGCCTTTCGGCCCCTGATCGACCATCGGGACGTTCATCAGATAGACGTCGCCATTGTCCTTGCGGTCGATATTTTTCACTAAATTCGCCGCTTGCACTTTCTGACGGGCCTCCTTGCGGCTGACGCCCGCCTCAAATGTCGCCACGGACATGAAGCGCAGGATGATGAACTCGCCCGACTCCGCATCGAGAACAACCGCCGACTCGCCGCATTGCCACCAATCGACGCGTATGTTCTTCCCGCTCAACGATAAATCGCCTTTCTGCGATTTTCCCAATACGTCGTTGATAGACTTCCGCAACGCCTTCGCCTCCTTGGTCAAGGCGTTTTTCACGGCGGATTCTTTCGTGCCTTTTACACTATCGCCTTTGTTTCCAAGGATCAAGGCGACCTGTACAAGCTTTCCATCCCGTTCATTGGCACGAATCTGCGTGACTTTCGAACCAAAGCACGGCAGCTTGTTGACGTAGGCCGAATAATGAACGATGCCTTCGCCACCGTCGCCAGCCAGACGGCATTTCAACCGTGCGGCCAACGATGGCGCGCCTTCGCTCCACAAATCGCCGTCGCCGAAGAGATTCAGCCCCATGGCCGTGTTGAATTGCTCAGGCGTCACCTGTGCGCACAGCATCATGGCAAAAAACAAAGGCAGGATTGCATATTTCATTGGTTGTCCGATAGGTTAAGTTGATTGACAAAACTCTCCGAACAATACAATAATAGCAAACCTGCCTTTTTTCAATCCAGTTACCTAAAGGAACTGGATTTACTGGATTTACTGGATATTCTGGATTCCTTTCTTTTCCAGAACATCCAGAACTTCCAGAACTTCCAGTTACTTACATGTATAAGTAAACTGCGCCTTCGTGCGGTCGTAATCGACGACCACCGTCTTGTCTTCACACAACTCGCCGGAGATGACCAGTTTGGAGACAGGATTCTCCAGACGACGCGTCACGGCACGCTTCAGAGGACGCGCACCATAGACAGGATCGTAGCCCTCTTCCGCCAGCTGTTTCTTCGCGTCATCCGTGACTTCCAAGCCCATCCGCTGAGCCGCAAGACGTTTCGCGAATTCGGCCAATTGCAGATCGACGATCGACAGAATGTGTTCCTTGCCAAGACGTTGGAACACGACAATGTCGTCCAGACGATTTAGGAATTCAGGCCTGAACGAAGCCCGCAACTGCGCCATCACACGTTCACGCATCGCGCCGAAGTCCTTGCCGTCGTATTCGACAATGTCTTTGCTGCCGATGTTGGACGTCATGATGATGATCGTATTCTTGAAATCGACCACACGGCCTTGCGAATCCGTCAGACGGCCGTCGTCAAGAACTTGCAGCAGGATGTTGAAAACATCCGGATGCGCCTTTTCGATTTCATCGAACAACAGCACGCAGTACGGACGGCGGCGGACGGCTTCCGTCAGCTGGCCGCCTTCATCATAGCCGACGTATCCAGGAGGCGCACCGATCAGACGAGCCACGGAGTACTTCTCCATGTATTCGGACATATCGATACGAACCATTGCGCGTTCGTCATCGAACAAGTTGGCCGCCAATGTCTTGGCAAGTTCCGTCTTACCAACGCCCGTCGGACCGAGGAAGATGAAGCTGCCGATAGGACGGCGCGGGTCTTTCAGGCCCGCACGAGCCCGCAGGATCGCTTCGGAAACGGCTTCGACCGCTTCATTCTGTCCGACGACGCGTTCGTGCAGTTTGTCGTCCAGATGGAGCAGCTTTTCACGTTCGCCCTGAAGCAGCTTGCTGACAGGAATGTGCGTCCAGCGGCTGATGATTTCCGCAACGTCCTCCTCATCAACTTCTTCCTTCAGAAGACGTTCGCCTTCAACCTGTTGAACTTTCGCCTCAGCCTCTTTGATCTTCATCTCAAGGCCAGGGATGGTACCGTTGGCCAGTTCGGCCATCTTGCCCATGTCGTATGCACGACGCGCCTTCTCCAGATTGACTTTCGCCAATTCCAAAGCTTCCTTATAGTCGCTGACCTTCTTGATGGCGTCCTTTTCAGCCTGCCAACGGGCCTGCAGGGCGTCCGTCTTGGCTTTGACTTCAACCAGTTCCTTTTCAAGCTTTTCCGCACGCTCTTTGGAAGCGTCGTCCTTTTCTTTCCGCAAACCGGTCAGTTCGATTTCAATCTGCATCTGACGGCGGATCGCTTCGTCCAATTCGACAGGACGGCTGTCGATTTCCGTCCGCAGTTTAGCGGCCGCTTCATCAATCAAGTCGATTGCCTTGTCGGGCAGGAAACGATCGGTGATGTAACGGTCGGAAAGCGTTGCGGCGCTGACCAATGCGGCGTCACGGATGCTGACGCCATGATGGATTTCATACCGTTCACGCAGACCACGCAGGATGGAAATCGTGTCTTCCACGCTTGGCGGCGCGACCAGAACCGTTTGGAAACGACGCTCCAATGCCGCGTCCTTTTCGATGTATTTACGATATTCGTTCAACGTCGTCGCGCCGATGCAGTGCAGTTCGCCACGGGCCAGCATAGGCTTGAGCAAGTTGCCCGCGTCCATGGAGCCTTCCGTCGCGCCCGCGCCGACGACCGTGTGCAATTCATCGATGAACAGGATGATCTCGCCGTCGGAGCTCGTGACTTCTTTCAGAACGGCTTTCAGACGCTCTTCGAATTCACCACGATATTTCGCGCCAGCGACCAAGGCACCCATGTCCAACGAAATCAGACGGCGATTCTTAAGTCCTTCCGGTACATCGCCTTGCGTGATACGCAAGGCAAGTCCTTCGACAATTGCCGTCTTACCGACACCAGGCTCGCCGATCAGCACAGGATTGTTTTTCGTACGACGGCTCAGAATCTGCACGACACGACGAATCTCTTCGTCACGACCGATGACAGGATCCAGCTTACCATGATGGGCAAGCTCCGTCAAGTCTTTGCCGTATTTCGACAACGCCTCGAACGTCGCTTCCGGCGTCGGCGTCGTCACACGCTGGTTGCCACGAACATCTTTCAGAACGGGCAACAGGCTCTCTTTTGTCACGTTGTGGCGTTCAAGAAGACGTTTCACGGCCTGGCCTTTGACGGTCATGCCGATGAGCAGATGATCCACGCTGATATAGTCATCCTTCAGTTGTTTGGCGAATTCCTCCGCCTCCTGAAGGATTTGCGTGCCTTCCTGTCCAAGATAGACCTGCCCCGCGCCACTGCCAGTCACTTGGTTGATGCGGTTCAGTTCATCGTTGATCTCTTGATTCAACGAATTCAAATCGACGTTCATGCGGCTCAACATGGAGCAGACCGGACCGTCCGTCTGCTTCAGCAACGCCGCCAGCAGATGCAGTCCCGTCAGTTCCTGATGGTTCATCTTCGCCGCCATCTGTTGGGCTTCACCCAAAGCTTCGCGGCTCTTTTCCGTGAATTTGTCGTAGTTCATATTTTAATCCTCCTTTCTTCTGTCGATTGTTTTAACAGATATTTATGGTATAGCATTTTCCATGCCAAACACACAAACAAAACATCCTCAAAAGCCCTGAAGGGGCCAGATGTGAGTAACCCCAGGCATAGCCTGGGGGAAAGCAGCAGAAGAAACGCGGCCTCGAAGAGGTCGAATGTGAGTGCAAAAATGCACAATATGTTCACATTCAGCCCCTTCGAGGCTGCTAGACAGAGGACAGCCTCCCCCCCAGGCTCCGCCTGGAGTTACTCATATGACGCTTCTTCGAAGCTAACAAGGCTTTCATTTGTTTTTATGTGCTTCCATTCCATCTGTGCCATTTTGGCACAGGCCATGTTTTTTTGTCACACCTTTCTTTGCCTGACGGACGGAAATGTCGTCACGCTGATTATCAAAATTCTGTTTATGCATTATATTATGCATCTTGTCATTCCTTTCACAAGGATGAGCCTCACGAGAACATCCAGAAGCCATTATACCTTGTCAATTAAGGTGTAAACAAAGGAGAGTCACATCATGACGAAAATCACCTTCATGGGCGCAGGCAGCACCATCTTCGCCAAAAACATCATCGGCGACGCCATGCTCACGGACTGCCTGAGGGACAGCAACATCGCCCTCTATGACATTGATGCCGAGCGTCTCCATGAGTCCAAGCTCATGCTCGAAAATCTCAACAAGAACATCAATGACGAACGTGCCGTCATCACCACCCATCTGGGCATCAAGCAGCGGAAGGCCGCCCTGAAAGACGCGGACTTTGTCATCAACGCCATCCAGGTCGGCGGCTATGAGCCCTCCACCGTCGCGGACTTCGAAATTCCGAAAAAATACGGCCTCCGCCAGACAATCGGCGACACGATCGGCATCGGCGGCATCTTCCGCGCCCTGCGCACGATTCCCGTGCTTGAAGGTTTTGCGAACGATATGAAGGCTGTCTGCCCGCGCGCATGGTTCCTCAACTACACGAATCCGATGTCCATCCTCACAGGCTTCCTGATCCGCAAATGCGGCATCAAGACCGTCGGCCTCTGCCATTCCGTGCAGGTCTGCGCGGAGCATCTTCTCCGTGAGCTCGGCCTTTGGGAAAAATACAATCCCGTCACATGGAAGATCGCCGGTATCAACCACATGGCGTGGTTGCTGGAGATCGCGAAAGACGGCCGCAGCATCTATCCGGAAATCCGCAAGGCCGCTGAAAAGCTCAATCGCGCCGCCCGCAAGAAGGAAGCTGAAAAGCATAACGACATGGTCCGTTTCGAAATCATGAAGCATTTCGGCTACTACAACACGGAATCCTCCGAACACACGGCCGAATACCATCCCTACTTCATCAAGAAACTCTACCCCGAACTCATCGAAGAGTTCAACATCCCGCTGGACGAATATCTCCGCCGTTGCCAGAACCAGATCGCCGGATGGCATCGTCAACGTGACGAAATCGTTCACAACAAACAGCTTACCCATACGCGCACGCTCGAATACGGCTCCTACATCATGGAAGCCATGATTACGGACAAGCCGATTGAAATCGGCGGCAACGTCCTCAACAACGGCCTCATCTCCAACCTCCCGGCGGAAGCCTGCGTTGAAGTTCCCTGCCTCGTCAACCGCAACGGCGTGCAAGGCTGCGCCGTCGGCGAATTGCCGCCGCAGTGCGCCGCCCTCAACATGACGCACATCAACGTCCACAATCTCGTGATCGAAGCAGCTATGGCGAAGTCCCGTTCGCTCGTCTATCAGGCGGCCATGCTCGACCCGCATACACGCTCCGAACTGACGCTTGACGAAATCAAGGCCATGTGCGACGATCTCTTCGAAGCGCATATCCGCGACGGCGTCATGCTTGAATACAAGTAAATTTCAGACATTGCCGACCATACAACCAAAAGCCGCTGACCGCTTCTTGCCTTCAGCGGCTTTTGCGCTATTGTATGATTCATGAAACTCTTTACCTTAATATTAATAAGTCCCCACCTGTGAAATCCACTGAAACCATCGCCCCCAGCCGTTTTCTCGTCGGTATCGACCTCGGCACCACCAACTGTTCCGTCTGCTACATCGACATGACGGAACCAGAACGCGCCCTTCATGATTTTCCTGTCGTCCAGACTGTAGCAGTCGGCGAAACAGCCGCCGAAACATTGCTGCCATCGTTTTGCTATCTGCCTGGAGAACATGATCTTCCGGAAAATGCGCTGTCGCTTCCATGGGATCGTTCGCCCAAACTCGCCGTCGGCCATTTCGCCCGCGAACAAGGCGCACGGATTCCTGAACGTCTCGTCGGTTCCGCCAAATCATGGCTCGCCCATGCAGGTGTAGAACGGACGAAACCAATCCTCCCGTGGGGCGGTGAATTGGGCGACCAGATGCTGTCTCCCGTCGATGCATCCGCGCAATATTTAGAGCATTTGAAACATGCTTGGGATCAACGATTTGCAAAAATTAAAGACGAAGACGGAACGCCGTGTCTGCTGCAAAATCAGCAAGTCGTTCTCACAGTTCCCGCGTCGTTTGACGAAACGGCCCGCGAACTGACAGTACAGGCCGCCCGCAAGGCCGGCCTGTCAAAATTGACGCTCATCGAAGAGCCGTTGGCCGCCTTCTACGCATGGCTGGCCGCCAATCAAAATGATTGGAAACAAAAGGTTTCCGTTGGCGACATCGTGTTGGTCGTCGATATCGGCGGCGGCACGACGGACTTGACCATCGTCGAAATCGAAGACGATTACACGCTCCGCCGCAAAGCCGTCGGCGAACATCTGCTGCTCGGCGGCGACAACATGGACATGACGCTTGCGCACATTGCGGAAACGTCTTGGAAGACGAAACTTCCGCAACGTCAGTGGTCGCGCCTCTGCCAGGAGTGCCGCCGCGCAAAGGAAAAACTGCTTTCGGAAGACGCTCCGGAAACGATGCAAGTCGCCGTCGCAGGCGAAGGAAGCTCCATCTTTGCATCGCTTAAGACATTTGATTTCAAGCGGGAAGAGATTCAATCCGCCATTCTCGACGGCTTTCTCCCGTTTGTTGAAATCGATTCGCCGCCGCCCGAACGCCGCCGCGGCATCCAATCCATGGGACTCCCCTACGCGGCGGACGCCGCCGTCACAAAACACATTCTCTCGTTTCTGAAATTCGCAGGCAAGACGTTGCACAATCCTGCTCCGATCGCCCTGCCGAACAAAATCCTCTTCAATGGCGGCGCGCTCATCCCGCCAATTCTCCGCCAGCGGATCTGCGATGTCGTCGCCAACTGGAACGGCGGCGCCATTCCGGATGAATTGGAATCGGCCGACTTTTCATTGGCGGTTTCACAAGGTGCCGCTTATTATGGACTTGCACGACGCGGCGAAGCCGTTCGCGTCAAAGGCGGCATCGCCAACGCCTATTTCTTGGAAGTCGCCGCACAGGACGGCAAACGTCTCCTCTGCGTCATGCCGCGCGATACGGACGAAGGTGTTGTCCGACAGCTTTCGGACACATTTCTCTTGCAGGCCAACACGCCTGTTTCATTCCCCCTGCACGCCTCCGCCACACGGCTGGAGGACAAGCTTGGCGACGTCGTAGAAGACAGCGACGACATCACGCCGCTGCCGCCGTTGCAAACCATTCTGAGATTTGGCCGCAAGACGGACAAAACGGATTTGAAAGTCACGCTCTCATCGCAACTTAACGAAATCGGCACGCTGGACGTCTGGTGCGAAACCGTCGATAAAAGCCACCGTTTTCCGCTGTCGTTCGTCCTGCGCGGAACGGCGCAGAATGACGCAGGCGGTCCGTTGCGGGAAGACATCATCGACGAAGCGCACGCCGTCAAAGCGCTCTCATTCATCGAAGAGGCTTTCGCACAAGACGCGCAGTCACTGAATGCCTCTTTCATGACGAAACTGGAAGAGATTCTGGACGCACCACGCAACGAATGGGGCGCCCCGATCCTCCGCCGCATGGCGGATTTGCTTTTGCAACATATCGAATGGCGTGCCGCCACACCCGCCCACGAGGCCCGTTGGCTGAATCTCACAGGCTTCGCCCTCCGTCCGGGCACAGGCCGCATCGGTGACGAACTCCGCATCCGCAACGCATGGAAGTTGTGGAAGCCCGGCCCGTTGGCGGCCAAAAACGCCGCCGTCCAGCAGAATTGGTTCATCTTCTGGCGACGTCTCGCAGGCGGCCTTTCCGCCGGACAGCAGGAACAGCTTGCAGGCTCGCTCGCACGCGAACTCATGCCCAAAGACGGCAAGCCGCCGTTGAAAAAAGGCGACCAGACGGCTTTGGAGCAATGGCGCTGCATCGCCTCCATGGAGCGTATGTCATCTTCCTTCAAGATGAAATGCCTTCAAGCCTTCCTGAACGTTGCCACGAAATTGGAGGACGCCGCCTTCTGGCCCGTCGCGCGATTCGTCGAACGCATCCCTCTCCACGGAACGGAAGACGCGATGATTCCCGCCACCAAACTCGAACCGCAGGCCCGTCTTCTGCTTGAATATCTCCAAACAGCCAAACAGCCGCGACTTGCGTTGCTCGCCTTGGCCGCCGCCATAACGCATACAGGCGTCCGCACACTTGATCTTTCCGACAGTTTCCGCAAGAAGTCATTGGAAATCCTGAAAAAGCACAACGCCCCCGAAGACTGGCTTCAGGCGCTCCAAACGGACAAAGTCGCCAATTCGTTCATGACGGATTTGCGCGGCGATTCGCTCCCGCTCGGCCTTTCATTCTCCTAACCCACACGGCACGAACATGTCACAAAACTACTGCCCCATCATGAGCACGCTCGGCTATGTGCTCTCGCCAGATCGCCAAAACGTCCTGATGACGCATCGTATTTCACGCAAGTCAGATGAACAGTTCGGCAAATACAACGGCCTCGGCGGCCACATGCTGCCCGATGAAGACATCGCCACCTGTATGATTCGTGAAATCAAGGAGGAAGCGAATATCGACGTCACGGCCATGACGCTTCGCGGCACTGTCAATTGGACATCGTTTGGGCCTCATGCCGAAAATTGGATCGCCTTCATCTTTCTCATCACCGCCTTCAACGGCACGCCGACGCCGAAAAGCGAAGAAGGCCCGCTCTCATGGATCCCGCTGAAAGATGTCATGTCGCTCAACCTCTATGAAGGCGACCGCTATTTCATGCCGCTCGTTTTCGACGACGACCCGCGCCCCTTCCACGCCTATCTTCCCTACGACAACGAAAAGCCTGTCGGCTGGAGCTTCGTGAGAATCTAACCTATGTCGTTTACGTCGTTTATGTCCCTTTAGTCCTTTTATCATAAGAAGCAGGAGGTTCTATCATGCATACCCTAAAAGCCAAAACCATCACCGCCAGTTTTGACAACCAAGGCCGTCTCGTTTCATTCACGAATACCGCCTGCGCAAAAGAAAACATCATTGCCGCGCCGCCGAAATCCGCCTTCCGCATGACTTGCCAGCGAGGCGACTGCAAGGAAGTCGTCTCCGAAATCGACACGCAGTCCTGCAAGACCGCTACAACAAAAACGTCCATTAAATTCACGTTCGACGGCATCAAGACGTTCGACGGGCGCCATCATGAAACGCTGCCCATCAAACTGACGCTTTCCGCCACGTTGAAAGACGACAAGCTTATCTTCAATGCGGACATCGACAACCAATCGGACGCACAGATACTTGATTTCACCTATCCGCTTGTCGGACCGATTGTTACACTCGGCAACGGCACCCCCGCCTTGCTTCTTCCCGCGCAATCTGGACAGCGTATCCAGAACGTCGGCACATGGCTTGGCCGCATGCCGCGCCATCGCGAAAACGCCTTCAATGCGCATTCCGTCGTCTATCCAGGCGGCGGCGCGTCCATGCAGTGGCAGGCCTTGACGGATGACCAAAACACATTGTTCCTCACTGGCCACGATCCGGATTTCTTTCCAATGGAGCTTCGCCAGCAGGGTGAACTCGGAAAGAACACCGTAATTCTTGAAAATACACGCATGCTCTGCCTGACCGCAGGAAAATCAATGACCGTTGCGGAAACCGTGCTTGATTTCTATCACGGCGATTGGCATAAGGGCGCGAAGGACTACGCCGCATGGATGTCGCAATATCGTCCGCAACCAGCACGCCCCGAATGGATTAAGAACATGACAGGATATTTTCTTGTCATCAACAAACAGCAGTTCGGCTACGAAATGTGGCCATATGACTCCCTGCCAAAGCTTTACGAACTCGCCCAAGCCCATGGTTGCGACACGGTCGGTCTCTTCGGATGGTATCATTCCGGCCATGACAACCAATATCCGGACTTGGAAGTCAGCCCGACGCTCGGCGGTGCGGATGTGCTTCGTGAAAACATCAAAAAAGTCCAGAAGGCCGGCGGCCATGTGACGCTCTACTACCAAGGCCATCTCATCGACGAGACATCCAAATACTATCGCAGCGGCGAAGGCAAAGCCGTCTGCATGAAGAACATATGGGGCAGCCCCTACGTCGAGTTCTATAACAAATCGCACAGAAGTTCCTTCCTGATGCACTTCTCCCGCAAAATGTTCGCGTTGGCCTGCCCGTCCGCCGCGCCGTGGCGTGATCTGATGCTCCGCCGCGAAGACTGGCTCGCCACGCTTGGGCCAGACGGTTGCCTCTATGACCAGCTTGGCGGACAGCCCCCCTGCCCGTGCTTCGACAAGTCACATGACCATGCGAAAGACAATCCTGCTCTCGCCCACACGAACGGCCGCCGCCGCATGCTTGCCTCCCTACAGGCCCATTCCAAGCAGATCGGAAAGAATTTCGCATTCATGTCCGAACACATCAACGACCTCTATTCGTGCTATTTAGATGCCGTCCATGGCATCATGTCCTATCCCGGCCAGCAAGGCGCGTTGGCCGCCGCGGAAACAGACGCCGACACAGTTCGTGTCCTCAACTATCCCGCCCTCTTCCGTTATTGCTTCCCTGAAACCATCATCACGATCCGCAATCCCGCACCGCACATCAACGAACGGATGGCCAATTACGCCCTCACCTACGGATTCCGTCCCGAAATGGAGCTCCGCTATCAGGCTGATTGCGACGATGTTCTCAATGACACCTACAAGACCAGCCGTCTTTATACATTGAAAGTCAACGAACTGCGCAAAAAGTACGCCGAACAGCTTCTGCGCGGCGAATTCCACGACACGGATGAATTGGCGACCATTCCAAAAGGCCTCACCGCCACATCATTTGTCAATGGCGCCACGATGGCGGCCGTCCTTTGGAACGACACGAATGAAGCCATCAATCTCAAATCCTTCGCGGCAAAATCCCCTTGGAAATTGAAGGAAGCTTCAGACATCAATGGAACCGCCTCAAAACTGCCCGCCGCCATCGCGGCTGGACAGATTTTGGTGGTTTTGTTTGCGATGTGATAATCTCCAAGCAAGGAGACGGCAAATGCTTACATGGGAAAAGAATTTCAAGTCGAAGCGTGCGGACGGACGTTACACAGGAAGCCTCGGGGCGCTTTTCGCAAGCATGCGGGCCAGCAAGCCCAAACTGTCCTTTGACGCTTCCCAAATTGACACGCCTGAAAAATTGGCGCAATGGAAGGCGGCGTTGCGCGCCAAACTCATAGAGCTTCTACGGATGCCGGAAGCCACTCCGCAACCTGATCCCGTCATGCTTAGCTCTTCTCCAAGAGACGGCTACACGCTGGAACGGTGGGAGTTCTATCCGGACAGTTTCAGCGCCATACCCGTTCTCATCCTGAAACCATCGAAAGGCGACGGCTCCTTCCCCGGCGTCCTCTGCTTTCCAGGCTCCATGCATCCAAAGGAACTGCTGGCAGGAGAGCCGGATCTCGACAATCCCAATTGCCATCAATACAAGTATCCTGACCGCAATGCACAAGCGCTCTACTGTGTTCGGCAGGGCTATGTGGCCGTCGCCTTCGACAATCCGGGCACATGCGAACTGGTGGAAGTCGATGGCGATATTGAAAACCAAGGCTCCATGCGAGAAAAGCTTGTCACCGGCTACATAGGCATGGGCACCACCTATCTTGGCGTTTCGGTCTTCCAGAAACTGCGCTTTCTGGAATGGTTCAAAAAACAGCCATGGGTGGATTCCACCAGAATTGCTCTCATAGGCCATTCACTGGGATCGGAGCCAGCCATGGCCATGGGCGTGCTGTGTGATGACATCGTAGCCGTGGTCTCCAATGACTTTGTCTGCGATGACCGCATACGCTACTGCTCCATGACCAATTTCGAAAGGGCCGATAACGGAGGCATCATGCATTATGTTCCAGGCGAATGGGACTATTTCAGCCTTCCGGACCTGTTGGCGGCCAACGCGCCTAAGTATCTGGCCGTCAACGAAGGCGGTGCCGAAGACTGGATTGACAAAATCCGCAGCAGCTATGCCGTCGCAGGCGTTCCGGAACGGCTTCAAGTGTCGTATTATCCTAAATACCAGACACCAGGCCCCAAACAGCCCGTCCCCTTATACGGCTTGGATTTTGACACATTATATATCGACTGGTGCAGAGTGGACGTGCCCGACCATTCATTCCGCGCGGAACCATCCATGAGGCTTCTAAGAAAGGCTTTTGCCCAATCGTAAATAACTTGTGGTCTCCGCTTTCATGCCTTGAGTCTCGTGCTTCACGCCATGGCGATGACCATATTCATGTGCGTGACTTTAAGCAAAACATTTTTCATTATAAAACTTGATTTTATTTTTTGCCATGTATTATATTAAAACAATATTTTTGTAACAAGACATTTTAAAATTCGAGTAAAGCCGTTTATGAAAAAAATAATCCTATTTTTCTTCTGCCTAGCCGCCCTGCTCCACGCGGAGACGCCCATCGTCATTCCTAATCTGGATTTCGAACAGCAGCTCGCCAAATGGGAAAATCGCAACAATATGGCGACAATCGACAAGGCAGCCGCACGCACAGGCGAATTCGGCCTGCGAATCCATGACGATTCGGCCCAAAACGGCTCCAACATCTATTCGGAAGCCTTCCCCGTCACGCCGGGCATCGGCTACAGACTCGATTTCTGGGCGAAAAAACTGGATGCGGATTCAGAAGGAACGAGCGTCTATATCCGTCTTTACGGCAAAAATGGAAAGGAGCTTCCAGCCGCAAAGACCAGAGGCGAAATCGTTCTCAAGATGGAAGATTCAACGAAATGGACGCTGAATTCCCTCTATTGCATTCCAGGCCATGATGCCGTCACGGCGCGCATCTGGATCCATTCATCCAATTCAAACATCTCGGATGATGCCATAGATGATCTGCAAGTCTTTCAACTGACGCCAGAAGAGACGAAAAAGATTCCGCGTCTCTCCCGCACAGGCTTCCCGCCGCCCGCACCCGCCCGCGTCAATGAAATCTACGAAATGCTGTCGGACAAGCCGCAAGGCCTCGGCTATCCCGTCTCGCGCCGTGACAAATGGGACCATCTGCCAAATCCGAACGGAGCGGACAAAATCATCAAACGCGCGGAAGAACAAATGCCGATTGAACCGCCTGAACTGAAAGACGAAGAGTACCTATTATTCAACAAGACAGGCGACCGCAAGACCTACGAACGGCCTTACTTCCAGCGGAAGCACCGTCTGTTCACGTTCGCTGTCGCGGAAGCCCTCGAAAACAAAGGCCGCTTCCTGCCCGCTCTCGAACGCGAAATCAATGCCATTCTGAACGAAAAGAGCTGGGTGCTGCCCGCCCATGATTCAGGCCTGACCAATTTCAACCAGACGCGATTCTATGCGGATTTGTTCGCCTCCGAACGCGCGTCCGACCTATCAACCGTCGATTGGTGGTTCCAAGACAAGCTCAAGCCGGAAATGCGCGCCGCCATCCGCCGCGAAATCTTCCGCCGCACCGTCGATCCGTACATCAATTCCATCCGCACGGGCGACACGCACGGCCACGGCTGGATGTTCGGCAACGGCAACTGGACAGCCGTCTGCACAGGCAACATGGTCAACTGCATTCTGACCATCGTAGAAGACCGCATGACACGCGCGGAAGTGCTTGCGGCGACGGAATTTTCGGACAAGACGTTCCTCTCCGGCTTCACGCCCGACGGCTACTGCAACGAAGGCCTCGGCTATTGGGGCTACGGCTTCGGCCACTATCTCGCCATGGGCGAACACATCCTGCAAGTCACAAACGGCAAGATGAACATCTTCGAAGGCTATGACAACATCGCAAATGTCGCCGCCTTCGCGAAAAACATCCAGATACAGGACGGCATCGCCCCCGCATTCGCGGATTGCAGCGTCACCGCCCGCCCTGTTCCCGCCCATCTGGTCATCATCCAACGGCATTGGCCGCAGTCGCTTCACAAGCAGGTCAAGCCCGAAAACGTTCTGGATTGCGGCTTCCCGTTCATGCCGCTTGTCGCCTTCAGCGATGAAACGGAATATCTTAAGGCGCTTCCAGAGGACGCGCCCTATCCCATCCGCTCTGAATTTCCGGATTCCGGCATCTACATCTTCCGCCATACGGACGCGGAAGGCAAAGTCTTCGGCGCCGCTATCAAAGGTGGCCACAACGGCGAACACCACAACCACAACGACGTCGGATCCTTCATGGTCACGTGGGACAATGAACGGCTGCTTGTCGATCCAGGCTCGGAAATCTATTCGCGTCAAACCTTTGGAAAGGAACGCTATACGTTTAGCCTGCTGAATTCTTTCGGACATTCCGTTCCTGTTGTCGCAGGCAAATTGCAACGCATGGGGCGCGGTGCGAAAGGCATCATCGTCAAGACAGATTTCACAGACGAACAGGACACCATCGTCATCGACATGACATCCGCCTATGACGTACCTGAACTCAAATCGCTTATCCGCACGTTCATTTTCAACCGAC
The DNA here is from genome assembly GCA_017548425.1 of Victivallales bacterium. GTDB lineage: Bacteria > Verrucomicrobiota > Lentisphaeria > Oligosphaerales > Oligosphaeraceae > UBA1407. The sequence goes on from JAFZAB010000091.1 coordinate 27,361, forward strand.
CGAACAAGACCATCACGCTGACGGACGCCGTTGAATACACGGAGCCGAAAGACTTCAGCACGGCGATCATCAGCCGCAACACGTTCAAGGGAAATGCAACCACGCCCGCGCGTTATTTTGTCTTCAGCCGTCCGGAAGCATGTCTGGACATCACCGCCTCTTCCGACGCCGCTTTCACTACCAAAACGGAACAGCTGATTCTCCAGTTCGACAGGCTCGGGCCGCACCGTCTGTCCGCCACATGGGAGCAACCTGTCCAGAAAGGCGCTATCACATGGACGATCAAGGCGACGGATGTTCCGGCGGACATCTTCAACCTCTACAAGGCACCAGATGTCACGCCGTACAAACCTGTTATGGAAAAGGCTATTCTCGTCCAAGCGGAAGATTTCAAAGAAGAGGCGGCTCCTGCTAACGCGAAGAAAGTCGTCGCCGATCCGAAATTCGGAGCGGACGGCACGGCTCTGAAGCTTTGGGATACGGACGGCCATCGCCTCGCGTGGTCCGTCGCCGTCCCGCAGGACGGCGCGTATCTCCTTCAGTTCAAAGCATGCTGCGGCATCGTCGAAGGCGTCAACCGCATCGTGAAAGTCGATGGAACCGCCTGCGGTTCCGTCCTTTTCCCATATACGGGCGGTTGGAGCAACAACGGCAAGAACGACTTCAAGGAACTCTATCCCGCCAACAAGCAAAAGCCGTTGCTTCTTGATCTGAAGAAAGGCGATCACACGATCGAAATCATCAACGACAAAGGCGGCGGCTTGAATCTCGACTGGTTCAAACTCATCCCCGCCACAAAACCATAACATTGAACATTAATCATTAATCATTAATCATTAAGCATTAAACATTATGCCAATCTGTAAAAAATGCGGTCTTATTCTTGCGGCAAGCGACAAAGTCTGCCGCGGTTGCGGCACGCCAGTCGCGCCAACGGCGCAACCCTCACAGGACGCACAGCCGCCACAGTTTCCGTCATCCGCCATGCCTGAATCCACACCACTGCCGAAACCAAGCGGTTTGACGTATTCTTCGCCGTTGTCGTCATCGGCACCGCAACCGTCTGCGCCACCGCCGATTCCTGCGGCTCCGCCACCGACGCCGTCTTTCGCGGCACCACCGCCGATTCCATCGACTCCGCAATCGCCCGCGGCTCCTCCGCCAACGCCGTCGTTCGCGGCACCACCGCCATTGTCGCAGACATCAGTATTTGGAACAACTTCAACATCAGGGACATATAAAGCCCCGACAGCTCCTATGGCACCACCGCCGGTGACACCGCCTCCTGTGGCACCAGCCAATCCCGCGCCACCCGCATCGCAACCAGCAGCGCCGCAACCACCTACACCGCCGCCCGAACCAGTGGCCGCGGCACAGCCGCAACCGCCTAAACAGCAGCCTGCGGAACAGCCGCAGGAGCCGAAGCCAATTCGTCCAAAAGCCTTCAAACCAAACGGCGGCGCTTCCAAACTGCCGCCGAATCTGGACATCGACAACCAGCCCGTCTCAGGCGTCCGCAAGCCGTTCCAACAGCCACAACAGCCGCCGATGGCGCAACCAATCAACATGGCGCAAATTCCGCCCATGGCAAATCCGCCAATCAAAGAACAGCCAATTTACCAACCGTTCACACCACCGACACAACAACCTCCAAATTCCAACGGCAGCTTCAGTACAGGTATGGTCTGGGCCATTCTTGTTTTGATTCTCTGTTGCAATCCAATCGCCATTGCGTCCATCGTTCTTTCGGCTATTGCAGGGGCTGAATTCAAACGCGGTGATTTTGAAAACGCTCAAAAGCACGCAAGCCTTTCCAAAAAAATCACGATTGCCGCGGCAATCATTACCATCATCTTCGGTGCCATCATCAACAATTTGGCGGACGAAACAACTTCTGGCGGCGACCAAGATCTCCAAGAGGAAGTAGAAAACGATCCTGCCAAAGAAAGGATGGTGGACGAAGCTGTCGAAAAAATACAAGATAGAATCAAGCAAAACCAGTCGAACAACGGCGTCAAGATCAATATCCAACCACGCTCCCCAAATGGTGGCAAAACAGTTGATGAAGACCTTAAGAAGGCGATCTTAAAAGAATTGGAAAAGCAACAACGGTCTAAACAAAAGTCTCAAGATTGATTCTGATCAGATGAAACTCACCCGTAAACAGTTGACAATACTCGCCATACCCGCCGCGATCCTGCTGATCGCGGCGTTGGCGGCTGTTTACGCCATGGAGCCTGGCAACACCGTCCAACGATTCATGCCAAAATGCCCCTTCCATCAAATGACGGGCATGCACTGCCCGGGCTGCGGCGGCACGCGAGCCGTCCATGCCCTGCTCCATGGACATCCTCTCAAAGCATTGCGTTGCAATGCGATCCTGTTTCCAGGCGTCATCTGCGCGTTGCTTATCTGGAGATATCCCAAGCTCCAATACAACAAGCCGTTCGCGTTCACCATCGCCGCCATTTTCTTCCTCTTTTTCATCCTGCGGAACATCCCCTGCTATCCTTTCTCCCTGCTGGCCCCGCCGTCCTTCTGAACCATGAAAAAAAAGAACAACCTGCCTAGACGAATCCGCATTGGCGTCGCCGCCATTGTATTCATTCTCATCTGCCTGGCGTTCATCGGTTTACTGCCGCAAGCCGCCGCGTTGCTGAAAATCCAGGCAGCGCCGTCGTTGATGAAAACCATCGCCGCGTTCTCCGTCGGCGCATTGGTCACATGCATCGTCATCCTCCTTGTCACGTTCCTGTTCGGACGTTTCTACTGCTCCGTCGTCTGTCCGCTCGGTATCGCACAGGACATCGCAGCGTTCATCTTCCGGCGAAAAGGCAAGCCGTTGCCGCCCCATCTCGCCTTCCTGCGGGCAATCTGCCTGGGCATCGCCATCGGTTTTCTCGCCATCGGCTGGACATTGGGATTCAAGATGTTAGACCCGTATTCGAATTTTGGACGTCCCTTCGCCGCATGGAATCAGCCGAAGGCAGCCGTCGTTGAAAAAGCGAATGAAACTGCTGCCGAAAAAGAGGACGACGATGATTCAGAAGAAGAGGAAAAAAGCGTTGCCGCCCCAACAGACGTTGTGGAAAGCAACTGCTCCAAAGGATGCATTCTATCATCCTACGGCATTGGCGCCATCCTGCCCGTCATCGTCATCATCGGTGTTGCAGTTTGGCGCAAACGCCTCTTCTGCAATGCCATCTGCCCGGTTGGAACGACGCTCGGCATCGTCTCCAAAATCGGTCTGTTCAAACTCTCCATTACGGAAAAATGCATCAAATGCGGACGGTGCGTCAAAGCCTGCAATGCAGGTTGCATCGACATTGACCATCGCAATCTCGACAACGCGCGTTGCGTCCGCTGCCTGAACTGTCTTGCCGTCTGCCCCATGGGAGCCATTCATTTCGGACGTCCCATCGCCACGGAACAACCGTCGGAACAACCAGTTGCCGAAACGCCTGAGCAAACAAAAGAAAAACCTGCAGCCGACATGAAAAAACGCGAACTGCTTTTAGCAATTCCCGTTGGGCTTGTTGGCCTCGGCGTCAGCGCCGCCGTCGGCAAGCATTTTCTGAAGCAGTTGCTTGACGCAAAAACAGCGGAAACAGAAGAAGATACAGATGAAGAATCTGTGGCCGCTCCGCAGTTCATCCTCCCGCCGGGAGCGGGAGACGTGGCGCGATTCGCCACAAAATGCACGGCCTGTTTGCTTTGCGTCCACAACTGTCCGTCCAAGATCATCAAGCCGTCGCCAACTGGCTATGGCTTCGTCCGAATCGACTTGACGAACAGCCATTGCGGTTTCGATTGCAACCGTTGTTCGCAGATCTGCCCGACGGGCGCCATCCGTCCCGTTCCGCTCGCGGAAAAACAGACACTCCGCATCGCGCAGGCCGCCATCAACTACAAGAACTGCAAGGTCTTCCGTGATGACGAGCCTTGCGGCAAATGCGCGGAAGTCTGCCCGACAAAGGCCATCACCCTCCACAAGACAGGCGCCCCGAAATTGAACAAAAATAGTTGTATAGGTTGCGGCGCATGCCAAGCCATCTGTCCAAACAAAACCATCACGGTATCACCAATACTTAAACAAGAAGGAGTCGAAACAGAATGAACAGACGTGATTTTCTCAAAACCGCCATCGCCTCAGCCGCCGCCACGCAAGTGACGTCGCTTGTCGCGCAGGAAGCTCCCAAACTCAACAAAGTGTCGTCGCTCTCAAACGGCCCGCAGGTCGCTCGCCGCACGCTGCGCAATACGGACATTTCCGTCCCGCTGCTTGGCTACGGCATGATGCGTCTCCCGACAAACGGCGATAAAATCGACTACGAAAAGGCAGAAGCCCTTGTCAGACGCGCACTTGAAGCAGGCATCAACTATTTTGACACAGCCTATTTCTATCATAAAGGCCAGTCCGAAAAATTCTGCGGCGACATTCTCCCGAAATTTCCACGTGATTCCTACTATCTCACCAGCAAGATGCCCGTCGGCCTCTGCAAGACGGAAGCGGATGTGGAACGCATTTTCAATGAACAGCTTGAACGTTGCAAAGCGGATTATTTCGATTTCTATCTCTTCCACAACATGAACGCAAATGTCTGGAAGACAGCCACCAAGCTCCATGTGTGGGATTTTCTCCAGAAGAAAAAGGCGGAAGGCAAAGTCCGCAAGATCGGTTTCTCCTTCCATGACAAATTCGAAACCCTCAAGAAAATCGCCGATGCCTATCCGTGGGATTTCGCGCAAATCCAACTGAACATTCTTGACTGGGAGCTCTACCACTCCCGTGAGCAGTATGAGATCCTCACGGAGCGCAACATCCCCGTCGTCATCATGGAACCGCTTCGTGGCGGCGCACTTGCGACGCTTTCACAAGACGCGAACGACATTCTCAAGAAGGCCAATCCGAATCTGACGACGGCTGCCTGGGCATTCCGTTTCGTCGCCTCCCTGCCTAATGTTCTCACCATCCTCTCCGGCATGTCAAAAATGGAGCATCTTGAAGAAAACATCAAGACGTTCTCCGAATTCAAGCCGCTCACTGACGACGAACGCAAAGTTCTTGACGAAGCCGTCCAGGCCTACCGCAAGGCGGGCGCCATCCCCTGCACGGGTTGCCGCTACTGCATGCCCTGCCCCGCAGGCGTCGAAATCTCGACCATCTTCGGACTCTATAACCAGTTCAAACTCAACCACAACAAGTGGCAGTTCAAGAATGGTTACAACGGCATTCCTGACGATGCCCGCGTGGATTCCTGCGTCGAATGCGAATCCTGCCTCAAGAAGTGCCCGCAACAGTTGCAGATTCCCACACTGCTGAAGAAAGTCGAAGAAGAAGTCAAGCAGAATTGATTTTTTTATCAACCTATATATAATAAGAACCACGAATAAACCATGTTCATTCGTGGTTCAGTTACATTAACCTAAAAACATCATCTGCCTCATGAACAAAAAAATTACATTGATTTCATTTCTTTCCGCATTGATGGTCGTTTCCGCCTTCACGCCGCCGCTTCCGGAAGGCGCATATAACGAATGGCGCTACGACAAGGCGTGGAAGGCATCTTCCGCCTTGCGCGAAACAGTCTGCCTCAACGGCTTATGGCAATTCCGCTCCGCCCCGCAGTACAAGGATGAAGTTATTGTCGATACCGTTCATGAGTTGAAGATGACGGGGCCGGAATCCATGGACCGTTGGGTCATCAGCAAGCCTTCGCACGGCTCCATCCAAGCGTCATATGACCCGTCGCAGCATACGGCCGGCAACGGTGCGCTGAAAGTCGATCTCGACATTCCGCCGAACGAGAATCTCTATCATGTCCACACGATGCTCAAAAACATCCCGTCGCAGACGAAGCTGAACGTCCGTCTCGACGTCCTCAATCAAGTCAAGCTAGGAACCATCCAGATCGAAATACAGGATTCACGCCACTGGCAGTATTTCTGCCATCTCGGCAAGGAAATTCCCGTTTCGGACAAATGGCAGACGCTCGACATGGAAATCAGCCTCCCCGCCGACACGAAGGAAATCAAGATCATCGTCTGCCGCAACCGCGGTACGCAGAGCGGCGTCAAAGGAACAGTTTGGTTCGACAACCTGCGAATCGTCAAAGTCGATCGCCCAATCGTCAAGAATCCGCCGCTTCCCGCTGACGACAAGTGGGGCTTCGCCAAAGTGCCCGCCGTCCGAAATGAAGACGTTTTCTACCATGACGACGATCCAGGCCGTGAGAATCCCGCCGACAGGCATTTCGCGTGGTACCGCCGCGACATCATGATTCCAAAATTCTGGGAAAAACGCCGCATTTTCCTGCAATTCGACCGGCTGACGACGAACGCCATCGTTTTCTGCCACGGCAAGAAGGTCGGCGAGCTTGATTACCAGGGAGGTTCGTTGGATGTCACAAAATACGCAGAACCAGGCCAAAAACTTCCTATCTGCGTATTTATACAGTCTCGCAAAGCCGCAAGCATCCTCCCGCGTGTCATCAAGCGGTCTGGTCAATCGCCAACCGCCATCAACGGCGATGTCTTCCTCCGCTCCCTGCCAAAGGAAAACACGTTCGATGATTGCACGATCATCACGGACACGGAGGAGAAGACCATCACCGTCAAAACCAATCTCAATCATCGGACGCAGGAAAACCTTCAATGGCGATTTGACGTCCAAGACGGCGACAAAATCGTCAAATCCTTGAGCGGGAAGGTATTAGGCGATCAAATCGTCGCGAAGGACAAATGGCTGGATGCCGTCCTGTGGGAACCAGCCACGCCGAAACTCTACACGCTGACGCTCTCCTGCTTCAAAGGCGTGGATCTCGTCGATCAGACGACACCGATCCGCTTCGGGTTCCGCGATTTTAAAATCAAAGGCAAGTTCTTCTATCTGAACGGGATAAAGTTCAACTTGGCCCCTTGCGCCTACTGGCCGTTCAAAGGCAACTGGCATACGAAGGAGGCCATGCGCCATTGGATTAAAAAGGCAAAGGCCGCCGGTTACAACTACGTCTATATCGAAGACGCAACACCTCCCGGCAAACCGGACGCCAATCCGGCCATTCTGGAAGTCTGCGACGAAGAAGGCATGCTCGTCGGCCTCGGCCCGCTTCCCGTCACAGGCTTCTTCAGCGACATCGACGAACCGAAGGCATGGGACGACTGGACCATCCACGCCGAACGCGATGTCCGCCGCGTCATCAACCATCCGTCGCTCGTCATGTGGCGCATGAACATGAACGGCAACTGCTACGGGCAAGACCAGAATCCGCTTATGCTGGACGGCAAAATGGATTTCACGCCAGGCTCCCCTTCCGCCAAGAAGGAGTACGCCATGCTCAAATCCAACGCCTTCATTCGCCTGCTCGATCCCACGCGCCCCACGTACAATCACGCCTGCGGCAAAATCGGTGAACTCTATACATTGAACAATTATCTCGGCTGGCCCGAACAGCAGGATCTCCGCGAATGGCTCCGCGTCTGGGCTCAGAACGGTGACAAGCCGCTCTTCATGGTCGAACACGCCATCCCCTATCCGGGCGATTTCCAGATGCGCGATCCACGCCAATGGTGGCGAAATGAACCAGTGATGACCGAATACGGTGCCATCCAGCTCGGCGAGAAAGCCTACGATCTGGAAGAGGACGACTATGTCGATTATCTCTCCCGCCAGTGGCATCAGCAGAGAAAAGTCTGGTATTCATCCTACCCGTATTTCTGCGACAACTATCCGCCGATTCTCGACATCTGCTCCTCCCGCGTCTATGAAGTCCTCATCCCCGCATGGCGCACATGGGGCATTTCCGGCGGCGTCAACGCTTGGGAGAACTGCTGGCGGCGTCTTATCAAGAAATCCGCCCCTGGCGCGGTTGGGCAAACTCCTCCGCCCGTTCCGCTTAAGACGGACTGGGCCAATCTGCAGCGGCCTGGTTATGATTGCTCTGAGTGGGTCTATGATCCAGGCGGCGGCGGCGAAATCCGCACGCTTCATGATCTCGGTCGTCCTGAAGAGGCGGAATACTTCCAGCCGACCATGCGTAGCGAAGTCATGCCGCAAATTCTCGCGCCGCTGTATGCCTACATCGGCGGACCGGACGACCAATGGTTCGCGCAAGACCACACGTTCCGCACGGGGGAAGCCGTCGGAAAATCTGTCATCCTGCTCAATGACAACCGCAAGCCTGTGACATTCAACGTCCAATGGCGTTGTATCATGGACGCTCAAACGGTCGCCTCCGGCAAGGAAGACGTCATTGTCCAGCCCGGAGAATCTGGCCGTGCTCAAATCAAATTCACCGCTCCGAAAGTCGCCAACCGCTCGGCGGCGCAAATCGAAGCCACCGTCAAGGTGGATGACAAATGGCTCAATGTGAAACCGTTTGCCATTCAGTTCTATCCGCCTCGTGCCAAACGGAATGCCTCTTTCCTGTCATGGGGCCTGCTGGATGCCGCCGGCAAGACGACGGAAGCCTTCTCCCGCGCGGGCATCAAGATTCCGAAACTGGATCCAGACAAACCGATTCCGCTGAATCTGCAAGTTCTCGCCATTGGTTGTGAATCATTGGACAAAGTTCGCAACGCTCCTGCATTGAAGGACTTGCAACGGTATGTCGATCGCGGCTTGACGGTCGTCGTATTCGAACAGACCGCCAAAGCCCTGTCGGAAGCCTTTGGTTTCCGCGCCTTCACGCCAGGCTCACGGCAACTTTGGATCCGCCAACCGAACCACGCCATTCTGAATGGTTTGGTCAACGAAGATCTGGCCGATTGGCGTGGCGCGACATCGCTTGGCCCGCTGGCCGGACCGCCCAAAAGCCTTGACGCTGAACAGCGTTGGAAACGCGTCTGGCGTTGCTCGCAGCTCGGTGTCGTCGCTTCGACCATCGTCGAAAAGCCGCATCAGACCAGTGTCCATCCGCTTGTCGATACAGGCTTTGATCTCCGTTACATGGCTCTCTGGGAGACGTTTAGCGGTAGCGGTCGCATGATTTTCTGCCAATTGGACATCACGGATCGTATCGCCAAAGACGCCGTCGCCGACAAGATTTTCACGAATCTTGCTGCATATGCGATGACGCCATCTACTTATAAGCAAAGTGCCATGGCCAACATCGCCTCCATTCCGCAGAATCCACAGCAGTCAGTCATGCTTCTGAAGCGCGGCTGCAAACCGCAAATCGAAAAATCTGCGGAAGCCCTGAAAGACTTTGTTCTCTTTGGCGGAACCATCGTCGCATCAGGCCTTTCCATGGATGACGCACAGGCGTTGATTGACGCCACTGGCAACCGCTTCGCCGTCAAACTCGAAACGCATTGGAAGAACCATTTGGATTCCACGCGTCTTCCCGCCGTTTTCGCAGGCGTTTCACCCGCCGAAATCCATTGGCGCCGCAAATTGGAAGCTCCTGTCGTCAGTGAAGTTGCCAATGACGGCTGGAAGAGCGATACAGGCGTCATCGCAGACATTCCAATTGAAAAAGGCCGTATCGTCTGGCTCTCCGCCGCCGCGGAAGATTTCGATCCGGAATGGCGGAAAGACATGGTCTTCACGCGCGTCAAGACGGAACGTCTGCTGACCATCGTTCTCGCCAATTGCGGCATCGAATCCGGCCCGTCATGGACGGCCTTCTTCGGCCCGGAAGCGCAAAAAGGAGACCAAACGCTCCTCTATACGGATACGCGCCTCGACCGCGATGATCCCTACGCGGATATGAGGTGGTAATTCCACTAGCCTTCTAGTTTTCTAGATTTCTAGAAGGCTAGAAGGCTAGATGTCTAGAATTCTAGCCGTCTAGATTTGCTTTAAGCTTTTAGCTTTAAGCTTTTAGCTCTCGCCTTCCTTCGCTTGGCGAAGGGAGGCGGAAGGTACTTGCGAAAGCATAATCGCGATGAACATCAACGCGCAGCCGCCAAGTTCGCGGGCTGTTAGCTTCTGTCCAAGCAGCATCCAGCCGCCGATGGCGGCGAACGTCGATTCAAGACTCATGATCAGCGAGGCGATGGTCGGATTGAAGTTTTTTTGTCCGACCATCTGCAACGTATAGGCGACGCCCGATGACATGATGCCCGCATAGAGAATGGGAAGAAGTGCCGCCTTGATCTGCGACAGTTGCGGCATTCCTTCCAAGAAAAACATAGCGACCAGACTTCCAATTCCCGCGACGAAGAATTGAATGCAGGCCAAACGGACGCAGTCGCATTTTGGCGCAAAGTGATCGATGAAAAGTATTTGGAAGGTAAAGAGAAACGCGCATGCGATGACGAACAAGTCGCCTTTGGCTATGCTGAAGCTTTCGTTCATGCACAGCAGATAAAGCCCTGCAACGGCGATGATGATGCTGATCCAGACGAAAATGGAACAGCGTTTCTTCAGGAAGATTCCGAAAATCGGCACGAGAATGATGTAGCAGGCCGTGATGAATCCTGCCTTGCCAACGGTCGTGTATTTGATTCCAATCTGCTGCATGGCGCTGGCTGTACCGAGCGCGACACCGCAGCACAATCCGCCGATCAACAAGTCTTTGAGGAGGTAACTCTTTTCTATCTCTTTCTCCTGCTGTGACTTGATGCGATCAAGAAATGGAATGATCGGAATAAGGACGAGCCCGCCGAGAATGGATCGGAGCATGTTGAAGGCGAGCGGCCCGATGGATTCCATGGCGGCGCTCTGGGCGCAGAACGCAAAGCCCCAGATAATGGCCGTCAGCAGAAGCATGACGATGTTTTTTGTGTGTTTCATAGTATATAAAAATGGAATGATGCTCTATACCATGCTATAATATAACTTCAAAATCAACTTTTATGAACCAATTGCGAGTCAACTAAAAAACAGACGAAAATGAAATTACTGAATGTGATTCTTTTGGGAATGGCGGCGGCATCTGTGCTGCCGTGCATGGGCGATGTGGCGGTTTCTCCGATTTTCTCCGACGGCATGCTATTGCAGCGAAACCATGACGTGCCAATCTATGGAACGGCGAGCGCTGGCGAGTTCGTAACGGTCGAATTCGCAGGGCAGAAGGTCGAGGCGACAGCGGACGCCAATGGCGATTGGACGGCGGTTCTGAAACCGATGGACGCTTCCGCCGAGCCGCGTGACATGGTGATTACAGGCCAGAACCAATTGACAATCAAGAACATATTGGTTGGCGACGTCTGGCTGGCGTCCGGCCAGTCCAATATGGAGGTTCGTCTTCCCGAAGCCGTGAACGCACGGGAGGAAATCGCCAAGGCGGATTATCCGACAATGCGATTTTTCGTTGTGAACGCCGCATTGTCATCGACGCCGCAGACGAGCGGCGCAGGCCAATGGCTTACCTGCACGCCGCATAACGCGCCGAAATTTTCAGCGACGGCGTATTTCTTCGCACGGGAGATCATCGAACGCTACCATGTGCCAATCGGCATCATCAGCTGCGGGATGGGATCGGCCGGTTGCGAATGTTTCGTTCCAGAGGAAGTCTTGCGTGCAGATTCACGTCTGCCGCAACCGTTGAAGGATTTGAAACCGGAAGAATATCCAGACTGGGCGGCATATGACAAAGTCCGCATGCAAGTCTATCACGACGGTATTTACAAAGATCCAGGCGTGAAGCCGGAATGCCTCGAATGGGCCAAGCCGGACTATGACGATTCCGATTGGCCGTCCATGACGGTACCGTCGTCCATCAAGCAGAAAGGCGTGAACATCGATGGTTCCGTGTGGTTCCGTTCAACGGTCGATGTGCCTGCGGACTGGGATTTTACGCATCCGTCCATGTTGGCGTTGAGCTTCGTGCAGCAGAACAGCATCGCCTACGTCAACGGAATTGAAGTCGGCCACAAGAACAATGACGGAAAGGAATGGGTTCCGCATAACTATCCTTTCTCCAGCAAGATGTTGCATGCGGGAAAGAACACGATCGCAGTGCGCATCACGGTGGAGATCGGCCATGGCGGCTTCTATCCGCCATATCCGCGACCACTGACTCTTCAGCAGGGCAACAAGAGCATAAGACTCGCGACATCATGGAAATACAAAGTCGAAGCGGGACGCGAACCTCAACAATTGGCCCGCAATCTGCCGAGCGGCTACCGCCTGCCGTTTGCGTTGTTCAATGCGATGATTCATCCGTATGTGCGGACGCCGCTGAAAGGCTTCATCTGGTATCAAGGCGAATCGAACGCGGGCAACGCGCCGCAGCATGATGTCCTCTTCCCTGCGCTGATAACGTCATGGCGGAAATACTGGAACGACGATTCACTGCCATTCTATTTCGTTCAATTGCCGAACTATATGGCGCGCAACAACGATCCAAACGCGCATGGCGGCTGGGCGTTCTTCCGCGAATCGCAGGCGAAGGCGCTGTCGCTGCCGCATACAGGCATGGCGATCACCATCGACATCGGCGAAGAGGCGAACGTCCATCCGCACAATAAACAGGATGTCGGCCGCCGTCTGGCCCGTTGGGCGGGACATGACTGCTATGGCGACACGTCGATAGAAGTCTGCGGGCCGCTGTTCAAATCCGCAACGGTGGAGGACGGCAAGATTCGCGTACGATTCGATTATGTGTATGGCGGCTTGCAGTTCAAAGACGGAAAGGCCGCCGGCTTCGCCATCGCGGGAGCGGACAAGAAATTCGTATGGTGCGATGCCGCAATCGACGGCGACAGCGTAGTCGTATCGTCGCCTCAAGTACCTCAGCCGCAATATGTCCGCTATGCGTGGGGAATGAATCCGCCCGTCAGTTTGTACAATACGGCGGGCCTGCCCGCCGCGCCATTCCGGACTGATCAGTAGCTTACGCTAGCTTAAAGCTTAAAGCTTAAAGCTGAAAGCAATACAAACATTCCTACCAGAACATCCAGAACATCCAGAACTTCCAGAACTTCCAGAACTTCCAGAACTTCCAGAACTTCCAGAACTTCCAGAACTTCCAGAACTTCCAGAACTTCCAGAACTTCCAGAACTTCCAGTCAATCCAGTATAAAGGAAACACCATGGGCTCACTTAAAGGCAAAAAAGCATTGGTCACAGGTGGTGGTCAGGGCCTCGGCGAAGCAATCGTCCGGGAATTAATCCGCCAGGGCTGTGATGTCGCCATCCATTATTTCAGCAGCAAAGACGGAGCGGAAGCATTAGTCAAACAAGCCCAGTCACTTGGGCAACGCGCCGCCGCCTTCCAGGCTGACCTCACAAAGGAAGAAGAAGCCGTCAAAATGGTCCATGACGCCGCCGCGTTTCTCGGCGGTCTGGACGTTCTCATCAACAACACGGGCGATCTTGTCAAACGCGTCTGGCTGGAAGATATCACAAGTGAATTCTGGGACAAAGTCATGGCTGTCAATCTGAAAAGCATGATGGTTGTCACGCGGACGGCCGTCCCGTATCTGGCGAAAAACACGGAAGGTAGCAGCATCGTCAATCTCGCGTCACTGGCGGGCCGAAAAGGCGGCCATGCGGGTTCGTTGGTCTATGGTACCAGCAAAGGCGCCGTCATCACTTGGACGCGAGCCCTTTCAGGCGAACTCGCCGACCGAAAGATTCGCGTAAACTGCGTCGCGCCAGGCCTTATGCTTGGCACACGTTTCCACAACACCCACACGACGGCGGAATCCGCCGCCCTCACCATTTCGCAGATTCCGCTTGGCCGTGCAGGCAACGCCGAAGACGTCGCCCGCCCCGTCGCGTTTCTCGCCTCCGAATACGACGGCTTCATCACAGGAGCCACGTTGGACATCAATGGCGGCGTGTATTGCGCTTAGGCGCAATGCTTATGGCTTAAGGCTTATGGCTTATAGCTTTATGTTTCTAGCCTCCTAGTCTCCTAGTCTCCTAGCACTCAGATAATTATGCAAAAGATCATCTTAGCCATCCTGCTGCCAATCATCGCCTTCTCGCAAGCTGTTCCGTTCCAGAAGACAGACGACGCCTTGCTTTTCGGCGGCGACGCCTTGCGCGTCGCCTTCTCGCCGCAGGATGGTTCCATCCAGAAGCTTGAATACAATGGCCAAACCATCGCCGTCGCGCAGCCAACCACGCCATGGATGAACATCAAAGGCGAAGATGGCTCATGGCTACCGGAAGATTCCACATGGAAGTTGCAGGACGCCGTCCAGACGGCGGACGACACGTTGCGGCTGGATGTCGTCTGCGGCAATTGGTCCGTCCATGTCTTCACGCAACTTCTTCTTGAGAAAAAACAGCTAAGGCGTTGGTTTGAAATAGCATGGACAAGTGACAAGCCGTCCAAGATCCGTGGCTTCCAACAACGGTGGTTCCGTATTCCCATGGCCGAACGCATGTTCTATAACCTTCCCGCCAATCGCACGACGAGCGAAGAGGTCTCCTTCCAAAATCTCACAGACCATGCCGTCCATCGTGCGGGAAATGGTTCGCGGGCTTGTATCTTCCAGCTTTCAGGAACCTGTTCCCTCCTCTTACTGACCAACGAATTGGCAACGGGTTTCGATCGTGGCAACACAACACTTGAAAACCGTGACGATGCCGTCGATGCCTCTCTCTTCGCGGACATCCAAGGACACATGCAACCAAATGTCTATCAGACACTTGGCGAATATTGGATATGGTTGCAGGACAACCATACGGGAATCGCCCTGACACGTATCCACGAATGGCATCGTGATCGCGGCCTCGTCCCACCTGCGGACCGTCCGGACTGGATCCGCCGTGCCACGCTCTACTCCTTCCATCCGAAAGGATCCATCGGTAGCCTATGGTCCGATTGGGGCGGTTTCGTTCCAAGCATCAAGCAGTTGGATCGCATTGCCGAACTCGGTTGCAACGCCATCTGGCTTCTGCCGTTGGAGGATTTAAGTCCTTATTGGCCAAGAGATTATTATAAATTCCAAGATGGCCTTGGCACGCCAGAACAATACAAACAACTAGTCGATCGTGCCCATGAATTAGGCCTCCATGTCATACAAGATATCGTCCCGCATGGAGGCTCCAACACCTACCAGCGGGCTAAAGATCATCCCGAATGGCTTCTTCAGCAGGAAGATGGCTCCACGCTCAATTATTGGTGCTTCGATTTCAACTGGCCAAGCTGGATTGATTACATGAAAGATGTCGCCCGCCACTATGTCAAAACATACGGTATCGACGGCTATCGCATCGACGCATGCGGCGGCAGCAAAACTCCAAACTGGAATCCGAATATCCCCTATTCCCGTGCCAGCCAGTCGCTTACGCCAGGCGGCATTAATATGCAAAAGGCCATTCGAGACGGCTCGCGCGAATTCAATCCTGCCGCCGCGACGCTCGCCGAAACAGGCGCCAACGTTTTCGGCACCATCAGCGACTGCCTCTACGATTTCACGTTCTGCTACGATATGATGCAGGGCCTCCGCAAGAGAGATCCTGCAAGATTCGTCGATGATTTGCGCCGCTGGCTTCATGAACAGCAATATACAGACCTGCCTGGCCAGATTCGCCTCCGCCATATCGAAAGCCATGACTCCCTCCGCGCAGAATATTGGTACGACCGAGGCATGCGCCGCGCCATGGCCATCGCCGCCTGGATTCCAGGCATTCCCATGGTCTATCAGGACATGGAGGACGGTCACGGCTTCTCTATCCGCCAAATCTTGAAAATCCGTAATTCTCTCGTCGAAATGGGTGATGGCGACGCGGACTATTATGCTGTCGGCTCTCCCTTTGACCGCGATGTATTCGCTGTATTACGCACAGCCAATCAGTTGGACAATCCACCTGCCCAATACGCATGGGACGAAGGCGCGGGACCACGTGCATCCATCGCCGTCGTTGGCCTTTCCCCCTATTATCCAGATCCTCGTCATCACCTTTTCATCGACAGTTCCAAACTGCCCGAGCCATTCCGTCAAGCGACACAAGTCTATGATGTTCTAAACGGGAAATATGTCAATGTACATGCAAGACATACTACAATCCTAGAAAAAGAGTACACATTTCTCGAACTTCCCATGCCAGAATCTGGCATGGCCGTCTATCGTTTTGGCGGCACACCGGAAAAACTGACGCCCGAACTTCCTTCCTTCATTGAAAACCATGGGAATCAGCAACTTGCATTCAAAGCATTCGCCATTGGAGACAATGGCGAACGCACACCATTACCAAATTTCACGCAATTTTCTTCCCATACGACAAATATTGGAAAAGGATTGCTTCTGCGGTTAGATATTCAGGAAGGAACACCTTGCGATTGGGCGGCTTCTGCCGCCAACGGCGTCTGGTTCGACCGTTTCCGCACACGCCATCCGCTCTGTAACGGTGTTGTCCGTAACATCTATTATATGGCGCATGGGGGCAACGTCCTCTGGAACTCGCTCTTCTGGCCATTCGGCCTTTCCCCGCACGACGCCAACATCACGTTCTCCACCCAAGACGGCTCCGTATCACTTCTCTTCAATCCGCAAGCCCTTCCCGCCGCTGTTTTCATCTTGGATCGTGTTGGAGACGACCACGTTCCGCATGTCTTCATTGCAGAGAAATTGGATGATGTTCCGGAATTCGGAACCTGCCCATTCACGCTAGAACTACAGCCATCTTCCTTCAGCCACAAGGCGCAACTCGATACTCTCTGGAAATCCATGCCAGGCCAATATGTCTGCAAGAGCAAGTCTGGATGGGAGCAAATCCGCATTGGACGCAACGGCAACCTTCTTGAATGGAGCACAGGAGAACATCATTGGGGCGGAATGACATATCCTCTTATTTCAGAAACACGCCTCTACACGGACGCGGGTTTCGGCGAAGACGGCCTCCGCTATTCTGCCAATGACAATGCAGAACCGTTCACACGCATCACACGGATGAAAGACGGCTCTATCCGTCTGCAATTTCTCGGAACGATGCGAGGCATGAACCGTTTTGACACCATGGCTTCGCCCATAGATTACTATACGGAATACCGTATCCATGAAGACCTGCTTTCAATCGGTTTAGTCTGCGGCATCCGCAACCGTCAGCCCGCCCAAGGCAAACGTAGCTTCTCCGCCTGGATGGCGATGACTGGCTTCCAAAAAACTTACACCGCCACGATGTTCAATGATGACGGAATCCTTCAGAAAGGAGAATCGGACACACAACGTTCCATGCAGACGAAAGGGATTTACAATCCATTTGACATCAAAGAAATACGCTTTCAGGGAAAGAAATCGAATGTCGGCGATGGCAAAGGTGAATTCTATAATCATGATTTCAGGTTGAGAGACATCAACTGGCAGTCACCCGTGCCGCCCGTCAACGTCTTCTTGCATAACAAGCAGTTCTTCATCGCATGGCATGACGGGCCGCCGCCGGAAAATGACGCATACGGTCAGTGGCGTTTCTTCTCTACACGCATTACAACACATGAAAACGATGGTTCGGCTCCTGAAATTCCGTCATTCGCCAAACAGACTCCCTCCAAACGGTCTTTGCTCAATGATCTTGATTTTGAGGAATATGCGCAAAAACAATGGTTTAGAGACATGGTTCAGTTTTTCCCGCCGAATGCTGGATGGAATCTTCCAAAAGGTGCAACATTGGATACTACAACTGCCCATAATGGCAAAATCGCCCTCAAAATTGATGGTTTCGACGGCGAATACCGTCTTGTCCGGCAGAACATCCCATTGGCATTGCTGCCATTCGGTTCGAAATGGAAATTGTCGTGTTGGGTAAAATCCGACAACATCCAGCCGGGTACGATCGGCTGGATGAACGGCACGCTCCGTTTGGAGCTCTTCAAGGAAGGAAAACCTGTCGAATATCGGTCGATTTCTTTCCCACGTGAATCATTTGACTGGCGACAGTTCTCCGTTGAATTGACTGTACCAGAAGATCTTACGAAAATTTCTGCCGCAGCCGGCCTCAACGGCAACCGCGGCAAGATTTGGCTTGACGACTTCTCTCTCGAACGGATCGATAACCCAAACAACAACAAGGAGTAATGAACATGGCTGATGAAATCAAGACATTGAAAGTCGGTGTTGCACAAAGCGATATCACGCCGCCTATTGGCACTTGCTTGGCGGGCTACTTCAACAAACGCATTTCCACGGGAATCATCCACCCCCTTCGCGCCAAGGCAATTGTGGCAGGTAGCGGTGATGAACGCATCGCCCTCATCACCTGCGATCTCATCACGATGACGGCTGAAGTCTGCCAACGCGTCCGCAAAATCGTCCATGATGCAACGGGCATTCTCGAAAACCACGTGATGATCTGCTCCACGCATACCCATACGGGGCCGGATCTCCGCCCCGCCAACGCCAACTGTCCGCGTAATGAAGAGTACTACGAAGGCGTTCCCGCCCGTATGGCGCAGGCCGCCATCGACGCCGCCAACAGCCAGAAAGACGCCGTCATGTGCATTGGCACGGAACAAGAGGAAGGCCTCGCCTTCGTCCGCCGCTTCCGCATGGAAAACTGCTCCGAACAGTTCGGCCCTGGCGGTGCGCTAAAATGCGAAGGCCCAGCCAGTAATATCGATCCTATCTTCGGTGCCATCGTCTTCAAGGAAGAGCTCAACGCCAAGCCGTTCGCCGTCATCTGCAACTACACCGTCCATATCGACGTCACGGGCGGCACGCTCATCTCCGCCGACTTCCCAGCCGTCATCCAGGAGACGTTGCAGAAGGTCTATGGCGACGATCTGATCGTCCTCTACGTGCAAGGCGCATGCGGTAACATCAACCACTGCCCGTATTTGCAGAACTGCCCGTATCCGGGCAAAGGCGTCTGGAAGTCCGAACAGATGGGCCGCGCATTCGCAGGCAAGGCCATGGCCATCATCGAAAAGGCGTATCCCAGCAAATCCGTGGATCTTGGAACCGTCAGCGAAATTCTCGACGTGCCGAAATATCCGAAAAACGACTACGTCGTCCAAATGCGTCTTGCGCAGGCCCGTGCGAAAATGAACACGACCGCTCCTGGCGGTGCGGAAGCCGCTCTCTTGGAACGCTATGATGCTTATTCCGACGAAGGCACCATCAAGCGTGAAGTTCAAGCCATGCGTTTTGGTGACGCTGTCTTCTGCGGCGCGCCCGGCGAACTGTTCGTCGAATGGGGCTTCGAAATCAAGAAATGGTCCAAAGCCAAATATACCTTCATCGCAGAGCTTTGCGACGACGCCGTCGGCTACATTCCGACGTTCGAGGCGTTCCTCCGCGGCGGCTATGAATCGACGCCGATCGTCTCCGTCCGCTCCACGCCCGCTCTCGGCCAGATGATTGCGGACGCCAACTTCCGCAACATCCGCAAGCTGTTCCCGAATGCGTAATTACGGGAGGGCCGCGCTACTGCGCGGCCGGTCACGCGGGAGCGTGACCCTCCCAAAGCGGAAGCGTGACCTATTTCAAACAGACACCCATCCAGCCATCGATGACATTCGTGTCCTGCCGTTCTCCATGCAGACGGTAGGACACGTTTGTTTTTCGTGCGGCCGTCATAATGACGCAATGCTTCCAGACACAGGCCGTGACGGGACCATCCGCTTCCAATAGTTCGAACGGAATCGTCTGCCCGATGAACGCGACATCGCGGAAGAAACGCCCAAGCTCTTCATTATCAGCGGACAGCAATTGCTCAATCGGCGAATCGAAGACGATGAACCGCCCTCTTCCCATCTCCTTGACGAAGACGGAATCCCAACGGATTTCGCCCTGCCGGTCAAAAAGGATGCTTTGCGCTTTCACTTGAGCATCAGGCACTTCCATGACGCGACACTCCGTCTGCGTCATCCAGTCATAACCATCTGCAATCAAATAGGAATCATAGCGTTTCGTTCCCCAACGCTGAAGTTCGAAGGCTTTTGTTGTCCGTTCGTCCAACGGTTTGAGACGCGCTCCTGTGAACGCGGGCGGAATCCGCCCGCTGAATACGACGTTGCCGCCTTTTTCGATGAACGCTTTCAGCCACGTCTCCCGTTGCGGTGTCAGCGTGATGTCGCGTGAAATGAATATCACCTTGAATTCGTTCAAGGCGGATGGCGGCATCATGTCGGAGACGTAACGCCATTCCGTTTCGCCACTTGCGGCGCCGAGCAAGGCTTCCGGCAGTTCCATGACGGGAATGCCTCGCGCCGCCAGCATGTCCGTAATCCGTCCGGACGCCTCATCCTTCGCTTTCGTTTTTGACCGCAACCGTTCGTCATCCGGATAGAAGACACAGGCGAAACGTTCCGGTTCCGACTCGAAATAAAACGGATCGACCGGCCCGTTCTCAAACATCTTCTTGATATAACTGATGTATTTGTCAGAACGGAAGAAACGGCCTGCGTAGGACACGATGGGGCTGCCGCCGATGGCCAGCGTCCGCCAGCCATTCGCAAGCGTCGCCGCTTCAAACTGCGCGTCCGACCGCCGCGGATGATGCGCATGCGCGTTCGTGTAGTTCCAAATCATCTTGCCCAGCAGATGGGCCAGACTCGCTCCCGCGATGCCGCCGCGATTGTTTTCAATCAGAAAACAATCAACTTCCGCCAGCATCGCGAGTTCCGTCGTTGTTCCGCAGAACGCCGCCGCCGTCCGGTTCATCATGAGCGGAAGGCCTTTTTTCGCCGCCTTGGCATGGATTTTCCGCAACAGTTCCAAGAGATTCTTCCGCTTCCACAACTGGTATTCGTCCCACCGGTCCTTTTCATCGTTGCGCGGCAACGGCTTGCCAGTCTCACGAAGATATCGTTCCTTGCAGGCGGGGCACTGGCAGATCATGTCCTCCACGCACCAGCCTTGATACGGCCCGTCCAGATAGACGGCGACAATGTCGTATGACAGAATCTCATCGACGACCTGCAAGATTTTCTCTTCATAATCACCGAACGCGCAAAGAGATACAAGCCGTTCACCGCCGAAATGGCTGGCCTGTCCGCGCGGCTCCAGTTCATGGCCTTCATCGTCGCGGCAGATCCATTGTGGATATCTCTCCCGCACCCAGCAGCCGGGCGCGCCATGCGCGACAGGAATGTACGCCACGACTTTGATGCCCGTGTCGATCATCTCCTGCAGCAAATCACGGCCATTCAAATCCGGATGCCGCGGATAGACATTGCTCGGGTAAAAGGCGTATTTGCCGATACTTCCGAAGCGGACGGAATCCGCTCCGGCGGCGCGGCACAGTTCCGCGCCGCGCTTCGCGTCAAACGCAAGTTCGGGCGCAAATGGCGGCCAATACGCATCATACAGAAACGTGCGCAGTTTTTTGAGGGAGGCTATATCCATGGCTAGTTCTTTTCTAGAAGGCTAGAATTCTAGAAGCCTAGATCTCTAGAATTCTAGTAAACCTCTCATTTCATTACTATTTCGCCGTTTACAAGCACAAATTTCGCATGATACTGGATGTCATGCAGCGGATTGGCGTCGAAGACGACGATATCCGCGTCCTTTCCGGCCTCCAGCGAACCAATCCGCTTTTCAAGGCCGAGAACACGCGCGGGATTGATCGTGATCGCACGCCAGGCGGCCTCTTCGTCCATGCCGGCCTTCACCGCAAGTCCCGCACACAGAGGCAGATAGTTCAACGGCGTCACAGGAGCGTCCGTAATGATGCAGACGGTCAGGCCAGCCTTGTTCAGAATGCCAGGAGTCGCAAACGTCTTGTCTTTCAATTCGAATTTCGACTTGCCGCCGAACGACGGACCGCACAGCACGGGATAATGCTCTTTCGCCAAACGATCGACAATCAGATGTCCTTCCGTCACATGGTCCAACGTCATTTTCACATCGAATTCACGGGCGACGCGAATCGCCGTCAGCATGTCGTCCGCGCGATGCGCATGGACTTTCAGCGGAATCTCCTTGCGGATCACGGGAACCATCGCCTCCAATTCCGGATCGTATGGACGCTTTTTCGTCTTGTCCTTTTCCGACTCCGCGATTTCATCCACGTAGCGTTTCGCCTTCATCAGCAAGCCGCGCAGCAACGCCGCGACGGACATGCGCGTCACAGGCGAACGCCCCTTCTGGCCATGCGCGCCTTTCGGATTTTCACCGAACGCGCATTTCATCGCCACGGGATCCTTGATGACCATGTCATCGACATAATCGCCATACAGTTTAAACGCGGCGAATGTGCCGCCGACCACGTTGGCCGAGCCCGGCCCGATGGCGGCCGTCGTGACGCCCGCCGCCAACGCGTCGTCGAACTGTTCGTCACGCGGATTGATGCCGTCGATGGCCCGCATGTCCGGCGTCAACGGCTTGGAACTTTCATTGACATCGTTGCCCTCCCAGCGGATGGCGTATTCATGCAGGCCGATATGCGTATGCGCGTCTATGAGGCCAGGCGTCACGATACATCCCGTCGCATCAATGACTTCCGTATTTTCAGGAACAGCCAAATCCGTTCCGACGGCCGCGATCTTGTTGCCGTCGATAAGAATCTGCCCATTTTCGATGTCGCCATACGCCATCGTTTTGACCAAACCGCCGCGAATCAATTTCATTGTTTTTTTCCTTTTGTTTTTTTCATGATTTTATAAAGATTTTGTATTCGTATGTCCATAATTTACTAGTCTTCAACTGGCTTTTCAAATCATGCCCATTTTCTCCTTGATAAAATGAAATCCCATATTAAAATATTGTTGTTTGCTTTTACTATAAGTAATAAACCATCTCCAGAACATCCAGAACATCCAGAACATCCAGAACATCCAGAACATCCAGAACATCCAGAACATCCAGCCCCCATCTCACCATGAAAAAGAAACTTCTCTCACTGCTGTTATTCACCGTCTGCACCATACTTTGCGCACTGCCAGACCAAGAGGCCCCCGTTTATCTCTTCTATCCGAACGGTCCGAAAGTGACCGCCCTCACGGAAGCGCCGAAGGCCAATCCCGTTGAAAAAGTGACCATCACGGCTCCGAAGGAAGGCGCCGTCATGCGGTTGCTCCATACGGTTCAGAAAAAGTACGTCTTCATGCCGCATGACGAACGAATCGCCTATTTCGCGGATGCGAAGAAGCGCGAGGAAATGAAATCGCAAGGCTACCATCCGAAAACCGTCACGCTGCAATGGAACAGCGCCGCAGAGAATGTAAAATCCTATCAAGTCGTCATTTCCGAAAAGAAGGATTTCGCTCCCGCGATCGCCGTCGCCGTCACGGAACCGAAGCTCGAACTGAACAATCTGAAAATCGCCATGACCTATTACTGGAAAGTCACGGCCATCACGGAAAACGGTTCGTTTGATTCCCCTGTCGCGACATTCGCCACGGAAGAGAAGGCTCCGCGTTTGTTGAAAATCAACGGCGTGCCGAATGTCCGCGATCTCGGCGGCCGCGTCGGCTTGGACGGACGCCGCGTCCGCCAAGGCATCGTCTATCGCACGGCAGGTCTCAACAACAATGCGCATCGCCTTTTCCTGAGCAAACTGGAAGCATTGGGCGAACATCCGGAAATCGCCGGAGACGAAGCACTTCTGACGGAGCGTATCCAGAAGGCGAAAGACGAACTCGCCCACGTCCAACCAGTCGAATACGTCCGTTATTCCATCTCGCCCGAATGGACGACATTCTGTCCGGAAGGCAATGTAAAGCCAGCACAAACCGCTGAATTCCTCAAACTTACGGAAATTCCGGACACCTTCCTCGGCGCCAATAAAACCGTCCGTACCGTCGATGCCAATGGCGAACTTTCCATTGAAAATCCCGCCGCCGGCAAGCCCGCCCTGTTCATACAGGTCTTCGAATCGCCGCGTGATGGCTACATGCAGATCGGTTGTGCCGCCGACTGGAATTGGTGCATGGCCGTCAACAACGTGAAAGTCATCGACTACATGCGGCAGGGCAATGGCCATTCGAAAGCCCGCGTCCGCAACAACACGATCGACATTCCTGTCAAACAGGGCAAAAACATCATCGCCGTCATGGCTTTCAGTGACGCGAAGAAATGCGGTCTCGCCTGCGGCAAGCCGCGCAAAGCTCTCTCCCGCGCGGAAATCCTCAAGCAGCAGATCGCTTTCGATTCCGACAATCTCAAAAACCTTTATAAATTTGAAAAAGGCTTCAAACCAGGCGAGAACCGTCTTGATGACGAAATGAAAGAATACATGACGAAAACGCTTGGCATCAAGAGTGATATCGACCTCCGTTCATCGACCGAATGCTTCGGCATGAAGGGCTCCCCCATGGGCGACGCCGCCACATGGTTCCACATCTCCTCCTCCGCCTACGGCGGCATGGGCGGCACTTCCGGCAAGGCGGCTTTCAAGGAAGTTTTCAAAGTCTTCTTGGACGAAAAGAACTATCCAATTGATTTCCACTGCATTGCGGGACAGGACCGCACGGGTGCCGTTGCCTTCATCATCAACGCCCTGCTCGGCGTGCCATTGGAAGAACTTTATCTCGACTGGGAAGTCACTGGCTTCTGGAACCGCGATGTCGGTTTCAACCATGAAAAACGCTTCAACCATCTTGTGAAAGTCTTCGACGCCCTGCCGGGTGCCAACATGACGGAAAAGGTTGAAAACTACGTTCTCGCGCTTGGCTTCACAAAAGACGATATCGCGAAGCTCCGCGCTATCATGCTGGAGTAAGAAACTGGAAGTTCTGGATTTTCTGGAAGTTCAAGAGGCTTTAGCGCTAGATCATCCAGAATATCCAGAATATCCAGAATATCCAGATAATCCCCCCTCCAGAATATCCAGAATATCCAGAATATCCAGAACAGAGAGTAACCATGAACAGACGTGATATGCTCAAATGCATGGGCCTGACCGCCGCGACGCTCGGCCTCAATCTGAAAGGACAGGAAGCCGTCGCGAAACCCGCTTCGAAAAAAGCGCTTCTCGCCGCGCAGATGTACACCGTCCGCGAATTCACGAAAACGCCGGCAGGGCTGGCGGAATCCTGCGCGAAGGTCAAAAAGATGGGTTATGACGGCGTCCAACTGTCTGCCCACGGCCCCATCGCCGCGACGGAAATCAAGAAGATTCTCGAAGGCGAAGGTCTCCAATGCGCCGTCACCCACACGGGCATCGGCGAGATGGAACGCAATCCGAACAAAGTCATCGACGAACATAAGATGTGGAATTGCAAATATGTAGCCATCGGCGGCTTCTTCCCCGGAAAGGACGTCAAATGGGACCGCGCCCTGTGGGAGAATTTCGCGAAACGCTACAACGGCATCGCGGAAAAATTCGCAGGATCGGGCATCACCATCGGCTATCACAATCATTCCCATGAATTTGTGAAATGCGAAGACTTCCTGCCGATTGATTTTCTAATGAAAAATCTGTCGCCATCCGTCTGGTTCGAGTTCGATCTGTTTTGGATCGCTCGCGCGGGAGCGGATCCCGTCAAATACATCGAAGCGGTTCCCAACCGCTGTCCCGTGTTGCATTTCAAGGACATACGCCTTGCACAAAACCGCAACACGCTGCAGATGTGCGAAGTCGGCGACGGCAATCTCAACTGGCAGCGCATCCTGCCCGCCTGCCGCGCCTCCAACGTCGAATGGTACGCCGTCGAACGCGATTCGGGCGACCTGCCCGCCTTCGACAGCCTCCAGCGGAGTTTGGAAAACCTCCGTGGAAAATTAGGATGCTAAAAGCATGATTTTCTAGATCTTCTAGAGCTTCTAGATTTTCTAGATTTTCTAGAGCTTCTGCCAAACAACACACTACCCCATGCCCAAACCGTTCACGCCATCATCATCTTCAGCAGGCAGCCCCCCACTTACCAGAAACCATTCCAATGGCGAAAACCAACGCCTTGTGTTCCAACCGGAAACCATCAGTGTCCGCCAGACGTGGGGAACCTATAGTTTCGCCCTTTTACTCGCGGGACTCTTCATCTGTATCCTGTTTATCGGAACAGAGGGTAGAATCAAATGGCCATTGATCATCATCGGCAGTTTGCTGGAACTCATTCCGCTTGCCATCATCGTCAATCGCCTGCTCCAAAGACGAAATCTTCCCGTTTTCGACTCCTTGAACAAACAATTCTACCCGCAAGGTACAAGACATCCAGAATCAGCAGTTTCGACAAAAGACATCGACCATTTGCAAATCATCCAAATTGACTTGATGCGCGGTTGTTGCTACGAACTGAACGCCGTCATGAAGGATGGCAACCGCCTCCACATCATGGCGGATGGAATTCAGCAAAAATTCATAAAGGAAGCCAGGCAGCTCGCCGACCGTCTGTCGCTCTCCTTAAAGAATGGATATGGCGAAGATTTCGTCTATGATCCAAAGCAAGACACAGGACCGCTCGTTCCCGGCGGTAGCAGTTTCCAAATCTCGAAACTCGTCTTTCGGCAGGATTCCATCGCCGTACGCAAAACCTGGAAGTTCTATCTGTTCATAAGCTTTTTTACCGTCGTTTTCCTTGCCATAACCATTTCCTTTATATTCGACAATGACACTCCATGGTTTTTTATTGCCTTCATCACAGTCGGTGAAGTGTATCTACTCGGCCTCTTCATCCACAATTTTACCCAACGCAGCTATCCGCTATTCGACATGGTCGATGGCATGTTCTATCCCAAAGGTTTCACGCGAGACGGTTCAGGAATATCACTCAAACAACTGGACTATCTGCAAATCATCACGGAGCGGTGCCATGAAAAAAACAATTCCTATGATTCCTACGAACTGAATATTGTCCTGAAAGACGGCTCCCGCTACAACATCATGGACCATGGCGCCAGAAAGCTCTTCATGGCCGATGCAAAGCTTCTTTCCCAAAGGCTCGCCATCCCCCTCATCGACACAACGACAGGCGAACATATCACTTTCGACAAAAATGATTTTCTCAAAGAAGACATCGCACCCATGACCAAAGGATCGGCCTGCTTTTTGGTTATCTTCGGCCTGATCTTCTTCACCGCAGGTTGCTTCGCCTTCTGGATGATCTGCATCCGTCCGATTTCAGGCTGGCTCGCCAGTGCCTGTTGGACGCCTTGCGAAGCAAAAGTCATTTCCAGCGATCTCGCCCGAAGCCGCGGCTCCAGAAGCGGGACAAACTACCGCATCCAAATACAGTACACCTACCAATTCAATGGCACCACCTACACGGGTTCCCGCTATGATTTCTTCCGGTCTCAAATGTCCAGTAACATCGGTGTCGGCACGATGCGGAAAATCGTCTCCGACCATTCAGAAGGAAAGGAGATCACATGTCTCGTCAATCCGAAAAATCCGCATGAATCCGTGATATCCAGAGACTTGCCGATCTTCAGTCTTTTCTTCATGCTCTTCCCGCTGCCATTCCTGGGCATCGGACTTTTCACCTTTATCACGGTCATCCGGACGTTGCGCGCACAGAAAGTTCAAGCAGATATTCTCAAGCAGCTTTCAGAAAACAGAAAATAGATTTAAGGCACTTATTCTAAGAGTATTATAAATGCCAATGTCCAACGATTCATCATCGCCACAAGAAACGAATTACTATGAAGAATCAACGCAGATGGAAGGGATGTATTTCTATCCAGATTCTGTCATCGTGCATGATTTTTGGGGAGCAAAAGCTTTTGTGGTTCTGATTTTCGGTATTTTACTCTACATTTCTCTTTTTGTGAGAGAGGTTATTCTTATTATTATCTTTGGCATTATAGAAGTTGTTTATTTGTACAGCCTCTTCCGCTCACTCGTCACCATACTGAATCCTATTGAATTCGACATACTCAACGGAACACTCTACCCCGAAGGATACTCACATGAGGAATCCGCCGTCCTGATAAAGGAGATTGACTATTTGCAAATTCTTGGAATAGAGAAGAATCATGTATTTTACCACGAACTGAACGCCGTCCTGAAAGATGGCAAACGCCTCCATATCATAGACTACAGCACATATTCCAAGTGTGCTGCAGATGCCCAAAAGCTTGCCAAACATCTCACGCTTCCTTTGAAAGATGAACATGGCGAACTGTTCATGGGTTTGCCAGGAAAACACAAAGGACCGCTTAGTTCTGGCGGCGAATATTATCAAGATACCTATCTTGTCTTCAAAGAAGATTCCATCAGCTTGCGTGCAACGTTGGATTTCTTTTTGTTATATATACTCCTCATGTTGGGAGGCTTATTATTTATTGGCATCGGTCTTTTCAAATTTGATTCCTTTGGCTGGCATGCAATCATTGCAATCATAATAGGCGTTTTCATGTGCATGTTTTCCCTGTTCATTTGCTACAGTATTTGGAAAAAGCAAACCGCCCCCTTCTTTGACATGCTTGATGGCATGTTCTACCCAAATCGCTTCAACCGAGATAGTTTCGGCATTTCGCTTAAGCAACTGGATCATCTGGAAATCCTGACAAAACGTGTATCAGGAGACAAAAAAATCTACTACCCACAAGAACTGAATGTTGTCCTGAAAGACGGTTCCCGCTACAATATTTTGAATCATGCAGACAAGGAATGCCTGTTGGCGGACGCCTATGCGCTTGCCAACAGGCTCTCCCTGCCGCTTGTGAACGCCCATGACGGCAAAACCATTCCAATCCCACCAACCGATAACCGTTAAAAATCCTTGTCAGCCTCGAAGAGGCGTCATCCGAGAAACCCCAGGCGAAGCCTGGGGGATAGACAGTCCTCTGGCCTACAGCCTCGAAGAGGCTGAATGTGAGAATGTTGCAGATCAAGCCGTTTCACATTCGGCCTCTTCGAGGCCGCATTCCTGCGCCACATTCCCCCCCCAGACTTCGTCTGGGGTTACTCACATTAAGCCCTTTCAGGGCTGATCATGGTACCATTACCGATAAATCCAATAAGCGCAGCCGATTTGCAAGTCTTCCTTCTCAACTTGAACAAATCGTCCATTCCGCCATCCCCAGATGACGATGGCGGACGACATCCAGTTTGAATCCTCCGTCATTCCCACAAAATTCCATCCGGACTGCAACTGCGGCTGTTGGATTGTTTGTTCCTTATCCTGTACCAGTTCAATCGTTTGCGATTGCCGACTGAATATCCAGTATCCGACGCCCACCTTTACGTCCGCTTCTTTACCGCACATGACAAATGCATGATGCTCGATATCCTGCATGATCGGTCTGAGTTCCAAGAACTTATGGACGCCGTCAGGCTTGGCGGCCAGCGGTTTGGTCACCGTCACCATATTCCAGCCCGGACGCAGTTCCAGAATCTGTGTCGGTTGCGGCAAGCCCTTCAGCGTAAGTAATTTGGACGCCGTCTTCGCCACATCCCCATAGGTGTAATTGGCGGTCAGCGTCACCGACTGGTCATCGTCCGTCGTATTCTTGTTCGTCACGTTGCCGACGGCGTCGATGGAAGCGTAATCCGTGGCGGAAAGCGTCCATTCCGGCGTCACGACGGCCGTCTCGCCGTCGCTCCATGTCGCCGTGCAGACAAACGTCTGCGATTGTTCATTGGGAATCACCGTTTCCCCTTCCACCGCAATGGCTTCCAGCGTCCGTTTTGCGAGCGTGATCACTTTCGTCGCTTTCTTCGCCACGCCATCGAAGGTATAGGAAGCGGTCAATGTCACGGTCTGGTCGTCAGCCGTCATATTTTGGTTGGTCATGTTTCCATCCGCGTCAACGGAAGCATAATCGTTGGGGGAAAGCGTCCATACAGGCGAAACAGGCGTCGGATCACCGACGTTCCAAGTCGCCATGCAGACGTAGGTTGCGGAACCGCCGCTGGCGATTTCCACCACGCCATCGATGGCGATCTCCTTCAGCGTCCGCTTCGCAAGCGTGATGTCTTTCTCTGACGTCAGCGTCTTGTCGCCGAATGTGTAGTTCGCTATGAGCGTCACCGTCTGGACCGCTTCCGTCATGTTCTGGTTCGTCACTTTACCCGTCGCGTTGACGGATGCGTAATCCGTTGAGGACAGGCTCCATACGGGCGTGATGACAGACGTCGTCGCGTCGCTCCATGTCGCGATGCAGGAATAGGATGCCGTCGAACCGGCGGCTATGCTCGACTTGCCGTTGACGGCGATGGATTCAATCGTCTTGTTCGTCAACGCAATCGTCTTTTCGGCCGTCTTCGTCACGCCGCCGTATGTATAGCTTGCGTTCAGCGTCACCGTCTGATCCTTTCCAGAAGCGTTTTGGTTCGAGACTTTTCCGTTCGCGTCAACGGAGGCGTACATCGTGGAGGAAAGACTCCACACAGCCGCCACGACAGACGTCGTGCCGTCGTTCCAAGTCGCCGTGCATGAATAGGTTGCCGTCTTGTTGTTGGCGATGGCCGCAGGGCCATCGATGGCGATGTCCACCAGCGTCCGTTTCGCAAGCAGAATGGTCACGGAAGCCGTCCGCGTCACGCCTGCGAATGTGCAGGAAGCGGTCAATTTCACCGTCTGATCAGTGTCCGTTTTGTTCAAATTCGTCACTTTGCCTGTCGCATCGACGGCGGCGTATTCCGTGGAGGAAAGGCCCCACGTCGGTTCCACGGGAACCGTTGCGCCATCGCTCCATGTTGGCGTAACGGTATATACGGCGGAGCCGCCATTCGGTATCGCCTCATCGCCGGCGACGGTGATCGACAGCAATGTCCGCTTCGTCAGACGGATGCTCTTGGAGGCCGTCTTCGTCACGTCACCATATACGAACGTCGCGGTAATCGTCACCGTCTGATCCGTATCTGTCGTGTTGCGGTTGGACACTTTGCCGTTGGCGTCCAATGCGGCGTATTCCGTGGAGGAAATGCTCCATACGGCCTCGACTTCCGACATCGTGTTGTCGCTCCAAGTCGCGACGCAGGAATAACTTGCAGACTCATTATTGGGAATCACGGCGTCACCGTTGACGGCGATGACTCTCAATGTCCGCTTCACCATCGTGATCGCCTTCGTCGCCGTCTTCGCCACGCCGCCAGACGCGAAATCCGCCACCAGCGTCACCGTCTGGTTTTCAGCCGTCGTGTTCTTGTTCGTCACCCTTCCAGTAGAATCAAGGGAGGCGTGAAGCGTGGAGGAAAGCGTCCATTTCGGCGTCACCAACGACGTCGTGCCGTCGCTCCATGTCGCCTTGCATTCATAGGCCGATGTGAAGCCGTTCGATATTGCGCTGTCGCCAGTTACGGAAAGATCCGCCAGCGTCCGCTTCGCCAGCGTAATCTCTTTGGAGACCGTCTTCGTCTCGCCGCCGGACGTGAAATTCACGGTCAGCGTCACCGTCTGGTCAACCTCCGTCGTGTTCATGTTCTTCACCTTTCCATTTGCGTCAACGGAGGCGTAATCCGTTGAAGAAAGGCTCCATGACGCATTAACCGCCGTGGTCGCGCCGTCGCTCCATTTCGCCTCGCAAAGATACGCGACGGACTGCCCGCTGCCGATCGCCGCATTACCGGAAATGGCGAGTTCCAGCAACAGCCGCTTCGTCAGAACAATGGTTTTGACGCCTGTTTTCGTCACACCTTCGTGCGTATAGGCGGCGTTCAGCGTCACCGTCTGGTCCACCTCCGTCGTGTTTCGGTTCATCACTTTGCCCGCTATGTCAACCGTGGCGTTCGCCGTCGATGAAAGGCTCCATGTCACGGCCTTTACCTCCGTCGGTTCGCCGACGCTCCAATTCACCATGCAGACGTAATTTGACGCATCCCCCGCCGCAATCGCGCCTTCGCCTTCAATCGTGATGGACTCAAATGTCCGCTTCGCAAGCGTGATGGCTTTGGTCGCCGTTTTCGTCACATCTCCCGCCTGGCAGACGGCCGTCAACGTCACCGCCTGGTCTCTGTCTGTCGCGTTCATATTCAACACCTTGCCCGCCGCGTCAACGGTGGCGAACGTAGTGGTCGAGATGCTCCATGTCGGCGACACCGTCGTCGTCGCGCCATCGCTCCATGTCGCTGTGCATTCATATGGCGATGTGACGCCGCTTGAAATCGCGCTATCGCCTGAAATGGAGATGGATACGAGTGAACGATTCGTCAGTGAGATGACTTTGGAAGCCGTCTGCGTCACACCGTCCGCCGTATAACTGGCGTTCAGCGTCACCGTTTGATCCGTATCCAACGTATTCTTGTTCACCACCTTGCCATCCGCGTCAACGGTCGCGTATTGCGTGGAGGAAAGGCTCCATGTCGCCGCCACGGGAGACGTTGTGCCATCGCTCCATGTCGCTGTGCAGGAATAAGTTGCCGTTCCGCCATTGGGAATGATGCTGTTGCCTTCTATCGCGATGGATGACAAATACCGCTTCGCCAACGTAATGGTTTTCGTGGCCGTTTTCGTCACGCCGTCATGCGTGTAACGGGCGGTCAGCGTCACCGTCTGGTCGCTGTCCGACGTATTCTTGTTCGTCACCTTGCCTGCCGCATCCACGGAGGCGTATTGCGTGGACGAAAGGCTCCATGTGGCCGAAACCGCCGTGGATTCGCCGACGCTCCAAACCGCTGCGCATTCGTAAGTTGCCGATGCGGCGTTGGTGATGGCGGCGTCTCCCGCGATGGCGATGTCCGTCAGCGCGCGTTTCGCCAACGTGACGACTCTGCTGGCCGTCATCGTCACGCCGCCGGACGTGTAGCTCGCCGTCAGCGTCACCGTCTGGTCGTTGTCCGTCGCGTTCTTGTTCGTCAACTTGCCGTCCGTATCGACGGAGGCGTATTGATTGGACGAAAGACTCCACGTCGCTTTCACATCCGTATTCGCGCCGTCGCTCCACGTCGCCGTGCAACCATACGCCGACGCAGCAGCGGTTGCAACCACATTATCACCTGCAATAGCGATGGATACGAGAAAACGATTCGTCAGCGTGATGCTCTTGGAAGCCGTCAGCGTCACGCCGCCGGACGTGTAGCTTGCCGTAAGCGTCACCGTTTGAGCCGTTTCCGTCGCGTTTCGGTTCGTCACCTTGCCCGCCGCATCCACGGAGGCGTGCTGCGTCGATGATAGGCTCCACGACGGTGTCACGGGCATGGCCGCGCCGTCGCTCCATGTCGCCGTGCAGACATATGGCGCCGTCTCGCCGCCCGCTATCTCGTTATCGCCTGTAATGGAGATGGATACGAGCGTCCGTTTTATTAATGTAAGGACAATGGAGGCCGTTCTTGTCACGTCGCCGGACGTATAATCGGCCGTCAATGTCACCGTCTGGTCTTTCTCCGTCGTATTGCGGTTTGTCACAATTCCGTCCGCATCGACGGATGCGTATTGCGTGGAGGAAAGGCTCCAGACAGGCGTGACGTCCGCCGTCTCGCCATCGCTCATTGTCGCCGTGCAGACATAGTTTGAAGTGCCTCCGTTGGCGATATTTGTGTCACCAGAAATGGCGATGGACGCGACACCGCGCTTCGCCAATGCGATGTTTTTCACAGCCGCCTTCGTCACACCGCCGGACGTATAGGTGGCCTCCAACGCCACCGTCTGTTCAACCTCCTTCGTGTTCTTGTTCGTCACCCTGCCGTTCGAGAGAACGGCGTATTGATTGGATGAAAGACTCCATGTCGGCGTCACAGGCGACATCGAGCCGTCGTCCCACGTCGCCATGCAGACGTAGATTTCCGTATCCGCGATGGCGATGTTCGAAGCGCCGTTGATGGCGATGGATACAAGCTTTTTGCCGACCGCCGGCGTCCAGACGATATCATCCACCCAGCCGCAATCGCTTCCGGCCGCATTCCGGTAGTTCTTGGCGTACGTCCAGACAAGCATGTGTTCGCCGTCGCCTGTGATGGTAAACGACTTCTGCGCCCAATTCACATTTCCCGAAATCGACGCCCTCTGGACATTGTCGATGGAGAACGAAAGCAAGTCTTTGTTCTCTTCGGAAGACACTTTCCAATAATAACTTAGCGTTCCACTTCCGTATGCTTTCACCGTCATCGTCGCAACGCCGTAGTCACCCACGGCCCGCGACTGCATGGCGGACGGCGCGCTCTTGTAGGTTGCCGTCTGGCGGAACCAATCGGTCTCCTCCCCAACCACTTCGATATCATCGCCTTTGATCAAGCCCTGCAAATCATAGAGATGGCTGAAAACGCATTCCGACGGCTTCATGCCAGCCTTGAACGCACGCACGGCAAGCATCGTATCTTCCGTGACGACAAGTTCTCCCGTTGGAAACACAGGGCTGGATTCCGTCGGGATGGTCCCGTCCATCGTATAACGGATTTTCGCATCGGACGTTTGGCAGAACGCCGTCACGAGAAAGATATCGGAAAAATACTTTTGTTCGCCGACGTTCAGGATGGGCGTGGCGACCTGCGGCAGAAACGTGTAGGTCTTCGTGACCGTATCGCTGACGGCCACGCCGTATTTAAACGCACGAGCGGAGATGGTCGTCGTTCTCGTCAGACTGATAGGCTCCTCATAGAGCAAGTCATTGGCAGTAGGAGCTTTGGCATCCAGACGATAGCGGATTTCGGCATGCTTGTCGAGAACCGACAATTCGAGAGATTGCGTCGTGCCTTCCGGCAGCAATTCATCCTGCAGGCTGAAATACGGGAGCACCTTGTCCAGCAAGGCACGCCCTACGGGAATGGTCACAGGCCCGCCATGGGCGCGCAGACGTTCGTTCTGGACGGCCGGATCGATGATGGCGATCCATGGCAACGTATTGCCCAAATCATCGACATACGAATCATATTCCGCAGAAGCATCCACATCTGCAAACCACAATTCGTAGTTCGCCAGCAGGTTGGCTTTGACGTCGGCATCTTCGCACACCGTCTTGCGGAAATAGTTGCAATTACTGTCTGTTTCGCGCCCCGCAAGCAAAAGGATCAGCTTGCCTTTCAGCAAGGCGTTCATCTGCGCATCGCTATAGAATGTCTGCCAGACAGACGTGTTTTCCTGCACGCGTAGCAGAACCGTTTTCCGCGCGATGTTTCCCGCCGAATCAACAGCGGTCAGATAAAGAATGGCATTGCCGACCAAGTCTTTGGACGGCTTCAGGCTGACGGTGCGATAAGTTCCTGTTCCCGAGACAGATATGGAAGAATCGGACACCATGTCCGGTCGGCTGCAAGCCACGGAAAGGCTCTTCAATGTATTGTTGGCGGCCACAGTTGTCGTGAAAGGCATCCCTGCAACACTGTTCAGTTCGTCGTCGATCATCAGATCAAGCATGGGCGTCGGATTGGTCTTGACAGTGACCGTCACGCCTTCGGAGACTTCCTGCCAATTGCCGTCAATCATCGCCTCCAATGTGTAAGTGGCTGTGCCAGACTGGCCTGTCACATCATAGCTTCGAGCAGAGCCATCGATGGAGGAACTGACGACGAAGCTATGGTCGCCAGTGATTCTCGTCAGACGGAAACCTTCCGCCGTCAGCCGTTTTGGGAAATCCCATGCCAGCGTGAAGGAGGCTGGCTGCTCGACGGACATCGGCTTGAAAACCGCCACGGGACGAGGCATGATGCCGGTCGTCGCCGTGATGATGACCGTCGAATTGTATCCGTCTGTCAACAAATACCATCCATTATGCGAACCGCCCCAGCCATAGTTCAAATGATAGTAGTCAAGACCGCCCATCGTGCCAAGGCCATCGCCTACGAAAGAATGACCTCTATAGCTCAGCGCCGCCGGACGTCCCGCTACCATGTCCCGCCGGATTCGTGCATAAAGCGTTTTTTGATCCGTGTAACCGATGTATCCGACGTTGATGTCTCCGTATTCCGCCGTACCCGCATACATCAAGTGATTGGCAAGAAGCGTCTTGAACTTATAGCTGTAAGCTCCTGTTCCGTTTTGCTCATAGTCCGCTTCTGAATAGACGCCCATCTCCATCATCATTCGAGCGATGGCCCAGTCGGAGCGGTCGATGGTTCCCCGTGGATAGTAATAATCCTTCAACTTGCTGGAATAACGCCAGTTGTCAATATGGTTGTCCCGCATCAGCTCCCATTCGTAAGGGAATGAATAGTCCGCCCAGAGTTCGCCTTTCACATCGCCTTCCTTATCACTCCAACTGGCGGTACCTTCTCCTTTGGGCGGCCATTCATGCCATTTCAGAATCTGCGAAAACGCCGTGGGCACGCATCCTGTGATACCGCGGTTGACATAACTGCCGTTCGTCGGGCAGACATAGTCATAAGGCGCGTATTGGTTCCAAATCGTTGTCAGCAAAGGCTGTGTGATAATCGTCGATGGCGTGACGGAATCCGCCCGCGTCCTTCCTAACAGCCCATTCCACCGCGACTGATTTTCCTCCGCCAGTTTGTTTCCACGCGTTTTCGGCTTGGCCAATTCTTCCTGAAAAATCACGCCCTGACGATTCAACATGGCCGGAAGCGGATGCGCCGCAGGCATGTCGAACGCGCCGTTTGTGTTGAAGGCGACGACCGGCGGCAATGTATCGTCTGCCGCCATGACCAGATAGCCTGTCGGCAGCAGATCGACCCGCCACAGCGGCATGGTCTTCCCTTCGAAATCCGCCATCTGAACGGCCTTTTCCGGAACGGCGTTCGGCAGTTCCGCCTGAAAGACGGCATTGGCTTCGATCCATTTTCGAGCAGCCAGAAGTATTTCGTTCTCACCGACTTCCGCCGCATGTAAAACAACAAAGGACAAGATGAAAAGGGACACACAGGCCGTCTGAAGAGTTCGTTTGATCATGTTCATGGAATTCTTCCTATATGTTTATCGTAGGTTGTCTATGATTTTCTTTATAAAATACAACGAAACAACTGTTGAATGTAGTGTGTGTTTGGTTGATTGCAAATCATTTACAGAAATTAAGCCTTAACCGCTGTCAACTAACTACTAACCACTAACCACTAATCACTAATCACTAACCACTACACCATACCCGAAAAGCGCAAAGTCGCCTTTCAGCGGATCGCCGGGGAAGATTTCCGACATGATGTCCGTCAATTGGATGGCCATCTTCAAGTTCGGCGTGGCATTCTCTTCGACCAGCCCGAACTCCTTCGCGACCGCCACGACATGCGTGTCCAACGGCATGAGCAGTTGATCCGTCGGATACCAATTCCACAGCCCTAAATCGACAGGCGAATTCCGCCGCACCATCCAACGAAGAAACAGATTCAGCCGTTTGTTGGCGCTATTCTTGCCATTGGATATCAACGGCTTGCATGCTTCAGGAAAACACTCGGCGATGACCGCCGCCAAACGACCAGGCTGTTTTGCGCAATCCCCTGCTTCATAACGGCTTTTACAATACGCCCCCAAACCGCCGTATTCCACCGTCAACCGCCGGAGTGTTTCGCACAAGTATCTCATATTGCGATAGCTGTAAATACGGTAGAATGATTTTGGGCTGTTTGTAAAGTATTGTTCAAATCGCCTTGACAGCAGCCATTCCGACGGCGATTCACCCATCTCTTGACAGACTTTCTCTAAACAACAAAGAATGCACGACCGCCTCCCAAATGCGAGATTCGCCGCCAGAAACGACGTGATTTCAACATCCAACGGTTCATGATAGCGATGCATGAACTGCGACGGATCCTCCTTCATGAAATCCGCCGTTTCGTATTTTGTGGCTAACTGCCGTAAACGAAGTTTCAATTCTCTTGAAACAGTCTTGTGATTGTTTTCCGTTGAGAAGATCATACATCAATTGAATCTATATCCAAAATGCAACGGCATTTGGGAAATTGCGAACATCCCCAGAAAGGCAAGCCATCAGCTTTCCGTTTGCGTAAAACCATTGGCGCGCCGCATCTTGGGCAACGTGGATTCTTGTCTCCTGTAACAGAATCTTCTTTTAAGGAAACATCAAGTTTCTCTTGCGCTGGCTTAGGCGTTGCGTGTGTTTTTCTTAGATTCCGCACATGGTTATTCTTTTGGGATCTAGTCAAAGAATCTTGCCATTCACAAATTGTGTCCACCACTTCCTGTACTTGTTCTGGAGGAATCATATTTTCCTCTGAATGGCTCTTGATATAATCTGGAACCTCAGAAAACAGCATCACTTCTTCTGGCATTTCTGTTTTGAATTCCGCCTCTCCACTGAACGCGATGACTGTCTTGAAATAATCTTTTGATATTCCAAGGCATTCAGAAAGCGTGGCAATGTGTTTGTAATTCTGCCTCAATGGATTTTGAAATTTGTCCTTGTGATTGAAATGCACTTTTGTCCATTGCGGTTCATATTGGTCTCCGAAAATCCACCCTGAATATGTTTTGGTCTCTATGACAAACACACCCCATTGTGAAACCACGATATGATCTATTTGCGTAGTAGTCCCATCATCTGTCGGCAGCATGATGTCATGAAGAACCACATATCGCTTTTGATCCAGATGCCGCCGTAGATAATGATGAAGCAATGTCTCTCCAAACCATCCCTTGATCTGAGGACGGAACCACTTCAAAACAGTCACAATTAAAGCCAAACCGCAAAGCAAAACAAATGGCCAATTACCAAAAAGTGACCACATCATATGCCAAAATAGAGAGACCAAATTTGTTTCCATATTCAAAATTTAGCCTTCAATTTTTGAAAAATGTTTGAGAAAAAAAAAACTTCACCATCCCAACACCCTATCCATTCCTCTTCATATAATCCATTGTAGCATCGATCATCAGGGCGGAACGCGTCGTATCACGTTGCTTGGCATATTTGGTGATAATATCAAGCTTGTTCTGCGGAATCGTCATGCTGATGCGGATGATGGGAGATTCAACCGTGACAGTAATTGGCATGATGAAAGCAACTGGTCCAAAGTCTGCCTCCGCCTTGGCAATCAACGACTGATAATCCTCCGTGGGAACAGGCGGTTCCACACCTTCCTTCTCCATGTCATTGAGAGCATCCGTCAGAATTTCAGTGGCCATTTTGGTAAGGCCTTCCAATGTATTCTCTTCCGTCGCAAGATTGTCGAAATCAGGAAACGCGCAGATATAACGCCATGGACCATTCTTGTCTTCATGTACCGTTGCAAAATATGTTTTTTTCATCAATATGTCCTCCTTGATGGAATGGATGTTCTATAATCAGAAGTTTTTAGCCTTTTTAAGAATGGCCTTAGCCAGCATTTCATTGATTTCCGCATGGCGTGGAATGGGTATTTTCTTTCCATTCTTGCCATACAGGTCATGGTTTGCTCCATGGGAAATGAATGTCACACCCAACTTTGACAATTCCTGAACAAGATCTTTTAGCTTCATTGTTTTCCCAACTCATGCAATTTTCAAAATGACTCTTTGTTTCATCAATAATATATATTGAATATATACATGGTCAAATACATTTTTGTCTTTTCGTCTTGCTATTTTGATTTTGACACATACAATATATTGTAATATGTTTTTCAATATGCCGTATTCCACCACAAATCCAAAAGGAAGCCGCCATGTACAAATCAAGCTACAGAACCGTTTCATTCACCCTCCCATGGGATGACGTGCCAATTGATCTCTCCTACATCTTCGCCGATGAAAAGCCTGCGGGAAAGCATGGCTTTCTGACCGTCAAAGACGGCAAGTTCGCTTTCGAAGACGGAACGCCCGCGCGTTTCTGGGGCACGAACTTCAACAGCGGAGCCAATTTTCCGTCGCATGAATACAGCGAAATCGTCGCCAAACGCCTCGCCAAGACGGGCTTGAACATCGTCCGCTTCCATCAGCTCGACGGCGACTGGTCAACGCCCAACCTCTTCCAATTCACGAAAGGCAAGCTACTTAAAAATACGCGGTCACTTGATCCGGAAAGCATGGACCGACTCGACTATCTCATCTACACCCTCAAGAAAAACGGCATCTATGTCTATTTCGACATGCTGACCTATCGTCGTTTCCGCGAAGGCGACGGTGTCGAAAACACAAAGCGGTTGGCGGATTCGGCCCGTCCGCAATCCAATTTCGACGAACATCTCATCGAGCTCCAGAAGGAATTCTGCGAGCAGATATGGACGCATGAAAATCCCTACACGCAACTGGCTTACAAAGACGATCCCGTCATTGTCATGTCGGAAATCGCCAACGAAAACGAAATCTTCGCCCACTGCGAACAGCTAGTGGAGCCGTATCGTACGCGTCTTGAAGAAAAGTATCAGGCATGGCGCAAGGAGAATGGCTACCCGCCGGCGGAGACGCCCGTTGATTTCACCGACAATTCCACGCTTGCCATGTTCAATTTCAAGCTGATGATTCAGAAGAGCTATTTCGATGACATGCAAGCGTTTATGCGTTCCATCGGCGTCAAGATCCCCATCACGGGAACCAACTGGAATTCCGGCGGCGGCGGCACTTTGCTCTCGCAGGCCGACATGACGTTCATGGACAGCCATACCTATCATTACGGATGGAAATGGACGCCCCATGAAAAAGGCATCATGAACGCCAGCTTCCTCGCCAACCGCTCCACGTGGATCGACGGCTTCCCCTTCATGCGCGCCGCCGACCGTCCGTTCTTCATCTCCGAATGGGACGATCCATGGCCGAATGAATACCGCGCGGAAGGGCCCCTCCATCTGGCCTCCCATTGCGCCCTGCAAGGCTGGGCCGGAGCCGCCATCCATACCTACCGTTATGACTGCCGCCCGAACATCGACATGCTCGCCGCCCCCGTCACGGGCGAAGCGTTGTCGGGCGTCCCCTACCGCAGCGGCATTTTCGACGCGTTCAACGATCCCGCCCGCTACGGCCTCTTCTACCATGCCGCCCTCCTCCTCCGCCGCGGTGACGTGAAGGAATCGGACGTCATGACCGTCATCCCCTACAACGGCCCCACGAAGGCGAATGAAAATCCCGCTAACAAGAACAGCACGGTCAACAGCATCCCGCCGGCCTTCGAATGCGCCGCGCAGCTTGGCAAGACCGCCGTCGCCATCCCGACGACGAAAGTGCCCGAAGGCGCAAATGTCATTGATCCAAATGTTTCCCGTCTGCCGAAGGACGCCCGCGTCATCCAATCCGACACAGGCGAACTCTGCCGCGATTTGGACAAACGCCTCTTCATCATCGATTCGCCGCGCACAAAAGCCGTCAGTGGCTTCCTGAACGCCGCCGGCGAAATCGTGCTGAAGGGCCTGAAGATTAAATGCCGCAACGAATACGCCGTCATCGCGCTGAGTTCCCTGACGGATGATCCGATCAACGAATCGGAGAACATCCTGCTGACCGTTGTCGGCCATGCCGACAACACGGGCGCCGTCTATAACGACAATCATACCATCCAGTACGACAAAGGCCACGGCCCCATCGAGGCGGAGGTCATCGCCGCTGATTTCGAACTGGATACGACGGTCAACGCCTTCCGTGTGGACGCCATCAACTCCTTCGGCATGCAGGTCGGCCAGACGCCCGCCGAAGTGGCGGACGGCAAGCTCCGCTTCTCCACGGGCGGCGATTTCCCGTCGGTCTATTATCTGATCCAGAAGATCTGATTTGTCAGCCATCTGGGATAACTGGGACTTCTGGGACAACTGAAATTGTGTTCCATTCGTCCCAGAAGTCCCAGTTGTCCCATCTTCATATACATGTCAAAGATATTGATAACTTTTCTCAGTATCCTAGCCTCTCTCATATTACATCTGATAGGCGCGATCTTCTATGGCATTTTAGGTGTCATCATCTGGGGATGCTTTCGATTGAGAAAAACAAAATACGGTGAATGGCTTCTGGTGGCACTTTTCACGCTCACCATGATGGCGGCCTTTTGGATTCTTGCAAACCACCAGTTTGATCCAGAGGAATACTTGCGCAACATGGAACTTGGCCTTGGAAAATGCGCCGCCATGATCAAAGCCAATGAACTGGATACGCTTCGTTCAAAATTGGAGACTTTCAATTCCTCTGACGCCATGAAAAGCTCCAACGCGCATCATGCTTCTGTTGCCTTCAGAAATGCCGTTGGCGCAGAGCTTCCCGCAGGAACAGGCACACAAGGGCTGGTCGCATTCAACTTGTTTACTTACGGTTTTCTTGCATGTCTTGCATTCGTCGTCTTTTGGTTCCTCTGGCATCAACTACAATGGAAGCCTGAAGCCAGAAAAATTTTTCTAGCCGTCATCGCCACAACAGCCTCCCTTGCGATGGTTTTATTGCAAATCTCCTCGTCTTTCCAAAACAGATGGATGCTGTACGGATTCAAGCAAAACATTCCCCATCTACTGGAGGAAGTGTCTCAACCGGAAATCAGTCTCGAGGTTCTGCATCTTCTGGAATCGCCAGAATATGAGGGCTATTATATTCTTCTGTGGCCACAACCAAAGGAACGGCATAACGACCAAAACAAGCCAGAAGCCACGGATAAATAGACATACGCAAAAAAAGAGACTGTTGCAAAACATGTTGCGACAGCCTCTAAATATATTTGTCCCAAATGCTTACTTAATTAATCATTAATCA
>JAFZAB010000010.1 GCA_017548425.1 Victivallales bacterium
CGTTGGCAACGCCTACTGGATCTACTGCAAGAAGGATGTTCTGATGCCGTTCGCCCCGGCGAATGAGTGACAGTCATCCAACTGAGTCAATGAAATGACAGAGGCCGCCGCCTCCCGTAAAAAGGAGGCGGCGGCCTTTTTCTTTTTTGCTTTGTTTGTATTATACAGATGACGTATGTTGGCTTATATTATATAATGGGAAATAATAAACCATGAATGAACGGAATATAGCATGCAAGACATTGAGAAAATCAGAAATCTGAGCATCATCGCGCATATTGATGCAGGTAAAACCAGTACAACGGAAGGTTTCCTGTACTATTCGGGACTGACTCACCGTTATGGCAATATCGATGACGGGACGACTGTCATGGACTTTCTTCCTGAAGAGCGTGCCCGCGGCATCACCATCGCCGCCGCAGCAGCATCGATTCCATGGAAGGATTACATGTTCCATCTGATCGACACTCCCGGACACATCGATTTCACGGCGGAAGTGGAGCGTTCGCTGCGTGTCATCGACGGCGCGGCGGTCATTTTCTCCGCTGTCGAAGGCGTTGAGGCACAGTCGGAAAAGGTCTGGCATCAGGCGGACAATTACGCCGTGCCGAAAATCGCTTTTGTGAACAAGATGGATCGTATTGGCGCATCCTTTGAACGGACTGTCGAACAGATCAATTCAAAATTCAACAACTGCGCCGCGCCAATCTATTTGCCGGACGGTGCGGAGAATGCCTTTAACGGTATTATCGACATCATCGCCAAGGAATACGTGTCGTTTTCAGGGGAGCGCAACGCGGAAGTCATTCGCAAGCCATTGCCTGCGGAATTTGAGTCGCAATGGGCAGAAGCCTATGAAACGTTAATCAACAAAATCAGCGATTATTCGGATGATATCGCCGAACTGTTCTTGAATGAAGAGGAAATTCCACGAGACAAGCTGATTGCGGAATTGCGCCGTCTGACGATTGAACGGAAACTTGTTCCAATTCTTGTTGGTTCCGCGAAAAAGAACATGGGAATCCAGTTGCTGGCGGATGCTGTTATCGATTTCCTGCCGTCGCCGTTGGATATTCCGGACCACGATGCTTTCAACGTGAAGACGGATGAACCAGTCAGTGTGCCGTGCGATGCAAAGAAGCCGTTCTCCGGCTTGATTTTCAAAGTCAATGCTTCCACAACGGCGGATTTGTTCTACATCCGCATCTACAGCGGTGTCTTGAAGGCAAATG
Source organism: Victivallales bacterium (assembly GCA_017548425.1). Taxonomy (GTDB): domain Bacteria; phylum Verrucomicrobiota; class Lentisphaeria; order Oligosphaerales; family Oligosphaeraceae; genus UBA1407. Next base: position 1,233 of record JAFZAB010000010.1, read on the forward strand.
AAAATATCGTCAATTCCCGTACTGGAGAGAAGATTCGTTCGCGTCAGCTGTTCAAGATTTACGCTAAATCCACGGAGACCATCGAAGAGGCGGGGCCTGGCGATATCGTCGGCATGGCCGGCCTGAAGAATTGCGGTATCGGCGACACACTTTGTGATCCGAAACATCTCATTGCGTTTGAGAAGATTACGTTCCCCGAACCGGTCATCTCCGTGGTTGTCGAACCGAAATTCTCGAAAGACAAAGACAAACTGGACGAAGTGCTGGATTTGCTTTGCCGTGAAGATCAGACGCTTCGGCGTTCGACGGCGGAAGATACCGGGCAGCGGTTGCTGTCCGGTATGGGCGAACTGCATTTGGACGTGAGTTTGAAGCGTGTCACGACGGATTTCAATGTGGAGATCCGGCAGGGCGAGCCGCGAGTCGCCTACCGCGAGACGTTGAAGACGGCTTGTACGGAACATGTTGTCTTCGAACGCATGATGGGCGATACGCCGATTTACGCGGAAGTCACATGCGAGTTTGCGCCGATTTCAGCAGGCGAAGCGGCTTTCGATATCAAGAACGCTGTGAAGACGCCCAACGTCCCCAAAGCATTCATCGCGGCGGCGGAAAGGGCGTTGCAGGACGGTCTGCGCACAGGCGGTTTGTCCGGATATCCGTTGATTTATGTTGCCGCCACGCTCGTCGATTTGAAGTTTTCGGTTGAAAACACAACGGAAGGCGCCGTGGCCGGCGCCGTGTTGCAGTGCATCGACCAGATGCTTCCGAAAGCGGGAACGGTCATTCTGGAACCGCTTATGCATCTTGAGATTCTCACGCCAGAGGATACGGTTGGTGAAATCAGCATGTATCTACAGCCGCGCCGCGCCATCATCAGCGACATGGAGACATTGGGCAGCATGAAAAAAATTATCTGCCAAGTCCCGTTGGCGGAGATGTTCGGTTTTGGCAAGGCTTTGCCGCGGCTGTCTGGTGGCCGCGGCTCATTCTCCATGGAGCCTTCTGGATATCAGGAGAAGGTGAAATGAAGGGGAGGGTCGCGCTCCTGCGCGACCTTATCGCAGCTTGATTTTGGCTGTGACAACGGAGGCCGGCGGCACTTGGATGACGTCGGCCTTCGCCGTCTTCTGGATGGGCGTGACCGCATCGGGAGCGTCGAAGGTATTATGGGCGTGGACATCGTCGTTGCGGAGAATGGTGATGTCAGCATCGTTGCCGAGAGTGAGGCCGACGGCTTCCAGTTCAAGTTCTTCTGCGTCTGTCAAACTGAGATTGGCGACTGTAAGAAGAAGCGTATCGTCTTTGACAGAGGCGCTGATGGACAGTTTGGCGAGCTTTTCTTCCCGCTGGCTGTCGGGATTCTTATAGGTGATTGTCTCCTGTTCAAAAGCGGTCTTGATGGCGGTCGCGCCTTGATGCTCCTTGTACATGTCATAGACATGGTAGGTTGGCGTGACGATAAAATTCTCCTTGTTGGCGAGGAAGAGGCAGTGGAGGTTGTTGACAAGCTGTGCGGTATTGGCCATCTTTACCTTGTCGCAGTTGTTGTTGAAGATGTTGAGGGTGAGGGCGGTGACAAGAGCGTCACGCATCGTGCTCTGCTGTTCGAAAAGATTGTAGCCTTTCGTGGGGCCGGAGCCGCCTGGATGCCAGCAGCCCCATTCATCAACGACGAGCGGACATTGATTCTGGCAGTTGAAGCCGCAGACAAGATTCCATGTCTGATTGACAATGTGATCCATGAAGGATGCTTTGGAGAGCAGATGGTAGAACTGGTCGTTTGTGAAATCAAGACAACCGCCGCTGGCACCGCAATAGTAGTGGACGGAATAGCCGTTCATAATACGGGAGGATGTATCGAAGACGCGCAGGAAGCGTTCCGTCCAATGCCAGCCGTTGGCGTTGGGACCGCAGGCGAAAAGCTCCAGATTGGGGGCGGAATTGCGCATGATCATGGCATATTTGCGGTATTCATGGGCGTAGATTTCCGGCTCCATGTTGCCGCCGCCGCCCCAACATTCGTTTCCTACACCCCAGTATTTGACGTTGAGCGGTTCGGGCGAGCCATTCGCTTCACGTAGCTTTGCGTAAGCCGTCGATCCTTTGGGGGAGTTGCAGTAATCAATCCAGTCGCGAATGTCGAGTGGTGTGGTTGACGTGATGTTGGCGGCAATATACGGCTCTGCTCCGACGAGACGGCAGAATTCGACGAATTCGTGAGTGCCGATTTTGTTTGGCTCCATGCGACCATCGTTCTGATACCACCAGTTGATGCGTGTTGGACGATTGCCGCGCGGCCCTATGCCGTCACGCCAGTCATATGTTTCTGCGAAACATCCACCAGGCCAACGCAACACACTGGGGTGGACTGCCTTGAAGGCTTCAACCAGCGATTTTCGAAAGCCATGGATGTTGGGAACCGAAGAGTCTTCGCCGACCCAGATGCCGTCGTAGAAAACGCCGCCGATGTGTTCGGAGAAATGCCCGTAGATAAGCGGATTGATGACACCGATCGGAAGCGGATTGACCAAATAGAGTTTCTTCATGTCAGGGTTAGTGGTTAGGGGTTAGTGGTTAGCGATTTGTGGAGAACAATGGTTTAATGATCTGCTGGATTTCCGTTGCGTAGAGTTCCTTCTGGTTCGGGAAGGTAAGATAGAGGGCATTGCCGAGGCTGTAGGCTTGAATGGCGGCCAATGTTCGGAGAAGTGGTTCTTTTGAATTGGCTGCTATTTCAGCACGTTCTTTGACGCATGCCAGTTGCGTCGCAATGTAATTGCTAGGTGACATGGAGTCTGCTGCTTCCGTAATGGCGGGCCAGTTTTCGCTCAAGTTGTATTTTTCAATAATGGCTTTTGCAGGAGCTATACCGCAGAGCAACAGATAGAGCCCAAGGGCTTGGCGAGATTCTTCCGCTGATTTGTCTTTTAATGGAAATATCGTGTTGGCAAGCGTTTCAAGCTGGTTGAAACGGAGTTCCTGCAGCTTGCGTGTCCATTGGACAGGCTTGATTGCCTCCTTGTCGTCCTCCGTGTCCGTGGCGTCGATTTCACGGTGCAGGGTGATGGTGTCACCTGTCATGTCCACAATTGTCCATGGTTGCTCTCCGAAGTTGGATTTGAGGAACTTCTGACGCAGATTCTTCATGGCGAAATCGTTCAATTGCATTTCTGTCAATTTCGAAGCGGAATCTTTCAGGCCATCCCAGAAGCTTTCCGCCATTGTCAAGGCTTGTTCCCATTGATCACGCCACTCTTTGTCTTGCGGCTCTTCGTGTTCGATTCTGCTGAAAAACGCCTGTCGTGCGTCGCTGAAATCTCTTCCTGCGACTTCCTGAAGGGCGTTTGCAATACGTTTTGCTTTTTCAGTGGCGACGGCATCCCGTCGTGCCTTTATTTCGGCTTCTTTTCTCGCTTTCTCCGCCGCGATTTTTTCCTCTTCCTCCTTACGCGCCTTTTCTTCTGCCTCTTTGCGGGCCTTTTCCTCCGCTTCCAGCTTGGCTTTCTCTTCCGCTTCCTTTCGCTCTTTTTCCTCTGCTTCCAGTTTGGCTTTTTCTTCCGCTTCCTTGCGTGCCTTCTCTTCAGCTTCCAGTTTGGCTTTTTCCTCAGCCTCAATCTTGGCTTGTTGTTCTTCTTGAGAAACTTGCGGTTGTTCTTCTGTCGCAACTGTTTCTGTTTGAGGGGCAACAGATGGTGTCTGGACGGCGATTGGCGTTTGTTTGCGACCATGAATGACGAAGGTGGCGACTGCGACGCAGGCGACGACTATCAACAATGCCACAACGGTTAGAAGAATTGCGGTTCCACCTGTTTTGACAGGCGGAGGCATAGGAGCGGGAGTAGGTTGTGCAGCAACCTCCGTAGTAGTTGCTTCCGAAGATTGCTCCTGTTGGGGTGTGCTATCAGGTTGATTCGTGTCAGAGGCTGCGGAAGACGACACGTTTTCCGCAGTAGGCGTTTTGTCTGTTTTATGTAACTTGACATGTCCCTTCGTGAATTTCAGTTTGGGCTTGCCATGCTTTGCGGAGGCGGTAGTTTCAGAGGTCGATGTGTCATTGGATTCGGAAGATGCATCGGCTGAAAGCGTGCGAAGCGGCATTTCGCCGTTTGCAACTCGCTGAATGTCCTTTTCAAGCTCGTCATAATCCTGATAGCGGTCTTCAGGCGATTTCGCCATCATGATGTCAACAAGATTCGATATGGGTTCGGAAATGTCTGGGGCGACCTCTTTTAACGGGACTAACGGAGCGGTGGCGTGAAGGTTGGCAATGGCTTCCGGCGTGTCGGCGATGAAAGGGAAACGACCGCTGAGGGCGTGATAGAGCGTCGCACCAAGACTGTAGATGTCAGATGCCGCGTTGGGTGTTGCTCCGCTAAGCAGCTCAGGCGGAAGGTATTGAGGTGTCCCATAGAGTTCCGTGCTGCCGTCTTCATGAAGCTCCGTGATTTTGCGGGCCAGACCGAGATCGGCTAGCTTGGCATGGCCGTCCGCCGTCAACATGATATTGTCTGGTTTAATATCCCGATGGACGATTTGCTTTTCCTTCCATGCGTATTTCAAGGCGGATACGATTTCCTGGGCGATGCTAAGCATCTGCTGCGGGGGAATTCGTCCATTCTGGGCCAGCATCTGCTTCAAGGTGCTGCCGTTGATGTATTCCATGGCGAAATACCAACGCCCTTCATCACAGTTGACGGCGACGGCTTGAACGATATTCGGATGGTTGAGGCTTGCTGCCGCGCGGGCTTCGTTGATGAAATTCTGGATGAAAGCCGTGTCGTCTGAGAAGTCTGCGTGGAGAACTTTCAATGCGACATCTCGGTCCAGCGTGATCTGGTGGGCAAGATAGACTGTTCCCATCCCCCCGTTGCCGATGAGATTTTTAATGACGAAATCGCCAAGTAACGCACGTGGCGACGTTACGGTTTCAGGAACGGCCACGGGGCTGAGGCATGTCGGGCATTGCACGATTTCTCCGGGCTGGACATCGTCCAGTTCGAGAAGGGCGCGACAATGGTTGCATTGGAAACGCATGAGTAGAAGAATGGTTTGATGGGTGGTTGAAACAGGACGGAGATTCTTTCCGACGCTTGCTTATTTTACATGAAGAATAGGTTGGGTGCAACTTCAACAGACTTTTTTTCGTTTGTCAGTCTATGCCCAGCCAAGATCTGCGAGAAGCGAATCGAAGCGTTTTCCGCTGAAGTAATTTTCGTTGGAGCGTGATGAACGGAAGTTGAGGGACGGGGAGCGCCCATGACAGTGGTCGATGGACAGAACCGCTTGGAAAACATCATCTTCCGTGATGACATTCCGTCCGTTGGCGGCGGCATGGTAGCGGGCGGTCGCCAACGTGTGGGCGTAGGTCTTGAGCAAGGCGCGCAGTCCGCTGAAGAAATCCGTCCCGTAGTAGCTGACGCCGAAAAATTGGAAGCATTCCAGACGTGTCTGGAGAAAACGCATGAACGGCGCCCATGCCTCATCATGGTATTCTGTCTTCTGTGATGCGCGTTTGAAAACAGCGGCTTTTGCGAAAGGATAGTCTGGATGCTCCCAGCCAAGCTCATGCCAGTTGCCATGTCCAAGGATGAACATCAAGTTGTGTTTGAACAACTTGAGACGTGAGAAAAATGAACGGTCGAGAATCTCTTCGTCGCGACGGCAATATGCGGCGAGCCATGTGCGGTACACGATTCGTGAATAGGCGGATAGGCCAGGCGTTTGCGGGATGGTATCCGACGGTTTGTATTTTGTCTTGAAGTTTTTCCAAACTTCTTTCATGGTCTCGTGGTCATTGAGGAAGGTGGCGCTAAGTTTCTGGCAGGCGTCCAGCAGGGCGAGCGCGGCGCGGATACGGTTGGGCAGGGGGGCGGTGTGATCTTCCAACAATGCAACAACGGCATCGCGAATGGTTTCGATGGTTTTCCGTTCCAAACAGCAGAGTTGCGATTCCGTGAAGGGCTTGCCGAATTTCATCTCCGACACGAGTTTCTCAATGTCTTTTCTTTGTTCGGAAAGTGGTGTGCCGTAGTCTTTTAGAACGGCGGGGCAATCCATGCGAGCGAGTACGGAAAGTTCTCCTGGAAACGTGGAGACGATGTTCATGGGATAGCCGCGGCAGGTGAGAGCTTTGATGTCGAAACCGAATTTCGCGTGCATGCGGCATGCGCCTTTTTCATCCAAAAAGACGCAACCGCCGTCTGCATTGCGTTTAAAATATTCGTGTCCGTTGATGGTGACGGTGAAATCGTGTGGATTTTGCTCGCCTTGCCAATCGAGATTGGCGAGCCGAATGCATTCTGCCTTCTCCAGACGGACGTGGAAGCGTCTGCAACAACGTCCGCAAAGAAGGCATCTGTAATGCTGGTGTTGTGCGATATGGATTTTGTATTCTGGCATGTTTACGCCGCAAGAAAGAGGTGTTGAAAGCAAATAAAACAATAACATAACTGAAGTTTTTTGAAATATCAATTATATTAATAGTAAAGATTATGCAAATAAAGAAAGGATGATGTCATGAGAAGGCCAGTTTGCTGGGTTGACAAGGAAGCGCCGGAAGGCAAGACGGAAATACGCGTGTCGTTCCATGCGGATACGGTGAAATGGCAGTTTCTGGATACGGGGGCGGATGGATGGGTCTATGACCGCCGTCCGACGGAGGAGCAGTGGTTGCAATTGGAGGAGAAGCTTGGTAATCTCATCCAGCGTGGCCATCATTGCGATGCCGAACTGGATTTGGCCAGACGGCGCGGAAAGCCGAAGAAGGCGTGAATTTTAATAGATTGAGAGGTTTGAGATAGTATGGAATTTTATGTATCAGCTGGTCCAGGCACGGAAGCCGTGTTGCGGGATGAACTTTGTGAACTGGGCTTCAAGTCCGCTCGTCTGAACAGCGGCGGCATTCCGTTTACAGGCTCGTGGGAAGACGGCTGGCGGGCATGTCTGCAAACGCGCATTGGTCAGCGGGTTATGGTGGTTTTAGGGCGTTTTGCGGCTCCCGATTTGGAAGGCGTGTATGACAGTGTCGCTGAAGTGAATTGGGCGGAGTTCCTTACGCCGCGCCATACGTTTGCGGTCAGCGCGTATGCCCATGAGAGCACGCGGACGAATCCGAACATCGTGGCGTTGAAGGCAAAGGATGCAATCGTTGATCAGTTGCGTCATGATTTTGGCGAACGACCGAACGTGGATCGCGAGAATCCGGATGTTCGCGTCTTCGTCTATTGGGCGCGACAGAAGGCGACGGTGTATTTGGACATGTCCGGAGAGCCATTGTTCAAGCGTGGTTATCGTTCGCTTGGCGGCGAAGCGCCGTTGAAAGAGACATTGGCGGCCGCCATGCTGCGGCTTTCCGGCTGGGATCGTGAAATGCCATTGGTCGATCCGATGTGCGGTTCAGGGACGCTGCCGATTGAAGCCGCCATGTGGGCCGCGAACATCGCGCCTGGCCTGAAACGCGAACGTTTCGGATTTGAACGATGGGCGAATTTCAACGATGCGGCGGCGGAGCGGATGCGTTTGCTACGTGGTGAAATGCGTCGCATCGCCCATGGAAAGCTGCCACGCGTAACAGGTTTCGACATTGATGATTCCGCATTGTCGGCTGCGGAGGCTAACGCAAAGGCGGCTGGCCTGCGGCTGAGTTTCCGAAAGATGCCGTTGCGTGAATTACAGGCGGACAATACACGACGCATGTTGGTGGCGAATCCGCCATATGGCATTCGTCTTGATGCGGATAATGCGTTGTATCAAGAACTTGGAGCGGCGGTCGCGCGGCTTCACGGATGGCGCATCGCCATTTTGGCGGGTAGTCCGCGCTGCGTCCAATGCATCAAGCAGACGCCAGTGGAAACGTATCCGTTGAAAAATGGCGCGATCGACTGCCGTCTGATGATTTACGAAGCTTAAATCATCACTGATTTTCAAGAAGCCATGAGGCGATTTGACGGGCCATTTCCGCCGTCGCCTTCTTATAATATTTAATGTAAGGAACTTCAGGCTCGACGGTTGTTTCCCAGAAAAGACGCTTCTCCAAAGTGGCTTTGCCCTGTGTTTTCAAACGGCAGTGGAAGTCGGCAATGAATTTGTCGTCTTTCACTTCCAAATTGCGGACGGAAATAAACAAAACAGGCGTGCCATTTGAAGCCGCACCGTACGGCAGTACGTTGTCTTCACCCATCAGTGCCTTGAGATTTTGCTCAAAGGCGGCATTGATGCTGTGTTCACTTGTTTCCGCCCATAGCCATGAGCGGAGAATTTGTATTTCATCGTCTCCGATACGTTTGATGAACTCGCGTCTGTTCAGATAGTTGGGTAGCGTGATGGGACGCAGTTCAAATTTGACGTTGGACGAATTTAGGCGTTGAAGGCTTTCATCGCCTGTCAGCAGGAAGATTCTGGTTTTCGTCGTGGAACGGCAACCGATGAGCAACATGGCGGCCAAAAGCATTAATGGAAGATGGAATTTCTTCATAGTATAGTCTTGAATATGCATTTGCATGATTAGTCTCGACGGCCTTGGATGAGCACTTCCGGATTCCTCTGGATCAGATCGACAAGCGCGCGGAAGGACTGCGCCGTCTGTTTGATTTCTTCAATGGCTTTGCCGATTTCCAAACGAAGCGGCGAATCGTTGTCAATCGTTGTATCCAGATGTTTGAGAGTGGTTTGCGCAGTCGCCATGACATCGCGAGTCGCCTCCATTGTCGCCTGAAGGGAGCGGACGACATCGGCGGAAGGACCTTCCGCAAGGGAGATTGTCTTTTCTGTCGTCTTGATGAGCTGATTGACATCTGCGATGACAGCGTCCAATTTGGGAGCCATTTTTGACGATGTGGCGTTGAGCGTTTCCAAGGTGGAGTCTGCGTTCTCCATCATGCCGGGCAATTTCTGTTTGATATCCGTCATGACGGTATCGACTTTTCCGACGATTTCATGGAGAGCGTCGATCAGATCGCAAAGTTGCGCGGCAGGCGAATCGTCCTGTTCTCCTTTTTTATGGGTACGAAGCGTACGGAGCATGTCTCGTGCGTCCTGCGTCGTCTGTTTGAGATTTTCAGAAGACGCTACGACATTGTCTACGAAAGTTTCCGCCTTGCCGGATTGGAAAAATTCGCCAATGACGTTGATGGCCGTGTGGAAATTTTCAACGTTTGCGCTGAAATCCTTCTGGTTCAACGAGAGATAGAGGCGTTCGAAAGCACTCATGCGGGAGGGGATGATGCCACGTTCGAAATCCTGCTTGACTTCCGTCGTCGCGATTTCGTTTTCAAACAGGTCGAATTCGATATGGAGCAATCCCGTGAGCATGCTCTGTGTCTGAAGCTGTGCGCGGAGGCCTTTGTTGAAGACCATGTTTCGAAGCCAATTGTTCATCTCCTCCTTCGATTCGGCGGGATTGAAGCTCTGGATGAGCTGATTATAACCAAAAGTCGGTTCCGCCATGGAGAAGGATTTTGGCAGCAGTTTGATGGTGACTTGGATAGGCCAGTGGTTCTTCTCTGCGGCATTTTCGTCCATCACCTTAAGCGCCAGGCGGATATCAGTCACTTGTCCGATGCGGATGCCGCGGAACATGACGGGCGAGCCGATGCTGAGGCCGTTGACGGATTTGTCGAAAAATATTTGGTAATGGACTTTCTGTTCGAACAAGTTTCCGCGTCCGAAAATCATAAGTCCGAACACAAGCAGCATGGTGGCTCCGATGACGAAGGCGCCGATGGCCGATGGATTGAGTTTCTTGGACATGGTGGTTTCCTGTTATTTTGCGTTTTTCCGCCCTTCGCCGCGCGTAAGGAACGTGATAATGGATTCGTCCGTTGTCTCCTGAAGGATTTTGGCGGGATGTCCATGAGCCGTCAACGTGAGGGAGCGGTTGTCCAGATAGATGGAATCTGTCGCGATGGTGAAGATGGATGCGAGTTCATGGGTGACGACAACGATGGTCGTGCCAAGGCTTTCGCGGAGTTCGATAATCAAATCGTCGAGCCGTCGTGCACTGACTGGATCAAGGCCGGCCGACGGTTCGTCGAAGAACAACACGTCCGGATCGAGCGCCATGGCGCGGGCGAGGCCCGCGCGTTTTTGCATGCCGCCGGATAGTTCGGATGGATAGAAATCTTCGAATCCCGCCAGTCCGACGAGCGCCAACTTGAGATGGCAGATTTCACGTATCTCTCTGGGGGATAATGATGTATACTCTTCCAGCGGAAACGCGACATTTTCCGCCAATGTCATGGCACTCCACAAGCCGCCTGTCTGATACATGATTCCGGAAGTCTGGCGGATTTTATCCTGTTCTTTGGGAGAGCAACTCCAGAAGTCGTTCCCGTTGCGCAGAACATGGCCTTGGGCAGGTTTCTGGATGCCAATCAAATGGCGCAGCAACGTGCTTTTGCCGCAACCGGATCCACCCATGATAATGAACGTGGAGCCTTTTTCGACTTTGAAGTTCAAATCACGCTGGATGACGCGCGACCCGTAGGCCATGGTCAAATCCACGGCTTCGATAGGGTAATTGGATTGTGCGGCGTTGTTTTCCACAGCGGATTAGATTTTGAGAATGACGGTTAAAACGGTGATGATGGCGGATGCAATGGTCATGCAGACCATGCTGGAGACGACGGCTGTCGTGGCGGCTTGACCGACGGCTGTCGAGTTGCGGCCGCATTTGATCCCTTGGTAGCATCCGCAGATGGAGATGAGAATTCCGAAAACGAAACTGGTGAAAACACCGACCAGCAAGTCATTGATGGTAGTCGTACTCGTCATCTGTTTGTAGAATTCCAGATAGGTGAGATTGGAATAAAAGAGACCGACGGTCATGCCGCCAAGAACGCCGAGCAGGTCGGAGTAGAGGCAGAGGAGGGGAACCATGACGCAGAGTGCGAGAAAACGCGGAAGGACAAGAAATTCCATCGGCGAAACGCCCATGGCCTGGAAGGCGTCGATTTCGTCATTGACGTTCATTGAGCCTAATTCGGCGGCGAAAGAAGCCCCTGTGCGGCCGGCCATGACGGTTCCGACCATGACGGGAGACATCAAGCGTAAAACACCAATACCCACAAGGCTGGCCACGAAAATGTCCGCTCCGAACATTTTCAGCGGAATACTGCCGATGAATGCGAGAATCAGACCGATGAGATAACCGATCATGGAAATCAGCGGAAGAGCCTGGTAACCCGCTTTGGAGATCTGATCCCATACATTGAACCATCTGGCGCGGGACAGGCCGACGCAGAATTTGAGCAGTCCGATGGTGAGTTCGCCGATGAAGCGGTTGATGGCGAACATGGTTTGGAGAATGTTGATGGCTTTCTGCCCGACGCGATGAATCCAGCCGCCGCCGTCATGCGATATATCCGTCTCCTTGGCGGGAACGGCCTGGGCCAGACGGACAAGCCGTCTTGGCCCTTCGGGAAGACCGTCAAGACTGACGTCGATATGTCGTTCCCGTGCAATATCAAGAAGATTATTGAGGAAGGCGAGAAGTCCGCTGTCCCATTCCGTGATGCCGTTGCAGTCAAACGCAAGATGCGATGTATCCTGCGGGATTGCGGTCTGCGAAGCCTGTGGCAATGAGTTGTCCTTTCGCCAACATCCCTCAAGGCACAGCGTCACATGGCCGGACGTATTGACGTCGGTCACGATTGCGACGTGGACAGGGCGTTTGGGAGATGTTTTCCTGCGTATCGACATGCTGACTGCCGTCAAGGCTTTTTAGAACGGAAGGTCGTTGCGGTCAAGCCGACGATATTCGAGAATGATTTTGTTGAGCGGTTCGACGCTGTCTTCCAGGCATTCGATGATGTTGTCAAACGGACTATCCAGATTGAGTCCTGTGACAACAAATCCCTTCAGACGTTGCCGCGCCCAACGGGCAAAGCGTTTGCAGCGTTGGATAAGAACGATGGCTTTGACGTATTCGCCGTCAGCTTGTACGTCGAAAGCCTGCATGAGGAAAGAGAACGTCTTGCTGAGGAGATAGAGGATGCGTATGGCTTCCAGACGGTCGTGTTTGGTCAGATCCATACCATATATATTGCACCATCCGAGAAGCGATGAGGCGAGGAGGCTGGCCGCCTTTCCGCTGTTTTCTTCCAGAGGGGATTGCTTTTTGCCGTCATCCTCCATGAAGGCGCCTTTGCCGCGCAACGCGTCGCGATCTTCTGGATCTTCAATCGGTAGCATGTCGGAATCGTCGTCTTCCCAAAGCACGTCTCCGAGCATTTGATCGACTTTTTCCTTGCCGAATTCATCAGTCAATAACGGCATGATGATATTGTCGCAATCCGGCAGATCGCCGTATTCGCCGACGAGCTGCAGATAGCGGTGGATAAACGCGTCCGATTGCTGGAACTGTTTTTCTAGTTCAAGTTCCGCATAGGTTGCTTGATTGGGGTCGTCCATAAAAATGAGCCGTATTATTTTTTCAGGACATATCCGTCATAGCAGACTTGGATGCCCTGCGGGTTGAAGAATGCCTCCATGTCCTTGTGGAGGCCTAAACCATTGTGTGAGAAGTGATTGACGGCGACAAGCGTGTTGTCGTCGATGACGCCGAGGCGTTTGAGTTCGTCACGGACTTTGACTGCCGCCCCCGTGCCGAGGTGGCCGCGGGTGTGATCGAAGTATTTGGGCCCCATCGTGGCTTCGATGATGGCGATGTCGAGTTTATACGCCTTGAGATGTTCCCAAGATGCGTCGCACCACCAGCCGGTATCGTTGCCGATGAGGGCCGTCTTGCCTTCGGCATCTTGGATGATGTAGTTGAGAGGCAGTTCCGGATAGGCGGCATGCTGCGCGAGAATCGGCATGACCTTGTATTGTTTGAATTGGAAAGGAACGCCTGGCAGCGTGAGATGCGGGATGATGTGGTAACGTTCCCAGTCGCCGTTCATAAGCCGTTGCTGGATACGGTTGAGCGTCGTTTGGTTGGCGTAGATGTGGAGGTCCTTCGTGACCACGGAGAAGCCCTGGCGTCGCCATGCGAACTCCACGGGATCGCAGTGGTCGTCATGGGAGTGCGTGAAGAAAATGGCGCCGATTTTCGAAAGGTCGATGTCAAACTGGAGGGACTGTCCATAAACGTCCGGACCATAATCGATCATGACGTCGTCGTTGAGCAGATAAGACGTGCGCCGTCTGACGTCTTTGCCTTTATGTTTCCAGGCGTATTTGCAGATGTCGCATTCACAGAAGAGGGCGGGCCATCCTTCGGCGGCGGCTGATCCGAGAACTTTGATTTGCATGATATGAAAATCTCCCGAAGTCAAATGGTTACATGTTTTGCGCGATCAAACGGCCGAATTCGGAGCATTTGACGAGCGTGGCGCCCGGCATGAGACGTTCGAAGTCGTAAGTCACCGTCTTGTTGGCGATGGTGCGTTCAATTCCTTTGATGATCAGATCGGCGGCTTCCGTCCAGCCGAGATAACGGAGCATCATTTCGGCGGAGAGGATGAGCGAGCCCGGATTGACTTTGTCCAGATTGGCGTATTTGGGCGCGGTTCCGTGCGTCGCTTCGAAGACGGCGGTTCCCGTCGTATAGTTGATGTTTCCGCCGGGCGCGATGCCGATGCCGCCGACACATGCCGCCAGCGCGTCGGAGATGTAGTCGCCGTTGAGATTGAGTGTCGCGATGACGCTGTAGTCGGCGGGACGCGTGAGAATCTGTTGGAGGAAAGCGTCTGCGATGCAGTCCTTTACGGTGATGACCGTGCCAGTCTTCGGATTCTTGAAGGTGCACCACGGGCCGTTGTCGATCAGTTCCGCTCCGTATTCGTTGCGGGCAACTTCATAGCCCCAGTCGCGGAAAGCGCCTTCCGTGAATTTCATGATGTTGCCCTTATGGACCAACGTGACGGACGGACGGTCGTTGGCGATCGCGTATTCGATGGCGGAGCGGACCAGACGCTGCGTGCCTTCCTTGGAGACTGGCTTGATGCCGATGCCGCAGTTTTCCGGGAAGCGGATTTTGGCGTATTTCTGCGGGAAGTTCTCTTTGAGGAACGCCTCGACTTTGGTCGCTTCATCGGATCCAGCGGTAAATTCAATACCGGCGTAGATGTCCTCCGTGTTTTCACGGAAGATGACCATATCGACCTTTTCCGGATGGAGCACGGGGGAGGGGACGCCTTCGAACCAACGGACGGGACGCAGGCAGACATACAGGTCGCATTCCTGCCGGATCGCGACATTCAGGCTGCGGATGCCACCGCCGATCGGCGTGGTGAGCGGGCCTTTGATTCCGACTAGATATTGTTTGAAAGCGTCCAGCGTTTCCTGCGGAAGCCACTGCCCTGTCGTTTTGAAAGCTTTTTCTCCGGCGAGAACTTCCTTCCATTCGATACGACGGTCGCCTTTATAGGCTTTGGCGACAGCGGCATCGACGACGCCGACGGCGGCACGCCAGATGTCCGGCCCTGTGCCATCGCCTTCAATATAGGGGATGACGGGATGGTCGCCGACTTTGAGACCGGATGCTGTCATGGTGATGATGTCTGTCATGGGAGTGTTCCTAAATGAAGAGTGACATGGAGGCCGACTGGCGGCTCTCTTATTATTTATTATTATAAAGGGTAAAAGAAAACGCCATTCAATATAAGCCTTCTTTTGAAATCTTCCAGTATGGCGGGGTGGAAGGCGACGGCTTTGGAGACGAGATGGCGAATAAATCGTCTGAACTATTTTGCCTTTGAACAATGATGTGTTATATTGTTATCTTTTCCGATTAAAATCGACAACATATATTCACATAAGTTCCATTAAAAAAGGATGTAACCATCATGAGCAACACCATCACCCTTACAGCGAACAAGCGTGACCTGTTGGGCAAAGGCAATGCGCGCCGTTTGCGCCGCGCCGGCCAGATTCCCGTGAACGTCTATGCCAAAGGCGAAGAGTCGAAATCCCTGATGATTTCAGAAGCGGACGCCAAGTTGGCCCATTACCATAACGGTTTGGTTACCTTGAACATCGAAGGTCTCGGCCCGCAGAGCGCCGTTATGAAGGAAATCCAGATCCATCCGATCAGCAACAAGATCCTGCATATTGACTTCCATGCCGTTCGGGCGGATGAGATGATCAAGAGCGTCGTTCCGATCGTTCTGGAAGGCGATGCTGCTGGTTTGCGTCAGGGCGGTGAACTCGAACAGGTTCTGCATGAAGTGGAAATCGAATCCCTGCCGGCGAATATTCCGGAAGTCATCACGGTTGATGTCAGCGCTCTGGAACTGAACCAGGCGTTGCATGTCGCTGATTTGAAACTCATGGATGGCGTGAAGGCCGTTTCCGATCCTGAACTGATCGTCGCCCATTGCCGCGCCCACAAGGTGACGGCGGAAGAAGCCGCTGAGGATGCGGCTGCTGCTGAGGCGGCTGAAGAGAAGGAAGAAGCCGCTGGCGACGCCAAGAAGAAATGATTTTTGAATGATGGACGAACCATCGCAAACGGAAGCTGTTGATAAACCGTTGCCGGTGTTGCGTCTGGTGGTGGGGCTCGGAAACCCCGGGGAACGCTACCGTGACACACGCCATAATTCGGGATTCATGGTTGTCGATGCGCTGATGGCGAGCTGCCCAGATGTCAGGAAGGCCGACTGGCAGCCTGAACGGGGCGAGCTTTATGAAATCCGAAAGGATGGACATGAGGCGTTGCTCGTTTTGAAGCCCATGACGTACATGAACGACAGCGGCGATGCGGTGGTCTGCGTGACCGAGCGGTTCGGAATATCTCCCCCGGACATGCTTGTGATATGCGATGACTTAGATTTGCCAGCGGGGCGGTTGCGGTTGCGGCCGCGAGGCTCCTGCGGCGGTCAACGAGGCGTTTTGTCCATCATCAATAGACTCGGAACGGACGGTTTTCCGCGGTTGCGAGTCGGTATTGGGAGACCGCGGCCCGAAGAGATGGAAATCATCGACTATGTTCTGTCGAATTGGGCCTCCGCGGACGAGGAGTTGCTGAAGCAGGTCCTCCAGGCGGCGTGCGATGCCGTGCAAACGGCATGGAACGTCGGTCTGGAAGCGGCCATGAACAAGGCGAATTCCTGGCGAGCGGACTGTATCAATGCCGAAGAAAGCATTAAGGAGACACAAAATTGAGAAAGTATGAAGCCGTGTTTATCCTCGATCCCCGCAAGGTCGAGGGCGAAGGCGAGGCCTTTTCGGCCTCCATCGAAGAGAACTTCAAGAACATGGGTGGCACAGTCGAACGCGTGAAGTGCTTGGAACGCAAGACGTTCGCACGTCCGATCGGCCGTCACACCATGGGCATCTACTGGGACTATGTCGTATCGCTTCCGCCAGATGCGATTGCGAAGATCAAAGACCAGTATCGTTTGAACCAGACCGTCTTGCGTCTGGTGTTCTTCAACTTTGAAGACGGTCAGGACGACACGTTCTTCAATCCGCCGGAAAATCGTGCGAAGCTGTTCCAGGAAGACTTCTTCGGCGATAGCTTTGACCATGACGATCGCCCGTATCGTGGCTATGGTGGAAGCGACGAGAATTGATGAAGACGGCAAGTCGGCATGAGAGAGTAGTCAGAAGGAATGTCATATAGGGAGTTGGCGCATGGCCGCATCACTGAACAAAGTATTTATGATGGGCAATCTCACGCGGGATCCCGAGCTTCGTCAAGCCGGTGGTCAGCAGATTTGCGGTTTTGGCATCGCGTTGAACCGCACCTATCAGACGGCCCGCGGCGAAACTCGCGAAGATGTCTGCTATGTGGATGTCGAAGCGTGGGGCCGCACGGCTGATATCGTGTCCCAGTATGCCCGGAAGGGCAGTCCTTTGTTCGTGGAAGGTCGTCTCCGCTACGACCAGTGGGATGACCGGGAAACCGGCAAGAAGCGTAGCCGTCTGACGGTGACTGCCGAAAACGTGCAGTTGCTTGGCGGTCCGCGCGACAACAACGGCATGCCTCCCCAAGGCGGTTATGCTGAAGACATGCCCGGTGGTCAGCGTCCGTATTATCAGCAGCCTCCGCAAGGCGGCCAGCCGTATTATGGACAAGCTCCTGCTCCGCAGCAGCCGTATGGCCGTGGCCCCGCGAACGGCGGTTATTACCAGCAGCCCCCGCAAGGCGCGGCTCCCGCGTATAGCCAACCCGCTCCGCCGCCGGCCTACAGCCAACCGCCGCAAGGCGAGCCGCCAGCCGCGCAGCAACCGCCCCAACAGGGCGCCGCTCCGGCGATGCCGGCCTTCCAGCCTCCTGCCGAAGATGATGCCGACACTCCGTTTTAGTAGTTTGGTTTGAAGAAAAAACTGTCGTTCTTCAGCCGTCGCGAAAGCCGCGGCTGGAACCGAAAACATAAGGAAAAGAAAGAATGAAACCTGCAAATCCGCGTCGCCGCCGCCGCAAGGTCATGCGCGAGAAAACTTGCCGCCTTTGCGAAAACAAGATTTTTCAAATTGACTTCAAGGATGTCGAGCTGTTGAAGCGCTATACGACGGAAGGCGGCAAGATCCTGCCCCGTCGCATCACTGGTAACTGCTTCAAGCATCAGAAGCTGCTGGCCATCGCCGTCAAGCGTGCCCGCATTCTCGCCCTTGTTCTCTGAACCCTAATTAAAAGGAAGATACGATGTCCGTTCAACTCATTCTTTTGGAAGACGTCGCGGATTTGGGGAAGATCGGCGATGAAGTCCACGTGGCCAATGGCTATGCCCGCAATTATCTGCTTCCCTTGAAGAAAGCCGAA
>JAFZAB010000092.1 GCA_017548425.1 Victivallales bacterium
ACGCCAATCTCCAGCCGAGAAGAAATGTCCTTCCACCTTCCGTTGTAGCCACTTACGGTGCCATTCCGGACAGCAATCCCAGATGGGCGTCGCCGCCAGAAACGACATACGGTGTCTCCGTGTTCATTTGGGAGGCGCTCTGGAACGTCGAAAAACAGCAGGCCGTCCGCTTCGGCGGCGATCAAACGCATGTCGCATGGACGGTTCTTCTGGACGGCAAGCCTGTCGCCAACTGGCACGCCATGGAAGGCGCGGAAATCCGCAAAGACGGCGGCAACTTCGGTGCCGCTGTCGATGTCGCCCCTGGTCTTCATGCGTTGCAGTTTCTCGCCATTCAATGTCTGCAACAGCCTATTCCCAAACTACTTGTGAAAGACGCGCAGGATAAGGAAGGCGCGGGGCAGCCACCCACCAATCTCTTCCCGATGCAACGCCCCTTCCTCTTCGGCGTGGAAATCAACGGCCATCCGGAAGCCTCCGTCATCGCAAACGTCTATCAGGAACAGGCCTTTTATTTCCAACAGACGGCCCAAACTGCCGTGTCTTATCGTGTGTCGCAGGACGGCAAAACCACTCTCCTTCCAAACGGCGCTTCCAATTCGGCTCCCATCCAACAAAACCATGCCATCTGCGCATATGCCGACTATCCGACGGTCCAGTTGAAAGCCGCTTCGGCGACCTACACATTTCCAGGCTTCTCACGATGGACGCAAGGCCTAGCCGCCAACTTCCATGCGCATGTCGGCGATCTCACGCCGCTTGTGCAACATGGCGATCCACTGAAAGGCGACATCCGCGTCCAATGGCCGGAATCCATTCCGTCAGAGATTCGCAACCTTCTGAAATTCAATGTTCAACAAGAAAAAGTGGACGGAAGTCTTGCGGCACCGTCCACCATTCAGGCGGATAGCACGGCGGATATGTTTGCCTTCAGTCTCGCAATTGAAGACGACACGGCCGCCATTGTTTTCACGCCAGATTTTGCGGGTATCATGCCATTCCCCCCCGTGAAAGCCAAAATCCTCCGTTCAAAAGATACAACTCTCAACATAACCGCCCAAGGCACAGCTCTTTATGAAAATGGAAATTCGGACGCATGCCGCGTGGCATTCATCATGGATCCGTTGCCGGACACGCCGCCCGAACCGATGGAAATCGCCTATCCTGAATCCCTCTTCATTCTGGATGATTTCATCGCCACCGCCAACGCCCCGCAAGCCAACATCCTGCCCGAAACGCTTATGGCGGAATACTTTCAGCATACGCCGCTGACGCAGATCACCCACGCCGCCGTCCATTGTCCGCCCGGAACGGACGATTTCATCGCCATTCCCGCCAATCTTTCGACGTTGACCGGCCTAAAGCCGAAAGTCGCGGTATTGGCCATCGGCTACGAACCACTCAAGGCGGGGCTCAGTCCATTGGACGCGACGCAACAGATCCTCTTCGCCGCGCAGGCTTGCCGTGCAAACAACATCCAGCCTGTTTTCATGACGCTGCCGCCGCTACCGGAAATCGATCCAGAAACGTCGCGTCTTGCGGCCCTTTACCTGAAAGAATTAGCCCTGCGCACGAACACGCCGATCATCGACCTCTATGCGCAAGCCATGATGAATCATGTCAACACAGGCGAATGGCGTCTCGCGGACACCATCGCCATACCGACTTTGAACAACATAGGCCGTACGTGGGTAATCCAAAAGACCGCCTCGCGCCTTATGAAGCTCTTCAAGTAATACGCATCCAATTCTTTACATTATTTAAATATCATGCCAAAAATCATCGACCTGACAACCCATAACGCAGACAAACCGTATGAGCCGCGCGGTTTCCCGCAGGCTACGCTCACTGTCTGCAAATGGCAGAAGATCGCCCTCTGGCTGCTCGTAATCGGACTGGTCGTCTGGGCAATTGCGGACTGGCGTTCCGAAATCTTCATCATAAATCTCTTGTTGACAATCTTCTATCTTGCTTCAACATTATACCGCATGCTCATCATCGAGCTCGCTCTCCAAAAGCCACGCGAAATCCAGTTGAAACCAGAAGAGCTCGCCACGCCGCCAAACGGCCGCGAATGGCCGCGCTACATGGTCATCCTTCCCATGTACCATGAAGGCGACATCCTCCCGCATCTCGTCGATGGACTCTCCAAACTTGACTATCCGAAAAACCGTCTCGAAATCCGTCTGCTCATCGAAGAGGACGACGACGAGACCATGGGTGTCGCCAAATCCCTCAATCTCAAGCCACCGTTCGTCATCACGCCCATTCCCAAATCCTATCCGCGCACAAAGCCAAAGGCCTGCAACGTCGCCATCGAAGACGGCGACGCGGAGTATCTCGTCATCTACGACGCAGAGGACAAGCCCGAGCCTGATCAGCTGAAAAAAGCTGCCCACGCTTTTGCAAGATGCCCGAAGGAAGTCGCTTGCATTCAGGCAAAGCTTGGCTTCTACAATCCCGACCAGAACCTTCTGACGAAATGTTTCACGGCGGATTACGCCACATGGTTCGGCCTCTGCCTGCCCGGGCTCGACTGCCTGCAGGCCCC
>JAFZAB010000093.1 GCA_017548425.1 Victivallales bacterium
CAGAGAAACTGGCGTCGCTGTTGAAGGATTTTCTGGAGAATGGCGCGGCATGGACCGCCATGGGCGAGAAGATGCGGCAGTTCGGCAAGCCGAACGCCGCGGCCAATCTCGTCCAGTTGATTCTGAGCGTGATGAAATGACGATGGCAAATGATCCCGCGGGAGCGGGACCCTCCCGTTGCGGTCCCGCAGGAGCGGGACCCTCCCGTTGCGGTCCCGCAGGAGCGGGACCTTCCCGTTATTGAAGAGCTTGCTTCAGTTCGTCGGCCTGCGTCAGGCCGATGTACTGCTTGGCAAGCTTGCCGTCTTTGAAGATCAGCAGCGCGGGAATGGACATGATCTGGAATTTGACGGCGATGTCGGCATTGTCATCGACGTTGACCTTGCAGATGGAGACTCCGGGAAGTTCGTCTGCAAGTTTCTCCAGAATCGGGCCTTGCATACGGCATGGGCCGCACCATGGGGCCCAGAAATCAACGAGAACGGTACCTTTGGCGATGGCGGCGTCGAAATCGGCAGTGGTCAGATTGCGGATTTTTTCGGACATGGTGTTCCTCCTTTTGTTAATGGTTTCAAGCGGTTATTATATTAGACAGTAGAGAAAAGAAAAAGTTCAAAAGAGGTTGCAGAAATGAGACTGATATACGCGGCAAGCGAACGGTGCGCAGATTTGTGGTATGAATCGGGCTTTTCCGCTCCGGATGCGTTTTTGTGGGTGGAAACGCCTGCGGAGAGGGCGATTGTCGTGTCGGCTCTGGAATATGGACGTGCGTCGAAGCAGGCCCGTAAGGATGTGAAAGTGCTGAGTTATGAAGAGGCGCGTCAGTTGTGGGACATAGCCAAGGAGACGCCGCTCTCCACGACCAATATTATAATAGGTATATCCAAAAAGTATAATGACTGGTCATGGCAAGTGCCGCATGATTTTCCATATGGGCTTGCCGCGCCGTTACTTGCGGCTGGCGTGAAGCTGTCGGTCCTGTCGCCGTTTTCGCCGAAACGGATTGTCAAGACGGCGGAGGAGGTCGAAAAACTGCGTCATGGCGTCGAACTGGCGGAGGCAGGCCTGTATCGCGGCTTTGACGTGTTGCGCGAAGCGACCGTCAACAGTTGCGGTATTCTGGAATGGAACGGCGAAATATTGACGGCGGAAATCCTTCGCGGAGAAGTCGATATGGCGATTGCGAAGCGCGGAGGCACGGCGTCGCAGACGATTACGGCACCCGGCGTGCAGGGCGCCGATCCGCATCAGACAGGCCATGGGCCTATTCACGCGAACGAGCCAATCGTCATGGATATTTTCCCGCGTTGTGATGCGACGGGATATTTCGGCGATTTGACGCGAACCGTCGTGAAAGGCAAGGCGTCCGACGTTGTGAAGAAGGCGTTTGAGACGGTGTATCGCGTTCAGCGCGAGGCGATTGAGATGATCAAGCCTGGCGTGATCGGCGGCGATGTCCATAAGCATGTCGCCGACGAATTGACGGCGGCCGGTTATGTGACGGATACGACCTGCAAGCCGCCGCACGGCTTCTTCCATGGCTTGGGCCATGGCGTTGGTTTGGAGATTCACGAATCGCCGTCGCTTAGCCCGCGATATGACAAGGCGTTGGAGCCTGGCCATGTCGTGACGGTCGAGCCTGGCGTGTATTATCCGGAGTGGGGCGGCATCCGCATTGAAGACGTCGTCGTCGTGACGGAGAATGGTTGCGAAGATCTGACGACGGCTCCTGTGTTTTTGGAGATTTAAGGAACCACGAATGGACACGAATGGACACGAATGTTCATTTTAGTCCACTGAATATACGGAAGAAACAAAATGCCTCGCAGACGGGCCGTCAATATCCTGGGGATTCAATGATGAAACAAGACGCTGGTTGCGAATGATGCAAACGGCTCCGTCTGCTCGGCGGTTCGTCACGCTTCGCGCAAGTGCAAACAACGTCATGCGGAAGCTTGAAGTTCTTGGTTCTCCCGTTTGCGTCGGCTTGGCTTCGGCGGCTGCGGCGGTTTACAGCCGCAGCCGCTGGTGGAGATAGGGGAAGTTGTCAAACGGAGAAGCGGACGAAGCAACAGTCGCCGTCCTGCACGATGTAGTCCTTTCCTTCGATGCGGAGCTTGCCGGCCTCTTTGGCACCGTTCCAACTGCCGTATTGCATAAGATCATCGTATGAAACGACTTCCATGCGGATGAAGCCGCGTTGCATGTCCGTATGGATCTTTCCGGCGGCCTGCGGGGCGGTGGCGCCTTTCGTGACGGTCCATGCGCGTGTTTCGTCTGGACCGGTCGTGAAGAACGTCAGATAGTTGAGCATTTTGTAGCCTGTGTGAATGACGCGTTCAAGACCGCTTTCCTCGACGCCGAGATCTTCCAAAAAGACTTTCGCCTCTTCTGGATCGAGCTCCTGCAATTCTTCCTCCAGTTTGGCGCAGACGGGAATGACTTCCATGCCGTGTTTGGCGGCTTCCGCGATAAGCTGTTTGGAGAGGTCGTCCTTTCCAAACGATTTGAAGTGCGCCTCATCCGTGTTGGCGCAGACGAAGGCGGGTATAAGCGTCAGCAACTGAAGACCTTCCGCAAGTTTGGAAATCGTGGCGTCCGTCTTGTCATACGTCGGAATGACGCCTTGTTCGAGACTTTCGACAAATGTCTGGGCGAGTTCCATCTCCTGCTTGGCTTCCGGATCGCCGCCGCAACGCGTCATCTTCTTCGTCTTTTCGATTTTCTTCTGGAGAACTTCCAAATCCGCGAGCATCAGCTCCGTCAAAATCAATTCCAAATCGCGGGCGGGGTTGACGGAATCCTTCACATGGACGATGTCCGAATCATCAAAAAGGCGGACAACATGCGCGATCGCGTCAACCGTGCGGATATGCCCAAGAAATTGATTTCCAAGGCCTTCGCCTTTGCTTGCGCCTTCGACAAGGCCCGCGATGTCGATGAATTTCATCGTGGCGGGAACCGTCTTGGCGGAATGTTCCAATTCAACAAGTTTGTTCACACGCGGATCCGGAACGGGCACGATGCCCGTGTTCGGCTCGATGGTGCAGAACGGAAAATTGGCGGCGGCCGCTCCGCCGTGGCAGAGGGCGTTGAAGAGAGTGGACTTGCCGACGTTCGGCAGACCGACGAAACCGCATGCGAAACCCATGATGACTCCTTTATATGATTTCCGATGATTATTTGCTTTTTTATGTCAATGTGATAATATACTACAAAAAAGACTGACAGTGGAACGAAAACTGGAAATAAAAACGTCCATGACGGACAAACCATTCAACTGAACAAGAAAAGGAGACGCAAAATGGCAGACGAAGTCAAGAAAAGCGTTGGTTACAGCGACACACCGATCATTCCGGGCAGCTGCTGGCATGTGCATGACGGCGACCGTCCGCAGCCGCGTGTCGTGACCCCCGGCTCTTTCAGCACGCAGGAGACGCCCGGCGAACCGCCGTCGGACGCAATTGTCCTGTTTGACGGCAAATGCCTCTGCAACTGGCTGAGCAAAGACAACAAAGAGGCGCAGTGGAAGCTCGAAAACGGCTATATGGAAGTCGTGCCCGGAACGGGTAACATCCACACTCGCACGGAGTTCGGCGATTGCCAGCTGCATTTGGAATTCGCGTCGCCGATCGAAGTGAAAGGCGAAGGGCAGGGCCGCGGCAATTCCGGTGTGTTCTTCATGCGCAAATTTGAAATCCAGGTTCTGGACTGCTATCAGAATCCGACGTATCCGGACGGAACGGTCGGCGGCATCTACGGGCAGTTCCCGCCACTTGCGAATGCGATTCGCAAGCCCGGCGAATGGAACATGTACGATTTCGTGTTCATCGCGCCGCGTTTCGCGGGCCATCAGCTGATCACGCCCGCCTACATCACGGTCTTCCTGAACGGCGTACTCCTGCATCACATGAAATCCATCCAGGGGCCGACGCAGCATCGCCGTCTGGCGGAATACACGCTGATGAATAGCGTCGGCGCGTTGGAACTGCAGGATCACGGCGACTTGGTGCGGTTCCGCAATATTTGGTACCGCCCATTGAATAATTATGATCAGGCATAATATTTATGCCTGATCGTAATTATGGCTTATGGCCAATGGCCAATGGCTAAAGGCTTATGGATGAATGACTAAAAGACTAATCCATAGGCCATAGGCCATAAGCCATAAGCCTTAGATGGCATCCAATACTTCAGGCATTGGATGCCAATTCAGCGTTGACGGCGGCGGCTGCCGCCGCTGGATCGTCGGCCGCGATAATCGGGCGGCCGACGACGATGAATTGCGCTCCCGCCTTGGCGGCTTCGGCAGGCGTCATGACGCGTTTTTGATCGCCTTTGGCGGCACCAGCAGGGCGGATGCCGGGCACGACAAGAATGAAATTGTCTCCGCAGGCTTGTTTGACAAGCGGAATTTCCAATGCGGAGCAGACGACGCCATTCAGACCACATTCGTTCGTCAATTTGGCCAGACGAACGACTTGTTCAGCTGGCGTGGCGTTGATGCCGACGGCGTTCAGTTCAGTTTCGTCCAGACTTGTCAAAACGGTGACGGCCGTGACGATGATGCCCGTCTCTTTCGCGGCTTCAGCAGCCGCTTTCAGCATGGACGGCCCACCGGAGGCATGGACGTTGCACATGTCCGCGCCAATGGCGGCGGCGGAACGGACGGCCTGACCAACCGTGTTCGGAATGTCGTGGAACTTCATGTCCAGAAAGACTTTCTTACCGCGTGATTTCAGGCCTTTGATGATTTCCGGCCCGAAACGCGTGAAAAGCTGCTTGCCGACTTTGTACCATGTGACGGTCGGGCCGAGTTTTTCAACGATATTGAAGGCTTTTTCAAGTGAATCAACGTCCAATGCGGCGATGAGAGTAGTGGTCATGGGGTGGTTTCCTGTTGGTCTGAAGGGGGAGGTTGCGGAGCGTCGTCATCCGACTGTTGTTGTTCGGCGGCGTTCTGCGCTTCTTCGAAAGATTGGCGGGTTGCCATGTGGGCGGCAAGCACTGCCGCGCAGCATATCTTAAGGAACATGAAGGTGTTCCAAACTATTGGAAGTAAATATTTTGGCGTCGCGTGGAGCGACTGGATCGTGGCGTCCCAGAAGGAGGCGTTGGTCGGCATGCCGAGCACGACCATGTTGGCGACGGCGATGGCTGCCATGGGGGCTATCAGCAAGTAAATCAATGACATAAAGGTATATCCAGCCATCTTTTCAAGCCATTCGCATTTCGCGTCTTGCGCGCATGAGCGAATGAAGGCCGTCATTTCGAACGCGAACCACGCCGTCGCGAGAGCCCAGAGGACGGTGCTCCAGATGAAATAATCCGACGGCTTGTCGCTGACCAGATACCATGTGAAGAAAGGCGCAAGGGCGGCGGAGGCGCAGGCGGGCCATTGGAGCCGTTTCCTCCCGCAACCGATCACAGCGGCGAGCAGGAGGGCGGACGGAATGCAATGGCCGTAGCATTGGCAGACAAGCCAGTCATAGCGCCGCAGGCCGACAAAGGAGATGGCCAGAAAGAGGAGGGCGGCGGCGGAAACAATCATCAGCCGCCATGTCCAGGAGGCCAAAAGCCGTGCACCATGGGAGGCGATGTTCATAACTGGTCGATGAAGCGCGAATAACGATTGATGTCCATCAGCATTTCCAATTCGTCCGGATCATCGAATTCCATCCGATAGAGCCAGTTTTTGAAGGGATCGAGATGGAGGAGGGAGGGATTGTCCTGAACATCTTTGTTGATTTCGACGACGCGTCCACTCAACGGTGAGCGGAGATGGTGGATGCGCTTCGCCAGATGGAGATGGATGCAGAACGTATCCATTTCCAGTTCATCGCCTTCCAATGGCATGTCGATGCTTTGGATGGCGACGAGTTCTTCCGTCAGATAATCCGTGATGCCGACGGTTGCAATGTTCTTATCTTCGTCTGGGAGAACCCAGGTATGTCTGTTGGTGAACAGCCTGCGATCGCTTTTGGTTGCCATGAATTACTCCTGTTTATATCTTGATTTTCAATTAAAAAGCCATTGATGTCTGTTTTTTTTGAAAAAATGATGGTTTGAGACCGCATTTTTCGTACAATGGGTTATGTTATATAGTCGTTTCAAATCTGTCAAATAAAATGTGCGCTTTTTTTACGAAAAAAAAGCAGAAAGTAACGACGGCATCCCGCCGTCGGGGAAAAAATACGACGGCGAGAGGCTGTCGCCACAATAAGAGGAATATTCCATGGCTAACGAAAGAATGTATTTAGTAAAGACGGTGGATGGCGAGGAAATGGGCCCAGCCGATCAGGAGACGTTGGTGAAATGGGCCGAAAACGGAAAAATCCATCCGGACGATAAAATCCGCAGCACGATGATCGCGAAGTGGGACCGTGCGATCAATTATGATTTCCTGAAGCAGCTTCTGCTGGGCGTGGAAGAAGCGGAAGTCATGAAAAAGAACAAGACTTGGTTCTCTAAGATGATGGACCGCATCAATTTGCGCGCTCCTGAACTGGAAGGGCAATCCGGCATTGTGAGCGTCCGTTTGGAGACGTATCCGTCCGCGTCGATTCCAATGCGCGTCATGGCGAGCCTCATGGATACGGTGATTATGATTCTGGTGTTCATCGCGGTGTATTTCGGCTGCTATGCGTTGTTCCGTTCGGGCTCGCTTGACCAGAACAACGCGGGCTACATCTGCACGACGGTCTTCTTCCTTATCTATATGCTGTACCATGTCATGATGATCGCCTATCGCGTCCAGACGTACGGACAGCGCTACTGGGGCGTTTTCCTCTGCCGTAAGGACGGCCAGAAATTCTGGGTGGGGCGCGTGTTCTTCTATTTCCTCTTCAATCTTCTGCTCATGCCGTTCTTCCTGGTGAACTGGGTCATTCTGGCGAGTTTCGGACGGACGATTCCGGAAATTCTGACGAGCATGCGCATGGTGAAGGTGAAATTGGCGAAGAACCGCGCATAAGTGTCTGCACGGGAGGAATTGCCGATGTCAGAGGCTGGAAAGAAACGACTTCGCGTTTCGCCGTTGATTTTCAAGTACGTCCTGCGGGAGTTTTTGATTCCGCTGGTGTGCGCGTTGGCGGCGTTCGCGTTTTTGTTTCTTGTGAACAATGTGTTCGACGACCTGCCGGACTTCATGTCGAAAGACGTGCCGATGCGCGTCGTGCTCGCGTATTTTTTGTCGCTTCAGCCTCATAACTTGTTGAATGTGATACCGATATCGGTTTTGTTGGCAGCGAGTTTCATGACGGTCATGATGGGGCGCAACAACGAATTGTGCGCCATGCGTGCGGCTGGCATGTCGTTGCTGACGTGCGCTCTGCCTGTTTGGATTGTGGCGTTAGTGGCTTGTTTCTGTGCGATTTGTATCGGCGAATTCTGGGGGCCAGCGGGACTTCAGAACGCGTCGCGAATTCGTCGTGAATGGCTGGATAGTAAGAAGAAGGCGGCGGAGACGGTCGCATTCTGCAACGTCAAGGAGAATCGCGATTGGTATTGCCGCGATTTGGATTTGGCCGATGTGATGCATGATGTCGTTGTGCGCCAATATGATGAGCAAGGCGAGACGCAGTGGGTTTTGATGGCGGAGACGGCGACGTTCCGCGACGACGGCGTCTGTGTGTTCAAAAATGGAAGCCGTCAGGAATTAGGCGGCGAAGCGAAAATGCTGACGTCTCCCGTCACGTTCGAAACGTATGAATTCGCCTGCCAAGAGCAATTGCGTGACATTGCGGGGCAGGGGCGGATGCAGGACGGCGTGACGACGCGAGAGGCGCTTTCGATTTTGCGGAGCGATGTGGCACCGTCGCCGCAGATGGCGCGTCTTCTGCGAACGTCCGTCTGGAACAATATCACATTCCCGCTGGCGAGTTTGGTTGGCGCGTTTTTCGGCGTTGCGTTAACGATTGCAAATCAACGTAGTGAAATCATGAAAGGCTTCGCGGGGGCGATTGGCATTCTCGTGATGTTCTATCTGGTGGGGCAGGTGTTCATGGTTTTGGGCAAGAATGGATGGTTGCCGCCGTTTGTTGCAGGCGGGTTGCCAAGCCTTGTGTTCACGGGGGCAGGCTTCGCCGTCATGTGGCGGAAGCAATAGGAAAGGAGTTGGCAATGGCGAAGATGCCGCGATGGCGATGGTGGCTTTGGGCCGTGGAGGCCGTGCTGTTGATTGCAGTCGTCGAGCATTTCGTCATTCGGCCACGTCTGCGGCGCGAAAAGCCTTCGCAAGAGAAGCAAATTGTTCAGGGAGAACAGGTTGAAGCATTAGGTGAGGCCGCGAAGCCGCCGATGGGGCTACATGAAGTATCGTCAGCATATTATCCTGTGATGGAAGGGCTTGCGGAAGGCTCAGAGCGGATGTTGGCGGCGCAGAAGTCTGTTTCCGTAGAAAAAGGGTTGCCGATTGAAGTTGAAAATCAATTCGGCATGCGTTTTCGATTAGTTCCGGCAGGAAGTTGCCTGATTGGCAGTCCGGAGGGCGAAAAAGGTCGCGGAACGATTGAAGTGATTCATACCCAATTGTTTCCGGAAGATTTCTACATGGGTAAGTTCGAAGTGACGCAGGCGGAATGGAAACGCGTGATGGGAACGGATTCGCCGTCAGGCTTCAAGGGAGATCAACGGCCCGTGGAGGAAGTGACGTGGCATGACTGCCAGCGGTTCGTGAACAAGCTTTGCGAATTGGAAGGCGTGCCTCTGAATACGTATTGCCTGCCGACGGAGGCTGAATGGGAGTATGCCTGCCGCGGTGGAACGGATACGGCGTTCTGCTTCGGCGATGCCGTTGCGAAACTGTCGTCGTGGGCGGACTTTGCTGGCAACAACAGCCGCCAATCAGTGGTGGTGGGAAAACGCCGCTGTAACTCGTTGGGACTGTATGATATGCATGGAAATGTCTGGGAATGGTGTCGTGACTTGTATGTGAATTATCCGGGCGATGATTCAAATGCAGGCGACCGCTACACCTATCGGACGATTCGTGGTGGCAACTGGTATGTCGATTCAGGCGAATGCCGTTCGGCGAACCGTTGTTGCCTGCCGCCGTCCTCTCATGGTAATATGTTGGGATTTCGTGTGATGCGCCGCATAAAATGACAAAAGGAGCAAACTGAAATGAAGACGCAGACGACCGAGATTGAAGGGATTGTCATTGTCGAACCGCAGGTTTTCGGCGATTCGCGCGGATATTTCATGGAGACGTATCAGAAGGAGAAATATGCGGCGGCGGGAATTGATGTGACGTTTGTACAGGACAACGAATCGATGTCGCGCTACGGCGTCGTTCGCGGCTTGCACTATCAGGCCGAGCCGTTTGCGCAAGCGAAATTGATCCGTGTTGTGGCTGGACGTGTTTTGGATGTGGCGGTCGATATCCGCAAAAATTCTCCGACTTATGGAAAAGTGTTCACGTTGGAACTTTCGTCAGAGAATAAATTGCAACTATTTCTGCCGCATGGCATTGCGCATGGTTTCGCCGTCTTGAGCGAAACGGCGATTTTCACATACAAGTGCGACAATTTCTATGCGCCGCAATACGAACACACCATTCGCTACGATGATCCTTCTCTCGCCATTGATTGGAAGATTCCAATCAATGAAAGAATTATTTCCGATAAAGACAAAAAAGGCGTCCCCTTTAATGCATGATGCGGAAAGTAGCGGAGGCTTTCACCTCCGCCCGATGACATTAAGCATTAAGCATTAAGCATTAAGCATTAAGCATTAAGCATTAAGCATTAAGCATTAAGCATTAAGCATTAAGCATTAAGCATTAATGCATGTACATTCCGCCGTTGACATCAAGGCAGATGCCAGTGAGATAATTGCCGCCTTCGCCGCATAGATAGGCGACGGCGAGGCCGACATCGCGCATTTCACCAAGTCCGAGCGGCACCGTGGAGGCGAGTTTGGCGACGCCTTCTTCGCCATGCGTTTTGAAGAGAAGTTCCGTTTTGATAATGCCTGGAGCAACGGCATTTACGGTGATGCCGTATGGGGCGGCCGTGCGGGCCAATGTTTTCGTGAAACTAAGAATGCCGCCTTTCGTGGAAGCATAATGGACATGGCCGAACAACGCGCCTTGATGCGCGACCATCGATGACATGTTGACGATGCGGCCGAATTTCCGTTCGCGCATGCGAATCATGGCCGCTTTGCTGCAGAGGAAGACACTTTTCAGATTCGTCTCCAGAATATAGTCCCAATTCTCCTCCGTGATGTCGAAAATGTTTTCCGCGCGGCTCGTTCCCGCGTTGTTCACAAGAAAGTCAAGCTTGCCGAACTTTGCGTCGATTTCAGAGAAAAGCCGTTGGACATCGTCCGACTTGCCGACGTTGGCCTGAACACAGATGGATTGGACGCCGTACCCGCGAACGGCTTTGCAGACTTCCTCCGCCTCTTCGCGGCTGCTGTTGTAGTTGACGACGACATCCGCGCCTTTTTCCGCGAGCACGAGAGCCACGCCTTTGCCGAGGCCTCTTGAAGAGCCTGTTACCAACGCGACTTTGCCTGACAATTCGCCCATGATTCACTTCCTTATGGTTTGTTTTCTTGAAATGCCGTTATATAATGTATAGTAAAGGAAATAAGATTAACCATGGTTTCAAAAAAACAAGCAGGATGGATGAAATGAAAAAAATTAGTGTGTTTTTCGTGCTGTTGGCGATTGTGTCATACGCCGTTCCCGTGCGTTTTCTGGGCATTGATGAATCGCGCGGCCAGTTGATCTACGTGAATACGAAGAACGCAGCGGAGAATTGGGCGTTGAAACTGCCTGAAAAATGCCGCGATTACCAGATGCTGTCGCCGACGCGGCTGTTGCTCAATGGCCGTCGTGGCTATTATGAGTTGGATTTACCGACGAAGACCATCATGAAGACGCTTGCCCGCGACGAATTCAACGGCACGATGTCTTGCCGCCGCACGAAAGACGGCAAGACGCTGTTGGCGGCGTTGCGTGAAGGCGGCACGGTGATTTTCGAACTGGACGCAGAAGACAACGTGTTGCGCAAGGCGGTCTTCCCCGGTCGTAACAGCTTGCGGCTCATGCGCGAGAGTGGCGTCGGCACAATGTATTTTGGTGGGCCGGAAGACACGTTGACAGAAGTCGATTTGACGGGAAAAGTTATTCGTGAGACGAAGATTCCGGGCGGTCGTCATGTCTATCAAGGCGAACGTCTTGCGAATGGCAACCTGTTGGTTTCCAGTGGTTACGGTGGCTCCATCGTGGAGTTCGACACGGACGGAAAGGAAATCCGCCGTCTGCATGTGAAGGATGACGAAAAGGCGCGCGGCATCGTGTCGGGCTTCTTCGCGGGCATGGAAGTGCTGAAAGACGGCTCAATCGTCGTGAGCAACTGGACAGGCCATGGCGCGAATGATAGTGAGAAAGGTCAGCAGTTGCTGATGTTCGCGCCAGACGGCAAAATCGTCTGGACATGGCATGACGCAAAACTAGCGGGAACGCTGCATGGCGTCATCATTTTGGAGAATGAATAACGGATGGTCGGAATCGTCGTTCTCATCTATAAATCGCATGAGCAAGTACTTGCGTATGTGCGAAATGAACTGCCGAAGATTGGCGTGCCGCATCGCACGCTGATCGTCGATACAGGCAGTGAACGTGCTCATGCGGAACGGCTTGCAAGCGAACTGGGCGTCGCCGTCGTGACGGCGTCGGACACGGTTTCGGAAGGAAGTCTGTTTGTACTGCATGTGGAGGAGAATCTCGGCTATGCGCGCGGCAACAATCTCGGTGCGGCGTTTCTGACGCGCAATTTTCCGGATACGGACAAATTGCTGTTCAGCAACGACGACATCGAATTCATCTCGGCGGATGTGGTTGATGTGCTGAGCCGTAGATTGGATGAGATTCCCGAAATCGGTTGCATCGGGCCGAAAGTCATTGATTTGAACGGCGATCTGCAAGGGCCGGGCTATGAGAAGCCTGAAATTGGATATTACATTCGCCGCAACATCGGCGAGCCGCTGTTCGGAGCGAAACGGTTTTGGTTGTGGAAGGATCGTGAGCGGAAGTCCGAATTCGTGAACATCGTGGGCGGTTGTTTCCACATGGTGCGGACGGCGGATTTCCAAGCGGTGGAAGGTTTTGATTCCAAAACATTTCTGTATTGGGAGGAGGAACTGCTGAGCGAACGGTTTCGGAAAATCGGTCGGCAGGCATACTACGATGCGTCGGTGTCGATTCGTCATTTCGTGGGCAACACAACATCGAAGAAGGCACCGAATCTGCTATTGCTTGATTGCGAACTATTTGGACAACGGTTGTTTTTCAGCGAATACGCGAAAAGCTCCTCCGTGATGTTGGGGCTGTTGCGTGTTTCGCAATGGATACGTCTAGGCTTGGTGAAATTGGCGATTTTGAAACGAAAACTGCAGGGAACCGATAAATGAAGCTATTCGTGACAGGTGGTAAAGGCATGCTGGGACGAACGTTACGACGTGTGCTGAAGGATGTGGATTTCGTCATTGGCGACTTGCCCGAATGCGACATTACGAACGAGGAGGCCGTCCGCTCGGCGATTGCCGCGGCGGATGTCGATGCCGTCGTGCATTGCGCGGCGATGACGCAGGTGGATTTGTGCGAAACGGAACGGGAACGCGCGTTTCTTATCAATGAGACGGGTAGCGCGAATGTCGCAAAAGCATGCGAAGTGCTTGGTAAACGGCTCATTGCGATTTCGACGGACTATGTTTTCCGTGGTGACAAGCCATGCGCGTATGTGGAGACGGACGAACCGGATCCGCAGACTGTCTATGGAGCGAGCAAGCTGGCAGGCGAAAACGCCATCCACAAAAACTGCGCGAACCATCTGATTTTGCGACTGGCGTGGCTCTATGGCGACGGCGGCCCGAGTTTCCTGCACACGATGCTGAAATTGGCGGATGGTACACGCCCCGTGCTAAAGGTCGTGAATGATCAGCGGGGGAATCCGACGTCCGCCGTCGCGGTGGCTCGCCATCTGCGGATGATTTTGGAACGAAAAGACTTGCGTGGCATCATGCATCTGACCTGCGAAGGCGAGACGACGTGGTACGACTATGCGAAAGAGATTTTCCGCATGGCTGGCGTGGAACAGGAAGTCGTGCCGTGCACGACGGAGGAGTTTCCACGGCCTGCGCATCGTCCTGCGAATTCGTCGCTTGAGAAAGCGGCGTTGAAGCGGAGCGGTTTGCCGCCGATGCCGCATTGGAAAGATGCGCTTCGTGAGTTTATGGCGGAGATGTTGTGTTCTGGAAGTACTGGAAGTACTGGAAGTTTTGGAGATTGATCATAAAGACGTTGTGTTCTGGATATTCTGGTTGTTCTGGATGTTCTGGAGAAGGCTTCCAGAAAATCTAGAAAATCCAGCACCTCCAGATACCATAATAAACAAGAATAGACTACAATAGCATGAAAACAATTGGTTTGGATTTAGGTACAAGTGCGCTGAAAGGCGTACTGTTTGATGGTGAAAAGATTGTCGCGGAAAGTGCACGGGAAGTGACGTTTATCCGTGATGGAGATATGGTGGAAATCGCGCCACAGGCCCATTGGGCGGACTGTCTGTCGCTGATTCGTGAATTGGCGGCGGCTTCGGACGAGCCAGTGGCGGCCATCGCGATGGCCGCC
>JAFZAB010000094.1 GCA_017548425.1 Victivallales bacterium
CTCGTACGATTCTCCGTTCTGGAACTTGCCCTTGCCGGCATAGGAATCTTCCTTGAAACTTGCGTAGCGGTAAATGAACCCTGCATGCGCTTGCGCAGAGAAGTAGTTAGTCTATGCGAAAACCATTGAAAATCTCTCCATCGCCGGACCACGCGGCGGCCTGCTTGCCGCACCGACACATCTCGTGGAGCCCGAAGTGCCGTTGGAGAATATTCTTGCATACGTCTCCGCCTGTCATGACTTCAAGCCGCCATCACAGGAATGAAAGAACCGCCAACAAAAACAAACAACCATTATGACTTTCAAAAAAACATGTTTTCAGTTTGCCGTAACGGCCTTTCTCTTTGCTTTGACAGCGACCGCGCAAACGGACGTCACCGCGTTTCTTGGCAATTCGCCGAAAACGGACACCTTCTATAATCTTGTCGCCAAACTCTATGCGGAAAATTCGTGCGACCAAGCCTTCCAGCCACTGGTCACAATCATCTCCGGCTATCTGGACGACAACAAAAACGCGCCCCTTCCCGTAGAGAAAATCAAACGCCTCCATCCTGCTTGTGATGCCGTTTACGCGCTCACTCTCCTCAAAAGCCAGCCGCTTTCCAAAGCCCCTTCCGCCAAATTCGCCAAATGGCTGTGGTGCAACCAGCAGCGTGCCGCCCTTTTCATGGAGTATTTCACGCCCGGCAAAGACAATCTGCCGAATGTCATGGATATTTTGGAAACGCTATACAACCACGACCAGACATCACGGGACGAATTCTTTCCGCTCATGCTCGCCATCGCGCTCGTGTGGGATTCGCCACGACCTCCCATGCATGGCCAGATTGGCGAAAACAACATACCATCAAACAATCCGGACATCAAAAATCGCTACGATTTCTTCCATCAGCTTTACAGCTCCCACCGCAGCGCCATCCCCTTCAGCCGCCTGACCGTCTCCGCCCTCTGTTTCGTCGTCGATGCGCCAATTCCCGTCGAAGAACTCCAATGGGCCGCGAAAAACATCAAAGGCGGCAAATACGACAAGATTTTCCAATCCATCAAATACGACCATAAACGGCTGGAAACAGGACAGTTCAGCTGGCCCAACGGTCCCTATACGCTACAAAGCATCCAGAAGAACGGTGGCATCTGCGTCGATCAAGCCGCCTACACCGCCATCGCGGCGAAATCACGCGGCGTCCCGTCCATTTTCTTCTCGGGAGCGGGAAAACGCGGCTTCCATGCATGGGCCGCCGTCATGAAAGGAAACGGGAAATGGGACATGGATGTTGGACGCTATGAAAACGACGAATACACGGCCGGCAACGCCGTTCATCCGCAGACCGGCATGGGCTACAACGACCATCTTGTCAAGTTGCTCTGCGACAAGCTTCAGCATGAAAACGAATCCATTCAGTCCAATGCCTATGTCCGAATCGCTCAAACGCTTGCCGGATTGCAATTCAAAAAGGCCGCCATCACCGTCGCGAGACAAGCCATCGTCGTCAACCAGACCAATCTGACGGCATGGGACGTCTATGCAAGCCTTGTCAAAGACGATCATAAAAAACTAATGGAATGCTATGAAAATCAAGCGAAGGCGTTCAATGACTATCCGGATGTCGTGCTCATCGTTCGCCAACAGCAGGCGGACGCACTCAGGGAAAAAGGCGACGAAGCACTTGCGGAAAAAGTCCTCGAACGTGCACGCCGCAGTATCAGAGATCGTGATGATCTTGAACGGAAGTCCTTCAAATCCAATCTCTCCGTCAATCTCGACGATGAAAACGCCGATCCCGTCGCCGCCCGTCTCAAATACGAATCTTTCCTGAAATCCAAACGGAAGGACGGCGTCAAAATCGTGACGGAACTGAACGCCTATCTCGACTTCACGAAAAAGACCGGCCAGACGCAGGAGGCCGTGAAGTTCCTCACCACGTTCGTCCGTTCGCTTGATCGCGGCAGCGGCAAGCAGATCGACGCAGACCCGCAATTCGCGGATTGGGACAAGAAGATCATGATTCAGGCCCATCTGAACAACAACGATGAAAAATCAGCGGAGAAAATCCGCAGGAAATTGGGAAAATGACATGGATTTTCTTGCCGTCAGGCGCCTCTCCATATAAATTTATGGTTTGACGGCGAAAGCAACGGAACGGAAGTCTCGTATCCAATCGCCTAATCCGTTTAGTTTACAGGAAAACACAACATGAAAGAACTCCACATCGGCATCATCGGCTTTGGCACCGTCGGCGCAGGCGTCGTCGAAACCATCCAGAAAAACGCGCAGCTCATCAGCCAGCGGGTTGGCTTCACGCCTGTCATCACACGTATTGCGGATCTGGACATCACGACGGATCGCGGCGTGAAAGTCCCGGACGGCGTGCTGACTACGAACGCCATGGATGTCATTGAAGATCCGAATATACAGGTCGTCGTCGAACTCGTCGGCGGTACGACCATCGCCAAGACGTTCATTCTCAAAGCTCTCCAGCACAAGAAATCCGTCGTCACCGCCAACAAGGCGTTGCTTGCCACCTACGGACAGGAGCTTTTCGCCGCCGCGCAGGAAAACGGCGTCGATATCTGGTTCGAAGCGTCCGTCGGCGGCGGCATCCCCTGCCTGAAGGCCCTTCGCGAAGGCCTCGCCGCCAACCATGTGCAGGAGATTCTCGGCATCCTCAACGGCACATGCAATTACATTCTCACGCGTATGGAGCAGGAAGGCGCCGACTTCAACGCCGTTCTAAAGGCCGCGCAGGAGGCCGGTTACGCGGAAGCCAATCCCGCGTTGGATGTCGATGGATTCGACACCGCCCACAAGACCGCCATTCTCGCCTCGCTTGCCTACGGTCATTGGTTCAACGCCAAGCAGGTCGATACGCAGGGCATCTCCAGCGTGACGCAGCAGGACATCCAATACGCCTCCGAACTCGGCTACCGCATCAAACTGCTGGCCATCATCAAGGAAGTCAACGGCCACATCCAGTTGGGGGTCCATCCCGCTCTCGTGCCCGCCGCCTCCCTGCTCGGCAACGTAAGTGGCGTCTTCAACGCCGTCTGGATCCGCGGCGACATCGTCGGCAACACGATGTACTACGGCCGCGGCGCAGGCCGTCAGGCGACGGCTTCCGCTGTCGTCGCGGATTTGATCGATCTCGGCCTCAACATTTCCAACAACTGCCTCCGCCGTCTGCCCGCGTTCACGCCGTACGACGGCTACGAACATGTCATGGAATCGTCGGAAGTCATTGCAAGATATTATGTAAGACTACAGGTCATGGACAAGCCCGGCGTGCTCGCCAAAGTTTCCGGCATCCTCGCAAAATACGACATTTCCATCGCCTCCGTCACGCAGAAGGAGAACTCCAGCAGCAGTTCCGTCGCCATGGTCATTTTGACGCACAAGGCGCAGGACGCCGCCCTCAAATCCGCCCTCGCGGAAATCGCCGTTCTGGATGAATGCTCCGAAACGCCCGTTGTCTTCCGCATCGAAGATCTCGCTTAATCCGTTCGCATCTTCTGATACATAAAAAAGAACGTCCAGGCTTGACGGCCATGCCGCCACGTCTGGACGTTCTTTTGTTATTCGGTTGTTGGAATAAGAGAGACGCCTCAACGTCCTTCCTGTTTTCTCTGGCTCCTACTTGCCCTCATAGTCCGCTATGAACTGTTTCATTTCTTCGCAATGGTGTCTCAGAATGCCCGGTTTATCAACATTTTCCTTGAACCAGGAATACAGCTCCTCCCGTGTCAAAAGCGTTTTGGCGGCCTTCATGACATTATGTTGAAGTTGGTTTTCTTTGAAGAATTCATTTCCTTCTTGAGCAATATAAATACCTTGGAGACTTTTGTACCCTGAATGAAAATCCTCCGTCAGCGATTCCATGACCGTTGCCAATGTTGGCCTGTCGGCCTGCAATTCGGCAACCAGCCCCTTGTCAAGCAGGAAGTAGCCAAATATCACATGGTCCCGTTGGCTCATGTATGTCTTGTCCAGGACGACCTTGACGAATTTCTCGACAGTGGGACGCCGTCTCTGGGCCTCCAGTTCAACCGCGTAGCCCGTAATGAACTGCTCCATCTCCTCCTTGTAGTTTTCCAGAATGCCCGGCTTGCCGACATTTTCCTTGAACCAGTAATACTGTTCTTCCAACGTAAGTAAAGATTTGACGGCATCCAGAATATGCATTTGAAGTGACCGCGGAAATCTCCTTACACGCAAAGGATTAGCTGGTTTCTGGAGTTTTCCGCCATCAGGAAAGTCTTCCGCCAATGATTCTGCTATTTTCTTGATGCATTCCTTGTCCATCTGTAATTCAGTTGTTTTCGATTTGTCGTGAATAAATGGATTGAAGATGCGATATCCTTTTTTGGTCATATACGACTTGTCTAATACGACCTTGACGAACTCCTCTTTGCTGATTCCTTTCTCCTGGATACGCTTGCTCCAGATTTTTGAAGCACTTACGATACGGCGGTCACTATTGGATTTCTTGAACCATGCGTTTCTCAATCCGGATGGGGCATCTTTATTTGTTTCAACATATTCAACAAACGCCTCCGCCTTCGGCATGTCAATTTCATAGGCGAAAAGCAGGAAGGAAAGTTGCATTCCCGCTGCGCTGCGCGGGCTGTATTCATGTGGCGCGTCTTTCTTTATCGGAACCTTGTCATATTCCTCCCATGGGAACTCCTTGACCTTCTTGGCGCACCAGTCGATAATTGCATCCATCTCCTTCTCGGACAATCCATTGGCTTTTCCATCGTTCTTCTCCATCTCCTTCATCAGCTGAATCAAATAGTCGCACTGAGTCTGGACACCGCCGTTCACAAGATACTTGCGCCAGCTTGCCAACTCGAACTCCGCCCCCATGACACATATTGTGGACAAGAGGATAATGCACGCTAATAGAATATTCTTCATAAAATTAACGTCTTTCATATTGTTCTCCATTCAATCAATAATAAAAAATATTTAAAAAGTCTTTTTTAATTTATCTTACCAGAATTATAAAACAAGGAAAAAATATTAAGAAAATATTAATTTTACAAAAGAACATTTTTTCTTTCATAATAACAAAGTCATTTGAAAATTGACTTGTCTAGAATTATATTAAAAAGCCAAGTTATTACTTGATTTGAGAATTACAGGCACGTTTCAAGGAGTTATCATGGCATTCTATTACGACGAACCTTCCCATACGTTCAGCGAATATCTGCTGATTCCAGGCTACACGGGCGTGGATTGCATCCCTTCGAACGTCTCCCTGAAAACTCCCGTCGTCAAATTCAAACGCGGCGAAAAGCCTGCCCTGACGATGAACATCCCGCTCGTCTCCGCCATCATGCAGGCCGTTTCGGGCGACCGCATGGCCGTCGCCCTCGCCCGCGAAGGCGGTATTACCTTTATTTATGGCAACCAGACGATCAACAGCGAAGCGAACATGGTCCGTGCCGTCAAAAACTACAAGGCCGGATTCGTCACATCAGATTCCAATCTCACGCCGAACAACACGTTGCAGGATATCCTTGATCTGAAGGCGAAATCAAAACACTCCACCGTCGCCGTCACGGATGACGGAACCGCCCACGGCAAACTGCTCGGCATGGTCACCAGCCGTGACTACACGTTGGAACGCATTCCGTTGGACGCCAAAGTCCAGTCGTTCATGACGCCCATCAACAAACTGGTCTGCGCACAGGAAGGCATCACCCTGCAAGCCGCTTATGATTTGATTTGGGAGCACAAGCTGAACACGTTGCCCATCATCACGAAGGATGGCAGTTTCGTGGCTTTCGTTTTCCGCAAGGACTATGATCAGCATAAAGAGAATCCGTTGGAACTGCTGGACGGGCAGCACCGCTACATCGTCGGCGCGGGCGTCAATACAAAGGATTATGAACAGCGCATTCCCGCCTTGGTTGAAGCGGGAGCGGACATCCTCTGCATCGATTCGTCCGAAGGCTACACGGAATGGCAGAAGCGCACGTTGCAGTTCGTCCGCAAGAAATACGGCGACACCGTCAAAATTGGCGCGGGCAACGTCGTGGACCGCGATGGTTTCCGCTTTTTGGCGGATGCGGGTGCCGATTTCGTAAAGGTCGGTATAGGCGGTGGTTCCATCTGCATCACCCGCGAGACGAAAGGCATTGGCCGCGGCCAAGCCACGGCCGTCATTGAAGTCGCCAAGGCCCGTGATGAATATTATGAAGAGACTGGCGTTTATGTTCCGATTTGCTCCGACGGCGGCATTGTCCATGACTACCATATCACGCTCGCCCTCGCCATGGGTTCCGATTTCTGCATGCTCGGCCGCTATTTTGCCCGCTTTGACGAATCGCCTTCCGAAATCGTCCAGATCAACGGCAATTTCATGAAGGAATACTGGGGCGAAGGCAGTGCTCGTGCGCAGAATGTCGCGCGTTACGGCCAGAGCGGCAAGAAGACGCTCCCCTTCGTCGAAGGCGTTGACAGCTATGTCCCCTACGCGGGTTCGCTTCACACGACGCTCAATATCACGCTTGCGAAGATCCGCCACACGATGTGCAACTGCGGCGTTCTCAGCATCCCCGAACTTCAGAAAAACGCCAAACTGACATTGGTCTCCAGCGTCTCGCTCGTCGAAGGCGGCGCCCATGACGTCATCATCCGCGACAGCATCAAGCATCCGCAAGGCATGTAAAATGACAACATCCAAATCCCCCAAAGTCAGTGTCATTTCGGCTGTGTACAACACATCCGCACGATTGGCTTCTTGTCTGGATTCCATTCTGGCCCAAACACTTGGGGATTTTGAAATCATCATTGTCAACGACGGTTCGACCGATAATTCGCCTGAAATCTGCCGCGAGTATGCGGAAAAGTATCCGGACAAAATCGTCTTTTTGGATGAACCGAATGGCGGCGTCAGCGTCGCTCAAAACAAAGCTCTTGATGTCGCGCGTGGCGAATGGATCATCTTCTGCGATTCCGATGATAAAATCGAGCCCGGCATGCTCGAATATCTTTACAATCGCGCCATTGACAATGATGCGCAATTCTCCACCTGCGCGTTGATCTGCGACGGCAGCGATCATGAAGATATCCGTATGCCGTATCCCACTGACGGCGAAGCCCTTATGGATCGAGAGGATATCATCAAAAAGATGATTCTCGCCTTCTATCGTTGCGTCGATGACCCGCGTGTGAAAGGATATGTCACACTTGCGCTGTTCAAGCGGAGCATCATTGAACAACACCATATCCGTTTCATTTCTGGCCTGCAATTCGCTGAAGACGAGGCGTTTATGCTGAATTATCTGGAATACGTGGATCGGGCGGCCATTTCCAACAAGGTGTTCTACCACTACATCCTCAATCCAAAATCCCTTTGCTTCATTTTCTTCAGAAAATCGCGCTACGATTTCGGAACGAAGGAGAAATACTGGAGAATGCTTTGGACCAATCGCCTTAATCTCTTCCGTCAGTTCGATCATGAGCAATACGCTCCATCCTATCTTCCGATCCTTTTCCTCAACACGGCCTATCATGCGTTGCAGGAAGCGCGTTGCGACAAAGCGGCCACATCTGCCGAACGCTCCGCGAATTTCGCTAAGATCTTCCACGACACGCTTCAAGACAAAGATTTTGAACGAA
The DNA here is from genome assembly GCA_017548425.1 of Victivallales bacterium. Taxonomy (GTDB): domain Bacteria; phylum Verrucomicrobiota; class Lentisphaeria; order Oligosphaerales; family Oligosphaeraceae; genus UBA1407. The sequence continues at coordinate 7,625 of JAFZAB010000094.1, forward strand.
TCAGCCATGCGGACGGACTGTCGAGAAAGCATCGGATTTTCCTGTTCTGCCTGAAACACGGAACCGCCTTAACCAAGCTGTTCTGCATCGCCTCGCAGTTCGCTTCCAAAAATTGATTGACGAAGATGGGCCTCGGCTGTCACGTGATCAATTTATTTAAATAACTGATTTTAAGATAGAAAGGAATCAATATGTTGACACCGAATGTGGATTTGACAGGCAAGACGGTATTGGTCACGGGAGCAGCCGGCTTCGTGGGCGCCAATCTCGTCATGGAACTGCTTAAATCACAGTCCCGCATCGCCATCGTCGGTTACGACAACGTCAACAACTACTACGACGTCTCCCTGAAGGAATGGCGGCTTGCGCAAATCGCCAAATTGGCGGAACAGAAACCGGAAAGTAGCTGGACGTTTGTCAAAGCCAATCTCGCAGACAAGAAAGCTTTGAACGATGTATTTGAGCAATACAAACCGTCTGTCGTCGTCAATCTCGCCGCACAGGCCGGTGTCCGCTATTCCATTGAAAATCCAGACGCTTACATCGAATCCAATTTAATAGGATTCTATAATATTCTCGAAGCCTGCCGCCACCATCCCGTCGAACATCTCGTCTATGCCTCCAGTTCGTCCGTCTATGGCACGAATGCCAAGATGCCCTATTCCACGGACGACAAAGTCGATAATCCCGTATCGCTCTACGCGGCGACCAAGAAATCGAACGAACTGCTGGCCCATTCCTACAGCAAGCTGTACGGCATTCCTTCTACAGGCCTCCGTTTCTTCACCGTCTATGGCCCCGCCGGACGTCCTGACATGGCGTATTTCGGCTTCGCCAACAAGCTTGTCAAAGGCGAAACGATCAAGATTTTCAATTACGGCAACTGCAAACGCGATTTCACCTACATCGACGATATCGTGGAAGGCGTGAAACGCGTCATGCAACATGCTCCTGTCGCGATGGATGGCGCCGCTCCCTACAAGATCTACAACATCGGCAACAGCAATCCTGAAAATCTGCTAGATTTCGTATCGATTCTGCAAGAGGAACTTGTCGCTGCCAACGTCCTGCCGGCGGATTATGATTTCAAATCGCATCAGGAACTCGTTCCCATGCAGCCAGGCGACGTTGTCGCCACCTTCGCGGATGTCTCCGAGCTGGAGCATGATTTCGATTTCCGTCCGACGACATCCCTCCGCGAAGGCCTCCGCCGCTTCGCCCGCTGGTACAAGGAATTCTATAGCTAAAAGCTTAAAGCCCAAAGCTTAAGGCAAATACAGAGGTTTCACAAAGCAAAAGGGACAAGCAATGATTCGCTTGTCCCTTTTGCCTTTTCTGCCCCTTTCGTCCCTTACAGTCTCTTCACTTCAAACAGCGCGCAGGCTCGCGGATGGTCGAGTTTCACAGCCAAACCATTTTGCCGCAGTGATTTGCCGTCAATCGACACGATTTCGCCTGTATCGACGTTCTTCAGTTCATATCGTTTGCCGTCTTCCGCGAACGGCAGTTTCGCCTTGAATGTATCCGTGCGGCAATCCTCCATGCGGAAGACCAGCAGGATGCTTTCGCCTTTTTCTGGAGCGTCATAGGCGAACGACGTCCAACCATAGCGATCTTGATTGTGATGCCACGGCGTCAACACATACAAATCACGGCTTAGCAAGTGGTTGTAGCGTTTCCATTCGCCGAAGTTCTTGCGGAGCAAATCAAAATCAATGTCCGGATTGTGCGTAAAATCATATCCGGAAATGTTATAGACGGGCAGGAATGACACGCGGTTGACATATTCGTCACTACCGCGCCCTTTCGCGCTTTCCAATTGGCCTTGCGTCTCTTTCGTCGAAGCACCGTGGAACGGAATCCATTTGCAGAAGGAAGCGGTCATCGAAAGGCGCATGGATGTCGTCGTGCGGTCGTAGTCACTGCGCATGAACGGGATGCCGCGCCGCATGGATTCAATGTCGTTGCGGCCTCCGCCAGATGCGCAGGAATCGACAAATGTGCATTTGCCATGCTTTCCGCAATAATCGATGATGCCGTCCCAAAGTTTGTAATGGCCTTGAATCGATTTGTTTTCGTTCACGCCACGGCGCGGGATGCCGTATTGTTTGCTTTCCGCGTTGTCCAACGCCGGCCACGAAGAGCCTGGATCGCTGTTGTTGTCTTCACGGAACAAATCGACGGCATTCTCGTCCAACATCTTGATGATGCGGCCCATCGTCCATTGGAAGCATTCGTCGTTGCCAAGATTGTTCGTGATGACGCCGCGGCCGTTGTCAATGGCCCATTCGGCCTTGTAACCGTAGTTTTTCACAAGAGCAGGAACATTCGTAACTCGTTCAGGCTCAAACCATGTCAACACTTTCATGCCGACAGCATGGCAGGCTTCGTTCGACTCACGGAAACTGTTTCCAGGCCATTTGACGCGATCCAGTTCCCATGAGCCAATCGTCCCCCACCAATTGCTTTCGACGGTATTCCCTTCCGGATCGAAATACCATCCTGCGTCAAACCAACGGAACGTCGGCTTCACGTCCTCTTTGAGAATCTTTTCGAGCGTGGGCTTCCATGTAAAGCTCCGTTCGGAAATACTGCCGTCTGAATTCGGCAGCCCTGTATCGCTCGCCCAGCAGTTGGTCGAAAACGGCAGGATTGGATCGCCTTGCGCATTGGC
>JAFZAB010000095.1 GCA_017548425.1 Victivallales bacterium
GCCATATCCGTGCCGTTGGCCAACGAAATGCCCAGACCGCAGCCGGCCAGCATGTCCGCGTCGTTGTCGCCGTCGCCGATGGCTGCGACATCCGCCAGACTGATGCCCAGCTGCTTCGCCGCCATCTCCACGCCACTTATCTTCGAGACATTTTCCGCCGTCACGACGAGAATGCCCTTCTCCGTGTAGGTCGCACTGAACGGAATCCCGAGCTGTTTCGCCTCCGCGATCAACCGCGTGCAGACCGCTTCGATTTCAGCGATGCGATAGCCCGTCGTTCCCGTGACTTTCACCGCCCGCGCGCCATGATCCGCCATCATCTTGTCCCATGAATCATAGACGGTATAATGTTCATCATGGACTTCAATCTGATGGCGCACATCGTCGTCCGGATTGCAGACATAATAGTCCTCCGGCGTGCAAAGGACTGGCTCAAATCCCGCATTATGAAAGCCTTCCGCCCAATAACGGCAGGCTTCTACCGTATGCACTTTTGCATCCAGAACCTTTTTCGTCACAGGCGAAAACACGGTCGCGCCGTTATCGACGACCTGCGGAGCCGTCAGTTTCATCTGCTCGCACCATTCCAAAATGGCGCTCATGCAACGGCCTGTTGCGAAAGCGACTTCAATGCCCGCCGCCTGCGCATCGCGAATCGCATCCAGATTCGCCTGAATCATCTTCCGGTCGCTTCCGATGAACGTGTAATCGATGTCTGTCACGATATAGCGGCAATTTCCGCTGAATTTTGTCAAATGAGCCATGTTTTTCCTTATAATACCATGAATATCAATCTATTGCAAAAAAATTATCTCGTCCCGTATGTCCCGTTCGTCCCGTGAAGTTACTGAATGGCCTTTCCATCCGGATACCAGATGCCCTCTCCAATATTCAGAATAAAGGAAGGCATCGGCAGCTTGCTGCGGTCGCCAATACGTTTGTAGCTCTCCATGAAGGATTCGCGATTGGTCGGCGGATGGCCCATTTCATTTTCATGCCCTGTGATATAGAACTGCGGACGTTCAATACCTTCTCCTTTGCAGGACTTTGCGACTTCCAAGCAGTTGCGCGGAATGAAGCTCCAGCAGGTGCCGATCAGGACATCGACACGGCCCAGTTCCGCAAAATGGTCAAAGACGGTCCTGTCTTGATTGTCGCCCGTCTGCATGATAGTCAATCCGTCGATTGTCACAGCGAACAAACTACATAATAATTCCACTTGATGGCCAGGTATGACTTTGAATTTGATGTCTTTGTAGCCTTCCGCTGGAACTTCCTTGCTTTCCCACACATACGTGAACCGCTTGTCTTCCCGATTCGGTGCCGGTGCTTCTTTTCTGGGCGGGATTTCAGGGGTGAAGACAGGCTTGCCATCCTTCAGGATGCGCCATGCGCACCACATCTGCAAGTGGTCGCCGTGCCAATGGGAGATGAACATGCATTCAATCTCCTTCAACAGCTCCGCCATCGGTTCGTTCAATTCATTGACGTGCTGTCCTAAACCGTTGGTGCGCACAATGTCCCATGCGATGCAATGATGTTCGCTCTTGATGATATACCCCATGTTATAGACTTTCCAGATCGCCAGTTTGCCAGCTGGAACTTCCGTCTTTTTAACCACTTCCGCAAGTTTCTTGAGAGCACGCTGCTGATAATACGCGATCAGCGACTGCCATTTTTCATTGACATCCGGCTCGTCCGCCTTGTTGTTCACATGGATCGGATAGTCGAGAATTATCAACGCGGCCTTGCGGATCGCTTCGTTGTCAGGCGAAACGGGATGGCGGTCCAGAATATCCAACGCCAGATCCATGGTCGGTCTCATCCACGCATGCATATCCTTCTGCAACGTTTCATCCGCCAGAATCTCCTTCGCGCGAGCCACCGCCGCATCCTGCGGGAAGCTCTCCGTAAAAGCTTTGATTTGTTTCATGGCATCATCACGCAAATCCGCGGAGGGACGGAGCGGCCAGTTGCTGACATGCGCCTCCGCAAATGCAAACAAAAGACAGAAAAATAGCAGTAATTTCTTCATGTTAATTCTTCTTTGCCTTCTAGTCTTCTAGGCTTCTACTCGCCTAGAAGACTAGTTTTTTCATTACTTGTTCTCAATAATCTCAATCCGATCCAGATAGACGGCTTCCACAGGCGTCCGGCCGTTGAAGAAACGCGGCGGTCCCATCCAAATGTAATCCGTCGAATGCGGCGGCCATTTGGCGCTGAACACATACCACTGGTAGCCGGGCTGGACATCCTTCACCTTCGGGCTGATGTTGCCGTAGTATTGCGCCGTGGCGGTGTTGTAGATGCCTCCCCAAAACGCTTCGGCTTCGGCGACATTTTCCTTTGGAACGACTTTTATACGTGCGCGAACCGTATAAGTTTTCGATGTGTCCAAAAGATGCATGTCCGGCCGCAGCTGGATGCACCATTCGTAGTGTGAATTCGACAGCTTATGTGCCGATTTGTCAATGGCTTCCGCATCGATAACCGTCTCGCCCCACATCGGCTTCTTCTGCAACGGAATCGTGCAATCTTCATAAACAAGACGCGCAGGGGCGTTCGCATCCGCAGGCTTGACATCGGCCGCAACATTTTCCTTGACATGTTTCAAAATAACACGGCAGAGCGCGTTGCCATTCGCCGCAAAATCCTTCACAGGCTCGATTAAGAAGAGACGCAATCCTTTGGCATGATATTGGATGGCAATGCGTTCGCATTTGTCTTCGAACAGCGCCAATTCGATTTCCACGCCTTGTCCATTGGAACCGACGATGGTCAACGTCTTCTTGCCGTTGATTTCTTCGCCGCCAATCGCCATGTAGTCGAGTTTTGTTCCTGATTGCAAGGCACATACGTTCCACTGACCGTCATCCAACTTCCACGCGAAGTACGGGCTGGCATTAATCGCCAACGCCAACGAAGCGAATGGACGGATTTTCATGGCTTTCTTCGATTCATTAAAGATTCGTCCGCCGCAAATCAGTTGGTCATCCTTGAACATGACGGTTTGCACGAACTCGAGTCCATCTTTCTTAGCGCTCAAGACCAGTCGGTCATCAGCTTGCATCTTGACTTCATATTCCATCGCGGCAATATCCGCAAAGCCTCCGCCAAGATTGTTCGCGAAGCAGAAACCACCTGCCGTTGAATCCAGCAAATCAACGCCTTCCGCATTGCGGAAGTAACCGACCTGCGCGTTCATCTTCGGCGCGATTCCAACCGTGAAACCACCGTTTTTGATTGAGATGACAGGAGCCGTCTTCGCAAATTTAATCCATTCCTGATACTGCGCATTGCCGCCTTCGCGAATATAAATGTTCCGCTTGACGCCTTTCGGATCCGCTTCGTCATAACGCGCCACCAATTCCTTGCAAATATAGGCAGCCTTCGGCGTTAGCAATGGGCTGACTTCCGTGTCTGACCATTTGTATTCAGGCTTGTCATGCGGCATCCGCTGATACAGTGCGAAGAAGACTGGAATGGAGCTCTTGCGGACGTTGTAAAGTCTGACAGGATCGTCCTTTACAGCGGCTTCCGCATCTTGCCAAAGCTTCAATGAACGGTCGAGGAAGTCATCTGTAATCCAACCGACGTTCGGTGCAATCCAGATGTTCAAAATCTTGTCGTCGCCCGTCACAAGCGACTGCAATTCATCAAAATACTTACGGATGAACGGCGCGCCTTTGCCGTAATAGCCGTTGAAAAAGTCGTCGTACAACGGCGCGACATCTTGATCTGGATTCCATAACAGCTTGGCAAGAATCCATCCTCTAAGTTCCGCGAACTCAGCATGATAGCCCTGATAAGCGCCCTGCTCCATCAAACCGATGACATGGTTGTCGCGGAAGAATTTCACGTTGCCCTGCAGGCAGCCGAAGTTCGGGAACGGGCAGAGATAGTTGGCGAAATCCGTCGTGTAGTCCCAGATGAACAGCTTGTCCGTCATGGAGCTCCAACCTTCGATATCCTTCACGAATTTAATGTTTTGCGGATGTTTCGAAACGTCCAGCGGCTTGGAGAAGTCGCATTCAATCGTGCAGAGACGCGGCACGACGTTGTGGCGCGGCTTGATGTTCACAGGCGGCGTCCGCGTGTATTGATACGCCAACGTCTCGACTAACGCGTTCGGAAACTCTTTCTCGACGGCTTCCGCCACTTGGTTCACAAACCAGATCAGCAGGCCGGACTGGCCGCCGTATTTCTCCGCCATCGCGTTGCATTCCTTGCATGTGCAGAAGTTATAGACGTCGTTCTGGCTGACGCTGTACATCGTCGCCGTCGGATCCTTGCGGATGCGGTCCA
>JAFZAB010000096.1 GCA_017548425.1 Victivallales bacterium
ATTTTGTAAGTCGCTTCCATGACCTGCGACGGACATGGAATGTTAACGATTGCGCCCGTGGGCTTTCCGCTCTTGTCAAACGTGAACAGCAGTTCGACGCCGCTGTCTTCGCCCGCTTCGAGGCCGACGAAATCCGCGCGCGTCGCGTCGCCGTACATCTGCGCAACGCCCGTGGCGAACGCAGGGCGGCGGCAATGGCCGATTCGCGCGATGCCGAAGCCGTGCGCGACACCGCCCGGCTGAAGCCCCTGCCAAGCCTGGCGAATGGCTTCGCCGACCGTCTTGACCAAGAACGGGTTGTATTCTTCAGGCGTCAAACCGTCGGGATCAAGAGGGCACCATTCGCGGGAAAGTGCCTTAGGACTTGTGTAAGGTGCGTTGTGCGTATGAATTGCACTCAGGAAGACACTTTCCGCGCGGAGGCCCGGATTGGCGGCAGCCGCCGCTTCCGCGATGTCTTTCTGCAACGACGCGGGCATGCCGACGACGTCCAACGTGACTTCAACGGACTGCTGGTCGCCTTTCTTCATGGCGAGAGCGACGCATTTGATACGTGAGTGGATTCCCGTCGCGACACGCTGGTAGTACTGTCCCGCCAGTTCGACTTTTGGATTCGAGGGGGTGATGTCCGCTTCGCCCCAGCCGATCATGAATTGTTCGCTCATTGTGGCTCCTTTTGGATTAGCGTTTCTGCTGGAGGGTGTAGTGGATGTCGTCGGCCTTCTCTTCGGACGTGAACTTGTGGAGCGTGTCGATGACTTTGCCGTCGTTCCACTTACGATCTTCCTGCAGGTCTTCCGTCGTGCCCATGACGGTGACGTTCAGCTGACGGCGACGTGCGCGGACATGATCCCAGTCAACAAAATAGATGTGGGCGAATTCACCACCGTCGAGAACGCCGTCTTTGATGGTCATCGTTTCGCTACGGCCGAAGAAAACGGAGCGGAGATGGCCGTCCGTGTTCATGCTGGTAAAGTCGCCGGGCTCGTTAACATAGCGGCCGAACTGGAGATGGATCGGGCCCGGATGGCGGTATTGATGCTCTTCCGCAAAGTCTGGAATCATCTTGCGCATGATATCGAGCAGATCATGCTGGAGATATTCGATGTCGAAAGAATCAATGTCGTGCGAACACTCCTGAATCATGACGGAGCACGTGGTGTGGTGGGAGGCGATGCAGACAGTGCCGTTTTTGACGCCGCTGGCCTTCACGATTTCGATGACTTCCTTCGAGACATCATGGAAGGTGGGGATCCAGCCGCGGGACTGCAGTTCGAGTTCTTTCTGATAGACTTTGAATTCCATTGTTTGTTCCTTTTTGGTTAAAGAGTTGGTATTCTGGATGTTCTGGATATTCTGGATGTTCTGGAAAGCTATTTGTTTTGCCGTTCGTTCCATGCTCGGCGGACGGCCGAAATCATTTCATCGACCATTGCCGCACGATCCTTCGCCTTCGCGACACCGGAGGACGAGCCTGTGGCGTCCGCTCCCGCGATGATTGTGTTATAGACGTCGTTGCCGTTGGCAATGCCGGCGGCTGTCAACACAAGTATTTCCGGATCAATGTCTTTGACGGCTTTCGTGGCGGCTTCCACATATTGTGGGCCGACGCTCACGCCTGTGCCAATCAGTTCCGACGGTTCCGCGACGATGATGTTCGGCTTCAACATGGCGATCATGCTCGCCTCAGCCATCGAATCCGCGCAGACAATCGTCGCGAGACCGACTTCATCCGCACGCTTGATGGTTTCACGCAGAACGGCAAGTGTCAACGGCTTTTCGCAGTGGTTGAGCATGACGCCTTCGGCTCCCGCGGCGACGAGCGATTCCGGCAGGATATCCGCCAAACCACGCCCCGGACGCAACGGATCCATGTGCGGCGCAAAGACATGGATGCGAGACGTCACCGCCTTCACACGGGCGATTTCGACAATCGGCGTTGTGAAAATGATATCGACGTCATATTTTTTCGACGCTTCGTCCGCCGCGATAGCGAGATCGATGACGTCCTGTCCGAACAGATAGGATTTTGGGCCGATTTCGAAAAACGGCGCTTTGATGGAACAGCCTTGCTTCATGGGATGCGCTCTTTTGATAGGGTGAGAAGATTGAAAAATCAGATGGAAATTTATATTATAGTTGAAAGCTTGATAATTACAATATTATAACGACGTTTTCATGCAAAGGAGAAACAGATGCTGACCGCCGAAGCACTGGCCGCCGCAAAGGCCGCATACGACATTGAAATAGCCTGTCTTTCTGAAATGAAGGAGTATTTTGACGACGACGCGTTTTCGCGTGCCGTCGAACTGCTGGCCGCCGCGCCACGCATTGGATCTAGCGGTTGCGGCCATTCTGGCATTATCTGTCAACACTTTGCGCATCTCATGTGCTGCATCGAACGGCCCGCGCGATTCATCTCGCCTGCGGAAGCCGTCCATGGTGCGACAGGATTTTTGCAGAAAGGCGATGTGATGGTCTTCGCGTCGCGCGGCGGCAAGACGAAGGAGCTCTTGCCAATCGTCGATATCTGCAAAGAGAAGGGCGTCTCCATCATCACCGTGACGGAGAATCTGGAATCACCGCTCGCAACGGCGGCGGATGTCGTTCTCAAACAGCATGTCAACCGCGAAACGGACAAATGGAATGCGCAGGGCACGACGAGCACGACAGCCCTCTGCATGATTTTCCACGCCCTGCAAGCGGCGTTGATCGAACAGACTGGCTATCAAGCAGAGCAGTTCGCGCTCATCCATCCGGGCGGCGCTGTGGGCGAAAGATTGCACCAAAAAGGAATGTGAATAAAGGGATAAAAAAGGATCAAAGGGATAAAAGTAGGTTAAATTCTTCCAAATATCCAGAACATCCAGAACATCCAGAATATCCAGAAAAAATCGCCATGATTTGCAAGATTGGAAGCAAGCCTTTATTTTATAAGGTTTGTCTTGTTTTCTGGCGTCGTGCATCAACACATCAATACGGAAAATCAACCAATACGGAATAAGTTATGGATAAGCAGGAAATCTTGTCAACCTTATCAAGCAATGACTCCAATCTGCTCTGCCAAGCGGTGGAATCATCTTGCGAGATGCTGAAAAACGAGCCGTTCGGCGAGCTCGCCTACGATTTGCGCGGTATCATCACGCATGCGGCGTCCCATCCCGAAGAGCTTGAAGGAAAGGAAGATGAAATACGCAAGGTGAAAGCCGCCCTGCTCTGCCTCGCGTTCAATCGAGACAAATCGTCGTTCGGCGATGTCTTCCGTCTGGCCCGTTGCGAGGCGTTTTTGAAATACCTTCCCGAAGGCGACTGGTTCCTGCGGGACTTCCACCGCCTCATCGGTTCCATGGCCGTGGAGGACGATCTGCCCATGATCGGCGACATGATTCTGGACGGCCATGTCATGCTGCCGATCCGCGAACAGGCCCTTCTCTCATTCCATTTCCTCCTGCTGGAAGGCGTCGTTCCGGAAAAATCGCTGATTGACGAATATCGCCGTTTGCTAGAACGCGGCCTTCCGCCGGAAGACGACTGGAAACTGTGGATGGCGCTGGTTGTAAATGCCTCCGTCATCGGCGGTTCCAAACTGAAACCCGCTGTCATGGACATCTTGGACAAAGGGTGTCTTGGCGACCAGACGTCGTTTGTGCGCAAAGCCGTGATGGGACTATTCGGCGGTGGCAGCCAGCGTTTCCGCGACATGCTAAAGCGTGATCACAAGAGTCTATATAAAGATGTAAAAGAAGAAGTCACGGCGTTGCTCGCGCCGCCGCAGAAGGAAACAGGCGAGATGCCCGAACGCGGCAAGCCGATCGTGCGCGAAGAGCCGAAAGTCGGCCGCAACGATCCATGCCCGTGCGGCAGCGGCAAGAAATACAAAAAGTGCTGCGGCAAGAATCTTTGATGTCATTTGACATCAAAGGCTTATGGCTTATGGTTTGTCGCATATCCAGAATATCCAGAATATCCAGAACATCCAGAACATCCAGAATCTCCAGATTATCCAGCCAATAACTAAGGAAACACCATGGCAGACAGTTATTTACAGGAATTGTTCGCTGAACGCATCGGCGGAAACAAATTCGGCAAAGACACGACTATCTACAAGTTTGAGAAGATCAAACGCGCCAAACGCGCCGCGAAAGCCGCGCATCCAGACGTGGAACTGATCGACATGGGCGTCGGCGAACCGGATGACATGGCGTTTCCAGAAGTCGTTGCGGCATTGGCAGTTGAAGCGGGAAAGATTGAAAACCGCTTCTACTCCGACAACGGCTGCATGGAATTCAGAATCGCCGTCCAAAAGTACATGAAGGAATTGTACGGCGTCGATTTGGATCCGGAGACGGAAATCGTGCACAGCATCGGCAGTAAATCCGCCTTGACGTTGCTACCGACGTGCTTCATCAATCCAGGCGACATCACGCTGATGACGGTTCCGGGCTATCCCGTTCTCGGCACGTGGACGAAATATCTCGGCGGCGAAGTCGTAAACATGCCGTTGCTGAAAGAAAATGGCTTCCTGCCGCAGTTGGACAAGTTGACGGATGATCAGAAGAAACGCGCTAAGTTGTTGTATCTGAACTACCCGAACAATCCGACAGGCGCTTCTGCGACGCCTGAATTCTACGACAAGGCGATCGCCTTCGCGAAAGCGAACAACGTCCTGCTCGTCGTCGATGCCGCCTATGCACCATTGAACTTCACGGGCAAGCCGTTGAGCATTCTGTCCCGCCCCGGCGGAAAGGATGTCGCGGTGGAACTGCACAGTATGTCCAAAGGTTTCAACATGACCGGTTGGCGTCTCGGCTGGGTCTGCGGTTGCGCAGCGGCCGTGAAGGCGTTTGCGACGGTGAAAGACAATGCGGACAGCGGACAGTTCCTGGCCATCCAAAAGGCCGCCGCGAAGGCGTTGGAGAACCAGAAGACGATCACCCCGAAAATCTGCGAAAAGTACAGCCGCCGTCTCCACGCATTGGTCGATATGCTGAAAGAATTAGGCTTCGATGCGAAAATGCCGGAAGGCTCGTTCTATCTGTATGTTGAGATTCCGAAAGGCGTGAAAGACGGTATCCGTTTCGAAACCGCCGAAGCGTTCAGCCAATGGATGATCACGGAAAAACTGATCAGCACGGTTCCTTGGGATGACGTCGGCCATTTCGTTCGTTTCGGCGCGACATTTGTCGCGCCCGGTCTGGCGGAAGAAAAGCGTGTTTTGGATGAAGTGAAACGCCGCCTCTCCGATTCCGTGTTTGAATTCTGATGGATGGCATGAAGACGGAGCCGTGGGACTTCTGGATTGACGGGGCGCATGATCCCGCCTTCAATATGGCTGCGGATGAAGCACTTATGCTATCCGCGCCATGGCGCGGACGTCCCCTGCTCCGCTTCTATGAATGGGACCGTCCGGCGGTTTCCATCGGCTATGTGCAGACCATCACCGCCGCGCCCGAAGGGTATGCGGCGGTGCGGCGGCCGACAGGCGGTGGTGTCGTCTATCACGACTATGATTTCACCTACACGGTGATGTTTCCCACTGGACATTGGCTGTGCGATGTCGATCGTGTCGCAAGCTATGATTGGATTAACCGCTCTGTTCAGAATGGCTTGGAACGGTTGGATTTGAAGGCGTCGCTGTCATCGGCGGAAATTCCGCACAGCGTCGATCGCCTGACGATGGTATGTTTCGTAAATCCAACGAAATACGACATCATGCTGGCCGGTCGAAAAGTTGGTGGAGGCGCGCAACGCCGCGTGCGCGAAGGAATCCTTCATCAGGGGAGCCTTCATTTCGGCGGACCATTGCCTGTGCCACGCGCCGTCATGCAAGCAGCGATATTGGAAGGTTTCTGCGCCGTCATGGGCATGAAGCCTGTAACATTCACGCCAAGCCCCGAATTCTGGGGGCTGACGTTGTCGCTGCGCAGTGAACGCTACAACACCGCCGAATGGAACCGTAAACGTTAATATATATAATAAGGAGTTATAGGATGGCTGACAACGAACGTGAACTCGGCGAACAACCGATCGAGCAGATCATGCAAGAGCTTGGGCTGGAGAACAACGATTTGGTCGTGGCGTCAACAGAGCAACTGACACACAAGATGGTCATGAAGGCTCGCAAAGGCCGCTTTCTCACGATGAACGTGCGGTTGAAAGTCCTCCACGCCCTGTGCAAAGCCAGCGGCAACAACGAATACCGCCTGGAGGATTTGTTTAACTATCGTTAAACAGCTAAAAGCTTAAAGCTAAAAGCTTAAAGCAAATACATGGCGCTTCGCAAACTTCAGGCAGATGCCAGTTTCCGCTTGTAACGGTGAATCATGCCGCCCCGTATCTTGCCTTCAGCTTTCAGCTTTTGGCTTTCGGCTTTCAGCTAGCCGCGCACCGCGCGCAGTGCACTGTGTCATTTTGGCACACTGGCACAACAATGGCACAGTTTTCATGCAAAAAACAATGAAAATTGTGCCATTTGTTTTTTTGGCACGCTAATTGCTTTGTTCTTCTGTATGCACAAAAAAACGTCATAGAATGACAGAAAGGAGAACAACAATGAGCAAAGTATTAGGCATAGATCTTGGTACTACCAATTCCTGCATGGCCGTCATGGAAAACGGCGAACCCACGGTGATTCCGAACGCTGAAGGCGCGCGGACGACACCGTCCGTCGTCGCGTTCACGAAGAATGGCGAACGTCTGGTCGGCGCCCTGGCAAAACGTCAGGCCGTCACGAACCCGACGCAGACGATTTTCTCCATCAAGCGTCTGATGGGCCGTAAATATTCGGAAGTGAAAGACGAAATCGGTCTTGTCCCGTACAAAATCGCGGAAGCGAAAAACGGCGACGCGCACGTCCAGATTGGCGACAAGCTGTACTCCCCGCCTGAAATCTCCGCTATGATTCTTCAGAAGTTGAAGACCGACGCGGAAGCGTATCTTGGCGAGACGATTACGGAAGCCGTCATCACGGTTCCTGCTTACTTCAATGACAGTCAGCGTCAGGCGACAAAAGACGCAGGCCGTATCGCTGGCCTCGACGTCAAGCGTATCATCAACGAACCGACGGCCGCTTCTCTGGCCTACGGCATGGACAAGAAGAAAGACGAAAAGATCGCCGTCTATGACTTGGGCGGCGGTACGTTCGATATCTCCATCCTGGAACTCGGCGACGGCGTCTTCGAAGTGAAGGCGACGAACGGCGATACCCACCTGGGCGGCGATGACTTCGATGAAGCCGTCATCAGCTGGCTGGTTGATGACTTCAAGAAGGAAAACGGCATTGATCTGCGGAAGGACCAGATGGCCCTGCAGCGTTTGAAGGAAGCCGCTGAAAAGGCGAAATGCGAACTTTCAACGTCCAACAGCACGGAAATCAACCTCCCGTTCATCACGGCCGGCGCGGCTGGCCCGATGCACTTGAACAAGACGCTGTCCCGCTCCATGCTGGAACAGTTGACTGAAAATCTGACGCAGCGCACGGTCGGCCCCTGCCGCAACTGCTTGCGCGACGCCAACTTAAACGCTTCCGAAATCAACGAAGTGATCTTGGTCGGTGGTATGACCCGTATGCCGCGCGCCCAGAAGATCGCTGAGGAAATCTTCGGCAAGACCCCGAACAAAGGCGTGAACCCTGACGAAGTCGTCGCCGTCGGCGCGGCTATTCAGGGCGGCGTCCTGAAGGGCGATGTCAACGACGTCATCCTGTTGGATGTCACGCCGCTGTCCCTCGGTATCGAAACCCTGGGCGGCGTCTTCACGAAACTGATCGAACGCAACACGACGATTCCTAACAAGAAGAGCGAAATCTTCTCCACGGCGTCCGACAATCAGCCGAGCGTTGAAATCCATGTGCTGCAGGGCGAACGCCCGATGGCGCAGGACAACAAGACCATCGGCAAGTTCCATCTGGATTCGATCCCGCCGGCGCCCCGTGGCGTCCCGCAGATCGAAGTCACGTTCGATATCGATGCGAACGGTATCCTGAACGTCTCCGCGAAGGATCTTGGCACCGGCAAGGAGCAGAAGATCACGATCACCGCGAACAGCGGCCTCTCCGAAGACGAAATCAAGAACATGGTCAACGATGCGCAGGCCCATGCGGACGAAGACAAGAAACGGAAAGACGCCGTCGATACGAAGAACCGCGCCGAATCCATGGTCTTCCAGCTTGAAAAACAGCTGAAGGAATATGGCGACAAGCTGCCCGACAGCGTGAAGAAGCCGATTGAAGACGACATCTCCAAGCTGAAGAGCGCCATCGACGCGAACGACACGGATCGCATGAACACCGTCATGAAGGAAATGGAAGCCCACATGCAGGCCATGGGTCAGGAAATCTACAAGAACGTCCAGGCCCAGCAGCAGGCCGGCGGCCAGCAGGCTGGCGGCGCGCAAGGCGGCAATCCGTTCGGTGGAGCGAATCCGTTTGGCGGTGCAAACCCGTTCGGCGGCGGTGCACAACCGAATGAAGGCGGCAACAACGGCGGTTCGAAGAAGGACGACGGCGATGTCATCGACGCCGACTTCACAGACACGACGGACAAAT
Organism: Victivallales bacterium; assembly: GCA_017548425.1. GTDB lineage: Bacteria > Verrucomicrobiota > Lentisphaeria > Oligosphaerales > Oligosphaeraceae > UBA1407. The sequence goes on from JAFZAB010000096.1 coordinate 8,546, forward strand.
AACCATCAATTGTGTGTAAAGGGAAACCATCCCATATTAAACCATAAAGCAAAAAGGAAGTAATTATGAACATCAAACCATTGGGTGACCGCGTTCTGGTCGAAGCCATCGAAGCCAAAGACACCGTCAAAGGCGGTATTTACATTCCGGATTCCGCAAAAGAGAAACCGCAGGAAGCGAAAGTCATCGCTGTCGGCCCGGGCAAGAAGGACGACAACGGCAAACTGATTCCGATGGACGTCAAAGTCGGCGACACCATCCTGACCTCCAAATACGGCGGCACCGAAATCAAGATCGACGACAAGGAATACAAGATCCTGAACGCCAGCGACATCCTTGCCATCGTCGAATAATCACCAACCAGAGAAAGAGTATTATATATAGGAGAATAAACAATGGCTGCTAAACAAATTCAATACGATACGAAAGGCCGTCAGGCCCTGTTGGCCGGTGTCGCCGCCCTGTCCAAAGCCGTGAAGACCACGCTCGGCCCGAAAGGCCGCAACGTCATCATCGACAAGAAGTTCGGTTCCCCCACCGTCACGAAGGACGGTGTGACCGTCGCGAAGGAAGTCGAACTGCCGAACGCCTTTGAAAACATGGGCGCGCAGATGGTCAAGGAAGTCGCTTCCAAGACGTCCGACAACGCCGGTGACGGTACCACTACCGCGACGATCCTCGCCGAAGCCATCTTCCGCGAAGGTCTGAAGAACGTGACTGCCGGTGCCAACCCGATGAGCCTGAAGCGCGGTATCGACAAAGCCGTCGTCGCCATCGCCGACGAACTCGCCGCCATGAAGACCGACGTTGACTCCCGCGAACAGATCGCGCAGGTCGCGACGATCTCCGCCAACTCCGACCACGTCATCGGCGATATCATCGCCGACGCCATGGACAAAGTCGGCAAAGACGGCACGATCACCGTCGAAGAAGCCAAGACCATCGACACGACGCTCGACGTCGTCGAAGGCATGCAGTTCGACAAGGGCTACCTCTCCCCGTACTTCGTGACGAACGCGGAAGAGATGGAATGCGTTCTGGACGACCCGCTGATTCTCATCCACGAGAAGAAGCTCTCCTCCCTGCAGGACATGCTGCCCCTGCTCCAGATGGTCGCAAAACAGGGCAAGCCTTTGCTGATCATCGCTGAAGACGTTGACGGCGAAGCCCTCACGACTCTGGTTGTCAACAAACTGCGTGGCACGCTGAATGTCTGCGCCGTCAAGGCTCCTGGCTTCGGCGACCGCCGTAAGGCCATGCTCGAAGATATCGCCATCCTGACGGGCGGTATCTGCATCACCGAAGATCTCGGCATCAAGCTCGAAAACGTCACGCTGGATCAGCTGGGCCGCGCAAAACGCGTCACGGTTGACAAAGACAACACGACCATCGTCGAAGGCAGCGGCGACTCCTCCAAGATCGCCGGCCGTGTCAACCAAATCCGCCATCAGATCGAAGAGACGACTTCCGACTACGACCGCGAGAAACTGCAGGAACGTCTGGCCAAGTTGGCCGGCGGTGTTGCCGTCATCCACGTCGGTGCCGCTACGGAAGCCGAAATGAAGGAAAAGAAAGCCCGCGTCGAAGACGCCCTCCACGCGACCCGCGCGGCCGTTGAAGAAGGCATCGTCCCCGGTGGTGGCGTCGCCATCATCCGCGCCGCCGCGAAGGCCATCAAGAAACTGCAACTGAAGGGCGACGAAGCCGTCGGCGCCGACATCGTCATGCGCGCCGTTGACGAACCGCTCCGCCAGATTGCCCTGAACGCCGGTGTCGAAGGCTCCATCGTTGTCATGAAGGTCAAGGAACTCGACGGCAACATGGGTTACAACGCCGCTGACGACGAATACGTCGATATGCTGAAGGCCGGTATCATCGACCCGAAGAAGGTCGAGCGCTGCGCCCTGCAGAACGCCGCTTCCGTCGCCGGCCTGCTGCTGACGACCGAATGCATGATCTGCGATCTGCCCGAAGAGAAGAAAGAACCCGCGATGCCCGCCGGTGGCATGGACGGTATGGGCGGAATGGGCGGCATGATGTAATTCATGCTCTGAAAGTGCCATAAGCACTCCATCAAAGCCGTGCGACTGATAACAATCGGTCGCACGGCTTTTTTTGTTTTCGTCCCTTTCGTCCCTTTCGTCCCTTTCGTCCCTTCTACAGAAAAAAAATACATATAAAAACTTGACAATTTGACAGAGAAGCATTACAATACATTTTGAAAATTAATTTTTTGTTAAAAGCAATCGCATAACGAAAAGGAACAATCACAGAGGAACCAAAAATGAAAAAAGAAAAGCACTTCACCCTGATCGAACTGTTGGTCGTGATCGCGATCATCGCGATTTTGGCCGCCATGCTGCTGCCCGCGTTGGCGAAAGCCCGTGAAAAGGCGCAGTCCATCTCCTGCACGTCCAATCTGAAGCAGATCGGCACGGCCCAGTTGCTGTATGCCGATGACTACGACGGCACGCTCTGCCCGAACTACTACCAGCCGTGCGACAACTACTTCCGTTGCTACAACATGTACCACTACACCCAGTACCTCGGCGACCGCAAAGTGTGGAGATGCCCGTCGTCTTCCGTGAACTTCCAGGGTGTCGTCCATGACACAGGCGAAAACCAGCTGCAGTCCGGCTGGGAAGTCTCCTATGCCATCAACCAGTCCTGCAACAGCGCCGCTTCCAACCGTCTGGACAAAGGCTGCAAGCTGAGCAACATCAAGAATGCCGCCAACACGATTCTCTTCACGGACAACAGATGCGTCGCCACCGGCGCGGACTGCTGGGGCGGCCTCTACAAATCGACGGATACTGACTTCGCGAATGATAAATCAAGCGTCCTCCCGGATGCCAGTTCTGGTGCCTATACGAAGGATCGTATCGGCAATCCCCATGACGCCAGCCACAACTCCGGCAACAACCACAACTACCAGTGGGCGGACGGCCATGTCGAGACCCGCAACCAGTACCAGACCAACATGGGTAACTGGTCAAGAGACTATTAATGTGCTATTGTAAATGAATGATGGGCCTTCGCCTGATGCAAAAGCTCAGGCGAGGGCTTTTTTGTTTAGTCGATTCTGTAAAAACAAAAAGGAGTTTCTCAATGAAAATCATGAAATTGTTTGCGACGGCGGCATTGGTCGGCCTGATGACGGGGTGTGCATGTTGCTCGAACAAGAGCGTGACGGGGCAGCCTCTTCTGCCACCGTCTGGAGAGGTAATTGCAACAGATTGCGTCCGCGCCCCCGGAAAAATCGTCATTGACGGCAAGATGGACGAAGCCTGGAAGGCAGTTCCCGCCGTGACGCATTTCCGTTGCCCGCCGGATGCCAAGGAACCGATTTCGAAGACGGAAGGCCGCATTGCATGGGACGACGAATACCTCTATGTCCTGCTCGTCGCGCAGGATCTCGATTTGATGGCCTACACGGATTTCCACGACGGACCGACCTACAAAGACGACGTTTTGGAATTCTTCTTCGCCCCTGGCCCTGGCCCGAAAACGTTGGAATACATCAACTTCGAAATCAACGCGATGGGCACGGTCTATGACGCCTACCATCCGGACCGCCGCAAAGGCCTGAACGGCGAAGAGGCGTGCAAGTGGGAATGCGAAGGTCTGAAGAGCGCTGTCGTCCGCAAAGGCACATTAAATGAACCGTTGGACAAAGACGAAAGCTGGACATTGGAAATGGCGATTCCGTGGAAGGCGATTCCGTGGATGAAGGACCGCCAATGCCCCGCCGCGGACGAAGAATGGAGCTTCCATTTCGCCCGCTACGACTATTCCAAATACCTTCCCGACGGCAAGGAGGAGCTGAGCAGCTCCGCCCCCCTGCCGAAGGTCTTCTTCCACGACGTTGATCATTTCGCGCCGTTGTATTTCAAAAAGTAACATGGGAGGGCCGCGCTCCTGCGCGGCCGGTCACGCGGGAGCGTGACCCTCCCAACCTATAGCTTTCCCGCATCTGGATCGCCATCTTCCACATGCCAATAGCGTGTGTCCAGAAGATGCGCAAGACGGATGTCTCCCATAGCATGAAGCATGGCGGAACGGACATC
>JAFZAB010000097.1 GCA_017548425.1 Victivallales bacterium
CGTACAAGCAAGCCTACAAGTAACCGTACAAGCAAGCCTACAAGTAACCGTACAAGCAAGCCTACAAGTAACCGTACAAGCAAGCCTACAAGTAACCGTACAAGCAAGCCTACAAGTAACATACAGGTAGAGGCTCAAGTAGGTTCATCAAGCAGACCCCAAGTAGAGGCTCATACGATCGACATTACTAGTCATCCTACAAGTAACCGTATAAGTAACTTTACAAATAACCCACAATTAAAGTTCCAAATCAACGACGTGAGCGATCACCCTACAAGTAATTTTGTCAATTACCCTACATGTAACCGACAAGTAAGACGATTGATTTGTTCAATAAACAAAGAGTTAACTAGGGCTGAAATCATGGATTTGATAAAATTAAAGGATAGGGTAACATTTTTAGAGAAATATTTAAAACCTGCCCTTTTGGATGGTCTTATAGAGCTCACCCAGCCCAATTCCCCCCGTTCGCCGACGCAGAAGTATCGTTTGACAGTAAAGGGCAAGGCTGTTGCAAAAAAGCTGAAAAGAGAAGAAGGCAAAAAGTGATTTTTCTCATGGAAGAATCTAGCCGACAAATGGCTGAGAAAAAAAGACCTTCTGGAAATAAGCCCCAGAAGGTCTGGAAGCACGGCCTTTCCAGAATATCCAGAAAGACCATAGCTTCCAGAACTGTTTGGAAGCACGGCCTTTCCAGAATATCCAGAAAGACCATAGCTTCCAGATTTTTCCGTATTACTTCAGTATCACCCTGTCAAATGGCGGGACGGAGAAGGAGACGTTGCCGTCCGTAGCCGCGAGATTGGCGGGGGCACCTTTCACGACCGTCTGGCCTGTGAAGGCGACCTTCACGTCAACTGCGTCCTTTCCCGTATTGACGGCGACGAGGCGTTGCTCGCCGTTGAGTTTCCACAGTCCGACGTAAAGGCCTTTTTTCGCGATTAACTGCTCATACTGGCCGTCGAGGATAAACGGCGTCAGATCAGCGATTTCCGCCGGGAAATCCTTCGCGGCTTCCCATAAGTCGCCTGATTTCAGGATGGCAAATTCGCCATCTTGATAGACATAATAGATGATGCCTTTGGCTCCCGCCATGAGGGCGAGGTAGCTCATGCTGCGGAATTCCGTGCCGTTCGGGCAGCGTCCCCAGGCTCCGCGCTCTGCGTACTTCTGGCCGCCGAATGCCTGGCAGACAGCCCAAAGCGCCGTATCGCAAGCATTTGCGGATTGTTTGGCGCTGGTGAACAATTCATAGATGGCGTCCATCGGGCGGCCGGGCACGGGATACGGATCGGGCGCAAGAATGTCCGTTCCGCTGGCGTAGTTCTTATATTGCGCGGGAATGCAGATGACCGTGTAGGCGAGATGGTTGTAGTCCCATTTCTTGAAATTGTCGTAACGGCGGAACATCTCCTGCGGCGTATGGCCGGCGGCGGCAGGTTCGTCGCTTGGATTCCAGCCCATGACGGCGGGCTTGTCTTTGTATTTCGGTATGGTGATTTCAGGAGCGGTGCCAAATTCTGTGATGACACGGATGTTCAGTTTGGCGCATTCGTCCAAGAAGTTGCCATAGCTGTCATTGTCCTTTTCACTCTTGAGAATACCAACATGGACAGTGTTGTAACCATGTGACGCAACGTCTTTTACCATTTCAAGGCGCTGTTCGGGCGTGAAGCCCCACGAGACGTGGTAGAAGCCGAGCGGGAAGAACGGTTTGCCATTTTCCAACAGCACATGGTCGTCGCGCATCTTGTATTTCGGTTCGGGATGCTTGTAGAATTCAACTTCATCAAAGCCCCAGTCGCGAGCGGTATCCGCATCGGGCAGCGCGTTAATGAAATCGCGGTTGTAGTTGGAGCGGATTTGGAGGATGTGGCGGCCGATGGACAGTTTTTCCATGTCGATGATCGGCATTTGAATGCCTTTGGCGGAGAAATTCAAGCTGTCCCATTTGCCGTTGTCAATGCGCCATTCAAGGCCTTTGAATTGGCTTCTGCCGTACTTTTCGAGATTGAGGGAAATCGTGCCGTCAAGCTTGTTGCCGGGATAGAGATGTTTGCGCAACAGCTTGATTTCGATGGCATAAGGTTTTTTCTCCTGCCATGAGAGCTTCAACGCCTCCGCGCCTTTGGAGGTCAGCGTGATCGTGTGGAGGATGTCGCCGCGGAATGGCTGGTCGTAGGCGAGCGGGATGACGACGGTGCCGTTATCTTCGACTTCGACGTTCATCTGGCTGCGGGTGTAGCGTTCCGGCTTGGCCATGCTTTCGTTCTTCTGTACGACGTGAAACGAATCGTAGCGCGATTTATCGACGGAAAGCTTGATATAGCAGGCCTTTGCGCCGCGTTCGATGTCTTGCGGCTTGCCGAAAAGCGTGAAATCATCGTCCAGTTTCGTTTCCTTTTCCAGTTCGATATCGCGGCGGAACGTGATGACTTTGATGCCTTTCGTGCGCATGGACTGGTAGTCGGCGACGTTTTCGAGAATCGCCGCGCCGATGGGATTTCTCGCCAGGGCGGAGGCGACGCAAAGAACAACCATGCCGCGGCCGACTTCCTGATAGGCGAACAACGCATGGTTGTCAACGCATGTTGAAAGCACATTCCATTGCGGCGCAAGATCTTTGATATGGGCCCAATGGCCGTAGCGCGTCTTGAGAAGATCACCAAGCGGCTGCGGCGTCAGCATGAGCGGATGATCTTTGTAAGTCTTTTCCTTATCTTTGTCATTATTGCTGTGCAACGACTTGCAATTCTGTTCGTTGCAGGCGAAGTTTGAGCCGAACGTAGCGACCCATTTGCCGAGAACGGAATTGTAATTGGCATCCACGACGATGAGCACGCCGCCTTTATTAAGGTAGTCAAGCCATTTGGCGGCGTAGGGTTTCATATCGACAGTGTGTTCAAAATTGGCGACGGAGCCCGCGACGATGTAGTCGTAGCTGTCAAGTTTGTCCGACAGTTCGGGTAGCTTGATGTTTTCGTATTTGTCGCATTCCCAGCCAAGCTTTTTGAAATGCGCGTCGAATTCGTTTTTGAACGTGGCGCTCGACCATGAGCTATAGACGAACGCGGCCTTCGGGGCGGCGGCCGAAATCATCGGCAGGGCACAAAGTAGAAGCATGCAAGTTCTGAACATGGTTTTTCTCCTTGTTGATTGAAAGAAGCAATTTCAAAACTCCTCAAATGTCTATGTTAAGGAAACCACAGATCACACAGATTACACTGATTTTTCACAAATAGCCTTGCCGCCGAGGCCGATAAAAACGCTTAAGATTCTGATTATAAAAAGAATATATAATACAAACAGGAATCATCGGCCTCCGGCGCCAAGGCTGGTTCTGAAAATAACAGATAAAAATCTGATTAAAGTAAGACTTTTGAAATTACCTCCGAATGACAACGATTTATTATTTTGCCAACGCTTTCTTGACGGCGGCCTTGAAACCTTCGCGGGAGCGTTCAATGAATTTCGTGTCGCCGCAGAGCGCAATGCGGAAGAAGCCTGGATAGCCGAAGCCACTGCCTGGAACGACAAGAATCTTTTCATCAGCCAGCATGCTGACGAATTTGACGTCGTCCATGCCGTTGGGGGCCTGCGGGAAGAAGTAGAACGTTCCAGCGGGCATCGTGAACTTCAGACCGGCGTCCGTCAGAACATCCGCCATGAGCTTGCGGCGTTTGACATATTCCGTTGCGTCGGCGTTAGTTCCGAGAGCGGCCTTCATGAGGCGCTGCCCGATGCAGGGGGCGTTCACGAAGCCGAGGATGCGGTTCGTCATGATGACGCCCGAAATCAGCGACTGCACGTTTTCCATCGTCGGATTGATGGCGACGTAGCCGACGCGTTCGCCTGCCAGCGCGAGATTCTTGGAGAACGAGCCGATGACGACAGAATATGTATAAAGCGGCAGAACGGGCGGGACGACCGCGCCGTCGAACGCGAGGAAGCGATACGGTTCGTCCGAAATCAGGAAGATCGGGCGGCCGTATTTTTCCGTCGCCTTCTGGAGGATGGCGGCGAGGGCTTTCAGTTCGTCTTTGCTGTAAATCACGCCGGACGGGTTATTTGGGGAATTGATGATGACGGCGCGCGTCTTTTCTGTGATGGCCGCTTCAAAGCCTTTCAGATCAAGATGGAAGTCCGGTTCGATGGATTTGACAGGCTTCAGAACGCCGCCGTAGTTGCCGACGTAGAAGCCGTATTCGACGAAATACGGCGCGGGGCAGAGGACTTCTTCACCGGGCGTGAGGACGGCGCGGAAGAAGGCGTTGAGACCGCCGGCGGCGCCGACCGTCAGAATCAAATGCTGCTTGCCGATGGCGATGCCCTGCTCTTTCGTCAGATATTCCGCAAGTGCCTGGCGGACATCATCATAGCCTGCATTGGGCATATAGCCGAGACCGGCCGGCTTGTCGGCGTCGATGGCCATCTGTTTGATGCCGTCGATGATGGCTTTCGGCGGCGTGAGATCTGGATTGCCGAGTGAGAAGTCGCAGACGGCTTCTTCGCCGTATTTCTTCTTCAGTTCGATGCCCGCTTCGAACATGCGGCGGATCCACGAGGAGTTTTTCTGGTAGTTTTCGATCTGGGATGAAACGAGTTGCATAATGCCTTTCCTTTGTTTATGTTAGAGGTTGAGATAATGTTCGGAATCTTGGAGGATGCCGGCGGATTCGTTGAAGAAATCATCGCCGAGCGTGAAACAGCCGTTGGTGACTTTCGTCCACGGGGCGTGAGCGCGCGGATGGTAGCCGCAGAGCGTCTCCCATCGCTTGTAGTTCTGATGGCCGTTCGTTTCAACGACGCCGACTTTGATGCCCGGCAATGGCGCGATGCGAGCCGCAAAAGATTTGTTCCAATCGACTTGGATGGGACCGACCGTCAGATCCGCGCAGAACATCGGAACATGCGCCTTGTGAGCGACTTCCGCGATTTTCAGCGTCATGCTGAGCGTCTTGGCGATTGGTTTGAGGGCGATGGCGCCGTAGCCGAGTTCGATGCGCTCTTTGACATCGTTGTCGCAATGAGCACTTTCGTCTGCCGCAACGCGGACGCCCAAATCACCGACATACGCCTTGTAGTTTTCCGGGAACGGCTCTTCCACGACGGCGATCTGGTCGAACGCGCCGATCTTTTTGCAATGATCTAAGAAGCGTTGCAGACGTTCTTTGGAATCATAACGGCCGTTGGCATCGAAGTAATAGGGGATCTTGCCGTTTTCCGTGTAGGGCGTCGTGCGGTTGCCGATGGCCTCATGGATGGCGGAGATACGCTGCATGTCCCATTGAAGCATCTTTTCGCGGTCGCCGTCGTGGTCCGGATCGGAACCGATTTTGACTTTCATGAAGAAATAGCCTTCGTTGACATGGCGGACGATTTCCTCCATGGGGATGGCGTAGGCCATAAGCGGGATGGCGGCGACTTGATGGTGGCGATAGGAAAGCACGGGGTGGAAACGTTCGGGAATCATCTCGTCGAACGATTTGAAGCCGTTTTCACGGGCGTAGAGGATCCAGGCGGCGGCATCGACGCCGACGAGAGCATTGAGAGCGAACGTCAGCCGCAGATCCGGCTTGCCCGTGATGCGCTTCCCGTATTCCCAGACATCCGGAAGCAGTTGATCCAGAAGATCCAACGGCGTTTCGAAAGACTTTCCTTTCGCGCGCTGGAGGGCGAATTCCGTCATGGCGAACATGAGGGAATTGCCGGCGGATTCCGTATGGACGGCGAAGACGTCCGCGTCCGACCAAAGGATGCTTTGGCTGTTGAGGCCGACGGCGCGGATGCCGTTGGCGGATTCAAGCCCGGCGACGGTCTGCCAGATTTCGCGCATGTAGCCGCCTTTGAAACCGAACGGGCGGATGAGCGGCTCGCGCTCAAAATTCGCGGAGATGTTTTGGATGGTGATCATGGTTATAAACCTTTATTAAATAATATCGGACAAAATTCTGGCTCCATATCTAGTATAGGGATATTTTTCTATGAATTTCATGAATCTGGCGTCCAATATATCATGTGATAAGATGCGATGACATACGAGTCGCGGAAAAATAGCATATTTGGACAGTTTTTCTCCAAAACGTTTAACCGTGGCTTCAATTTGTTGCATGGCTTTCAGCAAATTCGAGCCTTTCAATTCAATGATGAACACGATAGGCTGAGGCTTTGCTGTGGCTTCTACCATGTAGTCACACCGTTCACCAGACGTATCTTCATGAGGGATTATACCACCATCGATATGATAGTGATAAATAGTGTATTGAGAACGGTTTTCAATGATATGCTGATTGCCTTCTTCGCGTGAGACGACTTTTTTCTGTTTTTTATTACATATTGATTTATTTGGAAAGAGCATGACCTTCCTCCGATTTAAATTGTATATTGATCATGCCATCAAATTCATCATTGAGTTCATGGGATGCATCGTCTATGAGGCCATTTTGGATAAGAGGCTTTGTCTCGTCGTCAATGGCAGCTTCTATTCCACCGTCTTTCAGATAGAAAGCATCAATATGCTTTAACTGGTATGCTTCGGGAATAATCTCAGCTATCTTTTTCTTAAATTTTGTAGGTCGGCTTCCCGCATAAAGTAGATTATTGAGGCTACCAAGAACATATGGGCTATGGGTTGTGATGAACATTCCCTGCGATTGATTGGCGACGAAGGCCAGCAGTTCCATCAGTTTCTTTTGCGCGGCTGGATAGAGGTGGGTCTCCGGCTCTTCGACAATGAACATCGTTTTATCGTTTCGACGGTTGTAAATATCTAAGCAATAAGCGGATATATTCATAATCCAGACCAATTCCTGCTGTCCTCCCGAGGCCAAATAAAGCAGAATGTATTTCCCGCCGTCCAGCGGTTCGCCTGGAAGATACAACCTTTCCTCACCGTCATGAGTGCAGACATAACGTCCTTTTAGAAGATCCGCAATATCATTTGTCCATTTTATCAAGCTTGGGGAAGATGACAATGATTCAAGCCCTTCGATGCCGCCGGTCAGGGATATACGGCACAGGAACATCATTTCAAGAAACTTCTGTGTTGCGTAGTCAAGGCCGTTTCGCAAATCGTCGCCCATGGAGGCATACATGTAGTTGATTGGCAAAGACAACTGAGGCGCGATATTTCTGCTTGCTGGAATGAACACCGTGTTGTAGTCATCATGGAAAAAAACGTTCAGTTGCCGTTGAAGCTCAGCCTTGTCGCCTGTGAAACTATTTTGCTGCAGTTTATCGACAAGTTTTTGGCTTAATGTGATTTTAGGCCAAATATCCTCCAAGGAGACTTCAATTTCAACTCCCTTCGCATACTGGCATGACAATTTCAAGTCAGGCTTCAGGCGCAGCATTTTTCCGAAAAGCCCCCAAATTTTCTTCCGTAGGAATTCCACCAATTCCTGTGGTTCCATCCGCCGTTTTCTCAAAATATATTCGCGGATGTCATCTTTGACCGTACAGAAGAAGAAGACACATTTGGCGACAGTACTCTTACCAGACGCTTGTTCGCCCATTAGCACAGTAAATGCCGATGGTTTGACAACAATGTCGGTAACAGGACCGAGATTGTGTATTGTGATTTTCATGGGGAGAAGCCTCTCTCTTTACTTTGTAGTATTATGATTATTCAATGATTTCCACCAGCTTGCGGAGGGCGGGGATCATGGATTCGAAGCAGCGTTCATGGTTCTTCATGCTTTATTTGACGGATTCCTATGGGGCGGTGGGATTTTGGCCAACGGGCGCGGAAGAAGCCCATGCCAGTGCTTCCGACAACGACTGTCTCGGGATCGAATGGGTCGAAGGCGCATGCTGTCAGTCGTAGTATGGGAAGGTTGTCGTTGGCGGGCGACCAGCTCGCACCGTCATCGACGCTGATCCAGATGCCGTGGCCGGTGGCGCGGTCGTAGTAGGGATCATCGGAAGTGACTAAGAGCAAACGCGTTGGATCGGATGGATCGGCGTTGCATTCATAGGCATGGGATTCATCGAGCAGACGCGTCCAACGGCTTTCGGCAGGATTGTAGCGCCAGAGGCCGAAACGGCCACGGCGCCACTGGCAAAGCAGGACGCGGCCAAGGCTGTCGCAATTGATGCGACCATTGGTGTCATCGCTCTCGAATCCAATATTTTGGAAAGATTTACCATCATCGGTGACGAGCACGCCTTTGCGGGTGCGGATGTAAAAACGTCCTGATTTCGAAGGATCTGCGGCGATTTGGCTGGCACCGTTAATGTCGGGAACGCGTGTCCAATTGCCGCCACCGTTTTCAGTTGCGACGAGACCGCCTTTGATGACGGCCCAGGCGCGACGTCCGTCTTCTGGATGGACGAAAATGCCGCCGTAATTGCCTGTACCGCTCCAACCGATATTCGGAAGACCATGTGCGGCACCGGAAAGTGTCTTCCACGTGACGCCAAAATCGTCGCTGTGCTGGATGCCGTTCTGCCCGCCATTCTGACCGGTGGTGATGTAAATATGGCCGTCACGGCTGAAACCGACCGACTGGCCACCGAGCCACGGATTCGCCTGGCCCTTGGTGTAGCGCCAAGAGTAGAGGCCATCATCGGATATCCAGCCGCGGCCGGCGTCCATCGCAAGAGCGACAGACTGCCCCTTGCGCCAAGGGTTGAAGGCGAAATCTTTGCAGCACCAACCGTTCCAGCCTCGGCCACGCCAGCAGTCGGGACGGTCGGAAATGGGGCGGTAGGCGGTGACGTCGTCCCATGTGGCGCCCCCATCGAGAGTGCGCAGGATGTATTCGGTGTTGAAGCCGTAAATGATTCCCGCATCGCTTGTTGCCGCAACGAGCCGCATGGAAAGTCCGGCAAACGTGGCGGTTTCGACATGGAAGGCACCCGTTTTGCCCGTATCGGTTCGCATTGCGACGGGACGCCAGCTCTTGCCGCCATCGGCGCTCTTATAGATGACGTTGTGACTCCATGACTGGTCACAGACGTAAAGATCGTCCGGAGCGGCAGGGGAAACGGCGACGTCGTCGTATCTGGAGGCGAGGTTCTTGTCGTTGTTGTGACATTTTTCGAGGCCATTTTCGGTAGAGACGAATGTGACGCCGCCGTCGATGCTCTTGAATATACCGCCTAGAATGCGGTTTTTTCCGTCAGCGTCGAGGGATGAACCTGTCGCAACCCAAACGATTTTTGGATTTTTAGGGTGGACGGTTATACTGGTGACTGGCCCGACGAGGCCGTCGGCGTGATGGCGACGCCATGTCGTGCCGCCGTCCGAACTCTCCCACCATCCGATTTTATCGGCGACAACGTGGAGGATGCCGTCCGGGCTGAAAAAAGCGCGCGTTATGTTGGCTCCCTTAACGGATTCATGGACGAAACCATCATTGGTTAGCGTGCCCAGACGGCGCCAGGAGGCGCCATCGTCCACGCTTTCCCAGACACTGCCAAAAATGTCACACTGTGTCCAGTGGCGTGAGGAGCCGCCGAAGGCAAGAAGGCGTTCGGGATTCGCGGGATCGAAAAGGACGATTTCAATGACGGCGGTGTAACGACTGGAAGAGGAAGCAGGCATGCCGTTGCGGCGTTCCTGCCATGTGCGCCCACCGTCGATGCTACGCAGTGGCCCTGAACAAGATCCGAACCAGATTTCGCCTTGCCGTCCGGGCCGGAAGGTGGGTGTGCACATCTCATAGCAGGGAAGGCCTTGGCAGGGTGTCCAAGAATCGCCTCCGTCGAAAGATACAGCGGCACCGAGCATGTCTCCGCCGGCTACGATGTGACGCACGTCATCGGGATCAATGGCGAGCGAGACGATCCTGCCGCCACCGCCTGGTTCATGGAGCGGTTCCCAATGCAAGACTGGAGGCTCGGCCGCGTGGGCCACAAACAGGAAGAGAGCGGCGCAAACGGGAAGCAATTGCAGGATGGAATGGAATTTCATAGGAAAGGGCGCAGAGAAAAGATATTTAATACAATAAATACTTGAAATAATAGGCTTTATTGATTATTCAATGATTTCCGCCAGTTTGTCGAGTGCGGGGATCATGGATTCGAAGCAACGTTCGTAATCCTTCAGGCTTCCTTTGGCGGGTTCCGCGATGGGCATGTCTTCTTTGAGAACGGCGCTGAGCGGACGGCATTTGCCGATGGCGGAGGGGAACTTGCCTTCGATAATCTCCTGCTGACGGCCCGTCATGCAGATGATGAGTTCGGCGGCGCGGACAAGTTTCGGAAGAAGCAGGACGGCGCCGATGGCCAATGGTGTCAGCCCATGGTTCGTCAAGACCTGCCGCGTCTCCTGGTAGAGCGAATCGCCGCGATGGACGGTGATTCCCGCCGAAGCGACTTCGATGTCCTGAATACCGCGTTGCTTGACGACGGACGCAAAATAGGCGGCCGCCATCGGGCTCCTGCTGCGGTTTGTGCCGCAAACGAATAAAATCAGACGCATAGAGTTTCTCCATTAAGGGTTGTGCTTACCTTATAAAAATAAACTTTCTTTCCAAAAACTCCAGTCATCTGTTTGTATTTTGGCATTTGTTGGGTTATTTTGACAATTTACGAAAACAACCAGTCATTCCCTCTTTGTGTGTTCATGGACTATGGCAGAAACGACTGACATCTATAAAGACATTGTCGTCCGTGTCTTGGACGTCAAACGATACTACGGCTCCGGAGAGGCCGTCACCAAGGCGTTGGACGGAATTTCGCTGGATATCTATCGCGGCGAATATCTATCCATCATGGGGCCTTCCGGATCCGGCAAGAGTACCCTCTTCAATATGATCGGCGGTATCGATTCGCCGACGGAGGGCATGGTCTTCATGGACGAAATCGATCTTGCCCAGCTGGACTCCTACGAACTCGCATGGATGCGCTGCCACAAGATCGGTTATATCTTCCAGTCCTACAATATCTTACCTGTTCTGACGGCGTTGGAGAACGTCACGCTGCCGATGATTTTCGCGGGCATGAGCGCGGATGACGCGCGTGAAAAAGCCGCGAAGATTTTGACGAAGGTCGGTCTCGGCAAGCGGTTGTTCCATCGTCCTTTCGAACTTTCCGGCGGCCAGCAGCAGCGTGTCGCCGTGGCGCGCGCCATCGCCAACGATCCCGTCATCATTCTGGCGGATGAACCGACGGCGAATTTGGACGTGCAAACTGGTAAAGAGATGATCGAACTGCTGAAAGAGCTGAAGGAATCGGACGGCGTGACGGTCATCGCGGCGACGCATGACATGAAGATGCTGGACGCTTCGGACCGCATCCTGTGGATTCGCGATGGAAAGGTCGATCGGCTGGAGAAGCGCGAAAACGTCGATATCAAGGTCGGCCACATCGCGGGAGAGCACGTCTGATGCTGTTGGATTTTTTGACTGGTTTCGGAAAAAAGGAGACGGTTGTGCATCCGTCTGTCAACGTCATGGAGGCGTTGCAGAGCATACCGGCCTTGAATCCGAACGTGACATTTGAGGAGGATCGCGACGGACGGACGGTGGTGTGCGTTCCCGTGCAACGTCGTCAAGGCTTCTGGGGACGCTTCCAGATGCCTGTTTCGACGCATCGGATCCGTCTGGACGAGATCGGGGCGTTCGTCGTATCGCAGATCAATGGAGAGAGGACAGTGCAGGAATTGATAGACGCGTTCGCAGGCAAATACCGTGTCAACGGCCGGGAGGCGAAGCTGTGCATGGCGGATTTTCTGAAATCGCTGGCTGGGCGAAACGTCATTTCGATTGGAATAAAATAATAACATTAACATAATCAATTAGTTACGGATTCTCATGGATCATCGGAATCGCTTTTGGAAAAAATGGTTCGGCGTGTTGCTGACATGTCTTCTGCTGCCGACGGCATGGGCGCAGGACAATTGGAAGGCCATATTTGACGGGACGGGCAGCCGGCATGCGGGTTCGGCGGGCAACTTGTTGCTGGAGAAGCGGATAGAGGATCTGTTCGCAAAGAGCGGCTTGGAGCATGGCGAGATGAAATTCACGGCGCCATGCGTCCAGCCTGGCGAAACGAGCGTGACGCTCAACGGCCGGAAGATGTCGCTTTATCCGTTGCAGCCGAGTGCTTTCCGGCCTGGCAACTTCCTTGAGAAATCGTTTGACGCGCCGTTGGTCTATGTTGGAAACGGCGATGAAAACGCCTTGAAGGCGATTGAAGGGACGGAACTCGACGGTTCCATCGCCGTCATGGAATTCGCCAGCGGGTCGGAATGGCAACGGTTGTTGCGCTTCGGCGTCATCGGCTTCATTTTCATTGAAGAAGACGAACCCGCCTATAGCGACGCGACGGCGAAAGTGACGGGAACGGAAGTCCGTCTGCCGCGTTTCCTGGTCGGCATGGATGACGGCAAGTATTTGCGCGATACATTGTTAAAAGGTTCCGTGAAGGCGCATGTCGATGCGCAGCCGACGAAATGGAAGAACGAGACGTTGCGGAATCTGTGGGTTGTCGTTCCGGGCTCGAATCCGGAATATGAAAACGAACTGGCGTTGGTCGTGGCGACGATGGACGCGAATTCCATCGTTCCGGGCCAGTCGTGGGGTGGCCAAAACGCGGCGAATCTGGCGTTGATGCTGTCCATGTTCGAAGAATATAAAAAGAATCCGCCGGAGCGTGGCGTGGTGTTCTGCGCGATTAACGCCCATTCGCGCAACATGTTGGGCGAACGTATTTTAGCATGGAATCTTCTCGCGCCCCGCACACAAGTTGAGAAATTGTTGGACACGATCAATGGCGATTTGCGGCAGGAGAAAATGCTGCTGTCCCACTATGAGCCAATCCAGAAAAATCTGAAATGCGCACGCGACAGCGAAGAGTTCAAATCCGCCGAAGCGGCGTTGATCCGCCTGCGCGATTTGATGGATTCAACGACGGGCAAGAACTTTACGGTGAAGGAGCCAGTCGTCGATCTGGCCCGCCGTGAAGTGAACAAATTGAAGGCGGAGCAGCTCCATTTGAGCCGTCGGGAGGATTTGACGGCGGAGCAAATCCAGACGGAGACGAAGCGTCTGGAGACGGAACGTACGGACTATGTCGATGTGTTGACGCTATTTAATAAGGTTGGCGTTCGCACGGCGTTGAGCGATTTGAACGAAAAGCAGTTGTCCATTCTGCAAGAGTATGTGGATGAAATCGTTGCGACTCGTCAGCTTTGGTCGTCGTTGAACCAGCAGACGATTGACACGGTCATCAAGAATAACGAAATCCGCTCGCTGCTTGGCAAACGGCAGGTCAAATTCGTCGTGGAATTGGAATTGACGTTCCAAAATGGTCAGATCGGTTTCTCCGCTGATGACTTCAAATGCGCGGATCGTTGGCAGCATCGCTTCGGCATCAACACGGCGGAAGCCGCAGAAAGTCTTGTGACGAAAGGCGTTGTACCGCAGGGCATCCGCTTCGTCGATGCGTTGACGCGGCAGGGCGGTCTGGCGGAAGGCCATTTCTTCCCGAAGATGACGGAAAATATCGCCGTCTTCCAGGCTTCCGGACCGACGCCCGCCTTCGCGTTGCGCAACGTCTTCACAGATTATGGCCGTCTGTTCCTGACCTCCGACAAGCTGGAAAAGATTGATTCATCGATTCTTAAAGCGTCTTTCGACTATGTTCCGAAACTGATGCGCGCCACGTTGGCGATTCCTGTTCTGACGAGCACCTCCGAAATGAAGCCGCCGACCACGAAAGCGAACACATGGCAGCCGATGTGGGGCACGCAGGTCAAAGCGTTCAAATTCGATGAATTTTCCGCGACGGTTCTGCCGCAGCTACCCGTGCCCGGAGCGGCGTTAGTGATTCATAATCCGCTAGATCTGGCGAAACCCGTCGCGTCCGGCGATGTCATGACGGGGCATATGGCGCTGACGGACGAACGCGCCGTTGCTGTCTTCTACGGCATCACCGCCCAGACGCTTTATCCCAACGCGTTTGAATATGATGACGACTTTGCAGTCGTCAAGCAAGTTGTAGACGCGGGCGACGCTGAAGGAAAGATGTCCTCCACCATCAACCGCGGCGCGGATGTCAAAACGCTCGCCCTCTTCGACTGCGTGGAATATCCTATTTATACAAGGGATAATCCTTCGTCGATTTCCGTCTCGCCGATTACGGAAAACACGTTCTTGATTTTGGACGGTCGCCTGAATACGACGCCGAAGAAATTCGGCATGACAGGCGTCGGCAGCACGTTCTCCAAGAAGGCGTTCGTGGCGTTTCCCGGCCCTGTTTCCGCGTTTTTGGAAAAGAGCGAAGCCGTCAAAGTCATGACAAGCGAACGTATTCTTGCGTTGAATTCCAACGACGACAATCCTGAAGGCGATGGTTTCAAGATTTCACAAGGTATTGGCAATGACTTTTTTGCGACGGCGACGGGTGACATGTCCATCTTGAACCATGTCCGCGACCACCGTCTGGCCGGAACATCGGACGCGTTGGCGAAGATCTTCATGGAACGCGGCGACGAATCAATCAAACTAATGAAAGAAGCGCGCGAAAAGAAGGATTGGCTCGGCTATCTGAAGAATCTGCATGAGGCTGTCGGCGCGCATGGCAAGGCGTACAAACGCATGGCCGCAATCACGAACGACATGCTGAAAGCCGTCGTCTTCTATCTGGCGTTGATGTTGCCGTTCTGCTTCTTCGCGGAGAAATTGATGTTCAAATTCAAGAAGATCGAGCAGGAGATGGTGGCGTTCTGCATCTTCTTCGCGTTCACGTTCGTCGTGTTCCGCAACATCCATCCCGCGTTCCGTGTCGCGCAAGCTCCGGAAGCGATTTTCATCGCGTTCGTCATGGGCGGTTTGGGCGCGTTCGTCATCAAGATTCTGCATGGACGGTTCGAAGGCGAAATGACGCTGCTCTTCCGGACGCAGACGGCCATGGACAGCGGCGAAGTC
>JAFZAB010000098.1 GCA_017548425.1 Victivallales bacterium
CTGCTCTCTGACAACGGAAATCTTGAGCCGAAAACTGTTTGAAAAGATCACCAGCTATAAAAACGTCCCTTCTGTCCCTTTCGTCTCTGTTATTGTTTCCACAAAAACACCACGGCCCCGCGCAATCCTTTTCAGACTGCGCGGGGCCGTGTCGTTTTTAATTCAAGTCGAAAGGCTTATTCGAAATCGAAGTGATACTGCGTCAGGTTGTAGTCACGCTTCAGATCGATCATGTTCTTCTGCAAGGCGGCGTTGATCGGAACACCGGTCTTCTCACGCTTGAGCATGATTTCGTATTCCTTTTCGCCAGCCGTGTAGATGCGCTCCTTGCCGGGGGCCTTTCTGGAATTGCGCAGGGCACGGAGAATCTCGCCAGCCGTATGCTTGAAGTTTTCGAGGCCGCAGAAGGCGTCGATGTTGATGGCGATGAAGAAATGGCCGAGATGATACGGCTGCTTCTTGCCTTCGGGGCTGAAGCCGAGCAACTGCTTCAAGAAGCAGCCCTGCTGCAATGCTGCGCTCAGGATTTCCACGACCGTCGCATAGCCATAGCCTTTGTAACCGGCCGTCTCTTCGCCCAGACCGCCCAGCGGCGTCAGGGCGGCTTTGCCCTTCACCAAGTCGATCAGAATCTGATCGGTATCCGTACGGGTGTTGCCCTGTTCGTCGATGACCCAGCCAGGCGGAAGTTGTTTGCCCGCACGGCCATAGACTTCAATCTTGCCGCGCTGCGAAACGGACGTCGCGCAGTCGAGGAAGAACGGGAACGGCTCATCCGTCGGCATGCCGAAGGTCAGCGGGTTCGTTCCGAGCATGTTTTCAACGCCAAACGTCGGGGCGATGGACGGACGAGCGTTCGTGCCCGTGATACCGATCATGCCGTTCTGGATGGCCATCAAGGCATAGTAGCCGGCGATGCCGTAGTGGGAAGAGTTGCGGACGACCGTCATACCCATGCCGTATTCGCGGGCGTGGTCGATGGCGTACTGCATGGCCTGCTTGGAAGCGACCATACCCATGCCGTCATGAGCGTCGATAACGGCAGTTGTCGGCGTCTTCTTGACGAATTCGACAGTGGTCTTCGGGTTCAGGATGCCGTCGCGGATGCGGTCGATGTAGATCGGTTTCAGACGGCCGATACCGTGGGAATCGATACCGCGCTTATCAGCGGTGATCAGAACGTCCGCGCAGATTTTCGCGTCTTCGAGCGGAACACCCGCGCCGACCAACGAATCACGCATGAAGTTTTCAAGTGTCTTGAAATCAAGATAGTAGATTTTGTCTTCCATGATGTCTTCCTAATTGTTGCTATTGTAAAACGATGAAAAAAACTTTCAAAGCAGCCGCACACACCAAAGTCATGTACGGCTGCATTTGCTTTGAGCTCGCCAAAGACGTTACTGCATTGCTTTAAGCTTTTAGCTTTAAGCTTTCAGCTTGCCTTTAGGCGTTGGCTTTTTTGATACGGGCGGCAACAGACGCTTCATACGCGTCAAAGTCTTTGATTTCCAACTGTGCGACACCGCTCTTGATGGCGGCTTCCGCCACGCGGCGGGCGACGTGCGGGACGACGCGCGGATCGAACGGTTTCGGAATGACCATCTCGCGGTTGATGCCGACGCCGAAATCGAACATGCCTTTCGCGGCGTCTTCCGGATAGGCGGCGGCCAATTCTTTCTTGATGTCGGCGGGAATGTCCCATTCCGCCAATTCGGCCAAAGCCAGAGAGGCGGCCAGTTTCATCTCTTCGTTGATGTCTTTCGAACGCGTGTCCAACGCGCCACGGAAGATGCCCGGGAAGCCCAGAACGTTGTTGATCTGGTTCGCATAGTCGCTACGGCCCGTGCCGACGATTGCGGCGCCAGCGGCGATTGCGACGTCAGGGAAGATTTCCGGAACAGGATTGGCCATCGCGAAGATAATCGGATCCTTGGCCATCGTTTTGACCATATCACCCGTCACGCAGTTCGGCGCTGAGAAGCCCAGGAAGATATCGGCCCCGACCATCGCTTCGGCCAACGTGCGGCACGGCGTGTCAACGGCGAACTCTTCTTTCTGCGGATTCAAATCCGTGCGGCCCTTGTAGATGACGCCTTTGCTGTCGCACATGATGAAGTTTTCCCTGCGGGCGCCAGCCGTGATGTAGAAACGGCTGCAGCTGATACCAGCCGCGCCAGCGCCGTTCACGACGAAGCGGCAGTCTTCGATCTTCTTGCCCAACAGCTTGAGGGCGTTCATGATAGCGGCCATGGAGATGATCGCCGTACCATGCTGGTCATCATGGAAGACAGGGATGCCCATGCGCTTCTTCAACGTCGTTTCGACTTCGAAGCAAGCAGGAGCGGCGATGTCTTCAAGATTGATACCACCGAACGTCGGTTCGAGGCATTCCGTCGCGGCGATGACTTTTGCGGCATCCGTGCGCCCCTTTTCATTGAACACCTTGCCCAAGCAGATTGGAACAGCGTCGATATCAGCGAAGTGCTTGAACAGCACGGCCTTGCCTTCCATCACAGGCAGACCGGCCTCTGGACCGATGTTGCCAAGGCCGAGAACGGCGGTACCATCGCTGACGACGGCGACCATGTTGCCGCGGCTCGTGTATTCCCAAACCGTTTCGGGCTTGTCTTTGATTTCCAGACACGGCTGCGCGACACCGGGTGTGTAGGCCAACGACAGCTCATCGCCCGTGTTGCAGGGCTTCGTCGGAATGACGGACACCTTGCCGGGCTTGCCGTTCATCTTGTGGAAATCCAACGCCTTCTGTCTCAGTTCTTCTTTCGTCATCCTATACCTCTTGATTGTTATTTAAAATTTTAAATTAACTCCGCATCATCATTGTATTTGCATTAAGCATTAAGCATTAAGCATTACTTACCAAACACTTCGATTTCGATGTAGTGGTTCATGTCGTCGGATGTGTTGCCGTTACTGTAGAAGCGGATGTACTGGCCTTCGACGCCGTTGACGGGAATCGGGCGGCCTTCAAACGTCTCAATGTAATCGCGGTCTTTGCCGACGCCCAAGCCAGACGAATTGTCATGGTCGTTGTTGAAGATCGTCTTCACGTTCATGATGAAATCCGGATCGTCAGCCGTCTGAATCACGATGTCGCGATAGACGCGGGCTTGAGAATGGAAGTGCCACAGGCAGACAGCGTAGATTTTGCTCTTCTTGCCAAGATCGATCTGCACCCACTGCTTGCCGGGGCTCAATTCGACGTAGCTGCCTTCAACGCCGTCTTTGTTACCGTCCGTAATGCATTCCAATTCACCGACAACCGGTTCGCTGTCGCTGCTCGTCACTTCCTTCTTGAACGCGATGTTCGTCAAGCCTTTCGGGACGATGATCGGGGGGCGCTTTTCGCCGGCCTTGCGCGTCGGCTCCAAGTTCGGCGTGCGCAGTTCGCGCGGCGTTCCGGAGAACAGCGGGCGCGGCAGTTTAATCTTCAGAATTTCCTTGTCCGCAGGAATTTCAATCTTTTTCTCGGCGTCTTGTTTCTCCTGCGCAAATGCACAAATCGCGAACAGCGCCATCAGCAGAGCGGTCAGTTTTTTCATGTTTGGTTCCTCTTGTTTGTTGCTTCGGGTTGGTTTCAACTTGTTTTTATTTAGATAATTCTTTACTTACTACTATAAGGACTCCATGCCATTTTTCTATTTTCCGATGCAGAACTTTGAAAAAATCGCACCAAGAACGTCCGGTTCGACGCTCTGTCCCGTAATTCTTCCCAACGCCGCGACCGCAGTTCGCAAATCCACGGCCGCCAGTTCCCACGACTCCTCCCCTATTCTCTCAACAGCCCGCCGCACAGCGTCGCCCGCTTCCTCCAACAACGCCGCATGGCGCGCGGCCACCGCCACATCGTCGTGTTTTTCACCACGATCCGCCCAAACGGCCTTCTCGATTGCGTCGTACAGCCCCTCCATGCCGTCTCCTGTCTTGACACTGATCGGAATCGCCTCTGGCGAGGCTACTTCCGCCAAATCCGTCTTGTTCACAACCCGCAGAACACTCCCCCTAAAATCCCATGCGGGAACAGGCTGTTCCGACAATGGCCGCGTCGCATCGACTAGCCAAATCACCAGATCTGCCGCCTCCGCGCATTCATGGGCCCGCGTCATGCCCGCCTGTTCGACGACATCGCCGCCGTCGCGAATGCCAGCCGTGTCCATGAGACGCAACGGAATCCCGCGAATCACCAACGGAGCCTCAATCGTATCTCGCGTCGTGCCAGGGATATCCGTGACAATCGCGCGATTGCGGCCCAACAGGTGGTTCAACAGACTCGATTTTCCCGCGTTCGGCGGCCCGATGATGACCAGACTCAATCCGCCGCGCAACACTTCGCCTTCGCGTCGTGTGCGCAACAGTTCCGCCAGTTCCGTACGAACCGCCGACAAACCGTCTATCATGTCTTTCGGTTCGCGCCAATCCAGTTCTTCTTCTGGAAAGTCCAACCGTGACGTGACTTCCGCCAACACATCGGACACCGTTCCATGCAAAGAGCGAATCCTTTCTCCAAGCCGTCCCTCCAGATGGCGTCCCGCCAACCGCAGAGCCGCTTCACTTCCCGCTCCAATCAAATCCACAACCGCCTCAGCCTGAGTCAAATCCATCCGCCCGTTCAGAAACGCGCGTTTCGTGAATTCGCCAGGCTCCGCCAAACGGCATCCCGTCTTCAGCAGTGCATCCAATGCCAGTCGTGCGCACAACGCGCCACCGTGGCATTGCAGTTCCACGACATTTTCTCCCGTGTAGCTGTGCGGTCCGGGCATCCGAACCGCAAGGCATTGCGGATCAATCAGTTCGCCATCAACCGATGACAACCGTCCAAGCGCCAGTTCACGAGCGCGAGTCTCGCCAAGAGACGACCGCCCATGCCACAGCCGCCCGCAATTTTTCTCCGCGTCAGGCCCCGACACACGGACGATGCTCACCGCACCGCCCAGCGCCGTGCTGATCGCACAAATTGTTTCGTCGGCCATCATCATTTTTCATAAAACTCCAGTATATTGCCAACGGCGGGACGCCGATGACACCTCCATTTTGCCAACGGCGGGACGCCGATGGCACCTCCTCTTCCATTAGACACGGAACATCGCGCCAAGTTTCTTGCCCAACAGGCAGGATGCCGTCAGCATGGACATACCCAAAAAGACCATCGTCCACAGTCCGAGGGCGGACGCCAAGGCGCTCCCCTGCCCCAACAGCGACGATAGTTCGTAGATGGCTTTCGTGATCGGAAAATACGCTGCTTTCTGCGCAAGTATCAGAGAATCGGAAACTTCCAGCATGGAGAAACTGAACGCCAAAATGCCGCCCGCAATCAGATTCGCCGTAATCAACGGCACGGTGATGCGGCGGAAACTGACCAACGGCGTCGCGCCAAGGCTCGCCGCCGCTTCTTCGTAACTAACAGACGTCTGCTGCAATCCCGCCACCGCCGCACGAACGACGTATGGGAGACGGCGGACGGCATATGCCAAAACCAGCAGAACCGTCGGATTCTCAACAGGATCGAAACAATGGAACAGGCAGCCTTTCTGCGACATCGCAACGTAACCGAAGGCCAAAACCAGTCCGGGCACCGCCAACGGCAACATGATCAGCGTATCCAACAACCAACGGAATTTTCCTTTTCCACGGACGATGACCACCGCTGAAAAGATGCCGAGCAACAACGCCACGATGACGGCAAAAACTGCATAACGTAAGCTGTTTACGATACTTGGGACGGTCAGGCTATGGCCCAACGCCGCCTCGAAATGCGCCGTTGTCAGTCCCGACGGCAAAACGGAGCGATACCATGTGTTGCAGACCGCCAGCCCAAGCACGCCCAAATGCGGCAGCAGACTAAACAAACCAATTGCCCCGAAGGCGAGAATCACAGGCAACGCCTTCACGCCAGTCAGACGAACTGTTGATGTCGCACGTCCCGCTTTAGACATCATCGCATAGCTGTTGCGCCCAAAGCACACTTTCGCAATGATATACATCAACGCCGACAGCACCATCATCACCAAAACCAACGCATACGGCATTGGATTGCTGCCGATTTCGTTGATGCCCGAATAAATCTGCACCGCCGTGCTACGGTCGAAATTGAACATCAACGGCGTGCCCAATTCCGTGAACGCCCAAATAAACACCAGCGAACCACCCGCGAACACGCCTGGCATGATTAACGGCAACATCACTTTGCGGAAACGTCTAAAACCTGTGCAACCCAAATCCGCCGAAGCCTCCAGAAGCATTGGATCGACATTCGCAAATGCCGCAACAATATTGAGATACAGAATCGGGAACAGATGAAGCGCCTCCATGATAACAACGCCCCAGAAGCCGCCCGCGAACCAATCCGGCCCTTCGCCCGGCCCAAACAGTCCAAAATGCTCCAACAACGTGTTGAACGCGCCATAACGGCCGAAGATGCACTGCATGCCCAACGCTCCGACGAATGGTGCCAAAATCATCGGCAGTAGCAACGCACCCGTCAGATATTTCTTTCCCGCAAATTCGAAACGATCCGACAGCCATGCCAACGGCAGCGAAATCAGCACCGCCACCAATGTCGAGCAAATCGCGATCTTTACGGAATTTAAAAGCCCTTCCAGATAAATCGGATTGCGAAAGACTTCGGCCAGATAGAAGAACGTCAGCTTCCCTTCGCTGTCCCGCAAACCGCCTTTAAGTACTTGGAATACAGGATAGAAGAAAAACAGTGCGAAAAACACGACTGTTCCAATCAACAAACCGTAATAGCTGATTTTACGCAACATGGTGCATCCTGTCCTTTGATTGCCGACGCGTGCGTCGCACGCTTCCCTTGCTACCGCAAGTCAAATTAATTAATATACCTCCGCTATCTAGTTTTTCATTCCATTATTTATAAAGAAACTTGATTTTTATCCATTGCACGGCAAATTTTCTCTAATGCCCTTTTTACTTTATATAATAAATGCTACGCATATCCATATCCCAATCATCGAAAATCATGAAAAACACTCTCATCACCACCCTCTGCATGTCCGCCGCACTGATTGCGTCTGACTTGCAAACCGTTACATTCCAAGACAATGGAGAAGAACTCACGAATCCCGGCATGGGCTTCGTCCTCCATTTCTACGACAACAACATCAACGCCTATGGCTCCCGCCTCGCTCCTGAAGACCTGCTAACCGACTGGAAAGGCGTCTCGCAAGTCTATCTGCGTCTGGCATGGTCGCTCATCGAACCGCAGGAAGGCCATTTCGAATGGTCTGTTTTGGACACGCCCATGCAACGCTATCGCGAACGCGGCTACAAGACTTCCTTCCGCATCACCTGCTCCGACACGCCGTTCCCCTACGCCACGCCGAAATGGGTCGAAGAAGCAGGAGCGAAAGGCTACCGCTATACTCCAGGCAAAGGTGAACAGCTAAACGGAAGTCATTGGGAACCAGACTTCAACGATCCGATCTTTCTTGAAAAACTCGACCATCTGCTCGCCAAACTTGCGGAACGTTATGACGGTCATCCAGACGTCGAACTCTTCGACATCGGTTCGTATGGCACGTGGGGCGAAGGACATACGTGGGCTTCCACCCGCCGCGCCTATCCCGATGATGTGATTCTCAAACATTTGGAGCTCCATCACAAACACTTCAAGAAGACGCAGGTTCTTTCGCAGGACGATTTTCTCTCCCGTCCAGGCTTCATCAAACCGGAGTGGAAAGCAAACGGCTGGACGGATTTCACGTTCGACATCGTCTTCCCGCATCAGTGGCGCGGTCAAAAATTCATGATCACGGGTGGGCTTGTCGCCTATAACCCGCATCGTCGTTCCGATGGTTGGAAAACCGCTCCTGCTCCACAGCAACGTGTTCCATTGGCGATGCTTACGATCGCCGAAGACGGCAATGCAACAGTTGCTCCGTTGGCGGCAGACCTCCCTGCGAATGACGCCTTCCCCGAAGGAGCGGAATTCGCCGCGCGTTTCGTCAAATTCGATTACGACGCAGAAAACCGTCCGAATTCCGCCAAAATCACCGCCTCCTACTGGCGGCCGCAGGAATTCAAACGCGAATTCAGCGCATTCGTCGATATCATGGATGAAAGCGGAAAGAAGTTCATCATCGGCGCCAATCTTGAAAAAGAAGACGACCTACTGATGGCGAAAATGGCGGAATACAAGTTTGGTTTCCGTGACGACAGCATTCTCGTCGATTATCCGCCCCGCGCCTATTTCCACGCCAAAGCAGCACAGCAACTTTGGCGGAATGCACCGATCTACATTGAAAGTGAACACTACGGCGGTTCCGCCGCAAGAGGCTGCTGGGACGATGGATATGGCTTCCTTCAATCCATTGAGGACTATCATGCGACCTACGCTTCCATCCACTGGTGGCCGCATGAATTCCTGCAAGCCAACCGCGAACTTGTCCGCGACATCAACCGCATCATTGGTTTCCGTTTCCTCCCGCAATCCGTCTCCTTCTCCACGAATCTTGGATACAACGAACCGTTCGTCTTCAAATCCACATGGCAGAACCGTGGCGTTGCCCCAGCCTATGCAGATTATTATCCTGCTATCACGCTAAAAAACAAACAAGGCGGCATCGCCGCCGTTTTCGTCAACGACCAATTCAACCTCCGCAACCTGCCCGTTGCTCTGAAGCAGAAAGCGCCAGCCGTCTCCACGGAAATCACATGCGCCTTCCCGCCGAACGTCCTCAGCGATGATTTCGACGTGTTCCTCTCCGTCGGCGACGCCTTCGGCAAGCCGATTCTCGAACTGCCCATCGATGGCAACGACGGTTCAAGACGTTACAAAATCGGCTCCACCGCCCTGAAGGCAGACTACTCCGCCTTCCTCAGCGCAAACAAAGGGTCGATTGCGGAGCGCAAGCTCAGTTTTGAAATCACATGGGAAACCAATTTCCCGCAGGAAGATCGTATCAAATCATTCTTCCATCTGGACAGCCCCGAAGGACAGCTCCTCAAAGCCATGGGCGGCGAAGACAGCGGTGATTTCCATACGCCCGGAACATACAAATCCACGTTTGAATTCACCCTTCCAGACAATCTTGCCC
The DNA here is from genome assembly GCA_017548425.1 of Victivallales bacterium. Lineage (GTDB taxonomy): Bacteria > Verrucomicrobiota > Lentisphaeria > Oligosphaerales > Oligosphaeraceae > UBA1407. The sequence goes on from JAFZAB010000098.1 coordinate 9,075, forward strand.
CAGACAAGAAGTATCAAGTATGGGTCGGCCTCTGGCGGCCCGAACGCGTCACACATGAAAACGAACGCCTGATTCCGAAACGCGGCAGAATGCGCCGCGTGAGAATCGCCAACATAATCGTCAAGAAAGACGGCACTTGGGAATTTGAAATCCTCTGACATGTCCGATCAAAAGGAAAACAATATCATGCCATGGTTGAGGCTGCTGCGGTTGCCCAACCTGTTCACGGCCCCCGGCGATTCGCTGGCGGGATATTTCCTCGCGACGGCATTTAGAGGCAATTCCTCCGTCTCTACGCGAATAATCGCACTGTTGGCCGCCACATCCGTTTTCACATATGCCTTCGGCATCGTGATGAACGACGTGGCAGACTACGAGGAAGATTGCCGGATCCGCCCCGAACGACCGCTTCCCAGCGGAAAAATCAGCCGCAACAAAGCCAATGCAATCGGTCTCTTTATGTGGATTCCGGCGAGCATCTGCGTATCTCGTATTCCTATTTGTGCTATATTCGTCCATCTTGGCCTGATTCTGGTCATCGTTCTTTACGATTACTGGCTGAAACGCTTCCGCCTCGTCGGCAGTCTCGCCATGGGGCTTTGCCGCGGGCTGAACTTCCTTCTTGGCGTCGCCGCAACAGGCTATGTCATGCCTTCTGAAAAAAACTGGCCGGCTTTCGTGCCTCTCGTCGCCGTCATCGCCTACATCGCCGCCGTGACATGGCTCGCCGATAAAGAGAACGAAGAACAAAACGTCGGATTCGTTGTCCAAATACCTGCCATCGCCACCGCGATGGCGTGGTTCGGAACCATCCTGCCGTTGCCACAAAAGACGGCGGCTCTCGCCATTCCTGCCGTTTTTCTCGTTCTGACCGTGTTCCTTTTGGAACAAACGGCCGGCAAGCTATATCATAAAACAGTCCCCCCGAAAGACATGCAGAAGGCCATCGGGGCCTTGCTCCGTCCTTTGGTCTTCTGGCAAGTCACATGGGTCCTGTTCTCAACGACGACAGCCGCCTACGTTGTCGCCGCTTTGCTGCTCGCAGGCTGGTTCTGCGCGAAAGCGTTGTCCAAAGCCATCGCCCAAAGTTAAAAAACTCTGCGACTCTGCGTTAATAAAATCAAGGAAGAAAATATCATTAAGCATTAAGCATTAAGCATTAAGCATTGAATTATGAAACTTCTTGTCATACAATGCGCCGCATTGGGATACGACATAACACGAAAGTATCCCGCGTTGGAAGCGAAGACAAATCTTCGCTTCCAACAGCTGACGCCTGTCTTCCCCGCCGTTACCTGCACGGCGCAAGGCACGATCCGGACGGCACTTCCGCCTGCCGAACACGGCGTCATATGCAACGGCCTCTATGATCGGAAGGCTTGTCGCACATCCTTCTGGAACCAATCCGCCAAGCTCGTCAACGGCAAACGTATTTGGGAAGACCGTAACATCGGCAAGACCGCCATGATTTTCCATCAGCAGAATCTTGGCGAAAAGGTCGATTTCGTCGTCTCCCCCGCCCCAATCCATAAACATCACGGCGGCATGATCATGGGATGCCAAACGAAGCCCGAAAACCTTGAACAAAAGCTAATTGAGCATATTGGCAGATCATTCACACTCTCTTCTTACTGGGGGCCGCTCGCCAACCGCAAATCAACGGAATGGATCACTGAAGCGACCATTGATATCGCGCGTTCTGAATATCCAGACCTTTTGTTCACCTATCTGCCGCATCTTGACTACTGCCTGCAAAAATATGGACCAGACGATGACGCGCATATCGCACCAGAAGTCGATGTTCTCGCAGATTGTCTGCAAAAGATTCTAAAAGCCGTCAGGCCAGACTACGACGTCATCGTCTGGGGGGACTACGCCATCACCTCCGCCACGACAGTCGTCTATCCAAATCGCGAACTCAAAAAGGCCGGATTCTTCTCCACGCGAACGGTTTCCGGCGGACTTACATACCCTAATCTCTACGACAGCCGCGCATTCGCCATGTGCGACCACCAAGTCGCACATGTCTATGTTCAAAACAAAAATGATTTGGACGCCGTCAAAAAGCTCCTCTCGCAATTGGATGGTGTCGATGTCGTTCAAACACAACAGGAAGCGAATCTCGTCTGTCCTGAAGCGGGCGATCTCATCATGACCGCCAAACCGAATGCATGGTTCGCTTACCAATGGTGGGACTCTCCCAAAGAGGCCCCCGACTATGCGACGCATATCGACATCCACAATAAGATCGGTTTCGATCCATGCGAACTCTTCTGGGGCTTCCCACCGTTCGTCTCCACATCAACCGACTGCTCGAAAGTCAAAGGAACTCATGGTCGTTGCGATCTGCCTGTAGCATTCGCCACAACGCAGAAACTCGCTGATTTCCAAGTTCCTACAAACCAAATCGAATTGGCGCAACTCATCAAAAATTCATTATAAGGCATCATCAAATATGATCATTCTTGGTATTGAAAGCAGCTGCGATGAAACCGCAGCATCCATCGTAAAAGACGGCCATACGGTCTTGTCATCCGTCATATCCTCCCAAATCGCGTTGCATGCTGGATATGGCGGTGTCATCCCCGAATTAGCTGCGCGCGAACATCTTAAGAATATTGATCCAGTCGTCAATTCCGCTATGCACGAGGCGAATGTCAAATTTGACGAATTGGATGCCATCGCCGTGACAAGCAATCCAGGCCTGATCCCCGCGTTGCTCGTCGGCAACGCCTATGCAAAAGGTCTTGCGGCCTCGATCGGTAAGCCAATTATCGGCATAAACCATTTTCTCGCCCATATTTATGGCGCGTTCATCGAACATCCGGAAGTGCTTGCCGACAGCAAAAACTTTCCGATTCTGGCCTTGGTCGTCTCCGGCGGCCACACCGCCATCGTTCTGATTCCAGAAGACGGCAAAGCCAAAATTCTCGGTTCAACGCTTGACGATGCAGCAGGCGAAGCTCTGGACAAAGCAGCCAAGATTCTCAATCTTGGCTACCCAGGCGGTCCGCTCATCGACAAACTAGCAAAGACTGGTGATATCGCTAAGTACAACTTCCCCAGAAGTTTGACTGGTGCCGCCGGCAAGCCTGTCGCGCCAGAACATAAATACGATTTTTCGTTCTCAGGCGTCAAAACCTCCTTGCTGAACACTGTTCACAAAGCGGGAACTATCGCCGACGGTGATCTGCCCGACCTACTGGCCTCCTATCAAGCCGCCGTCATGGACGTACTCGTCGCGAAAACACTCGCCGCCGCACGCGAATATTCCACACCGAATATCTGCCTCTGCGGCGGTGTCGCTTGTAATTCCTATCTTCGTGCAAAGCTCTCCAACGACGCTACAAAGGCTTGGCGGACGGTTTTGCTTGCTCCTCCCAAATTCTGCACAGACAATGCCGCCATGGTCGGCGGCCTCGCCTTCCATTATCTGAAGCATGGTCGCGTTGATTCACTCGACATGCCTGCAAACGCCAGGCTCGACCATAATCTCGGAACCCTTCCTTTCGCACCAAAAGCAATTTAACATCAACCATATACAACACTCCCACAACTATGGCAATCTTCAAGAAAATCGACAAGGCAAGCCTAGACTCCAACAAGCCAAGTTTCGCCGCAGGCGACAGCATCGGTCAATTCGAAGTCGTCCGTTGCCTCGGAACAGGCCGCATCAGTGAAGTGTATCTCGTCAAGCAACCGGTCATGAATGCCGTTTTCGCCATCAAAGTGCTGAAAACGACCTTTGTGGAGAAGCAACCCGAACTCGCAAAACAATGTCTGCAAGACATTAAATTCACATCTAACCTCCGTCATCCGAACATCATCGAGATAAAAGACACGTTTATGGATGAAGGGAAGCAAGTCGCCTACATCATCATGGAATATGTCGAAGGCTGCTCTCTTGCCAAACTCATGCAGACGCATCCGTTGACGCCGCGCGAATCTTTCCAGATGGCGTTGGCCATTGCGGAAGCGTTGCAAACTCTGTTCAAGCAAAACATCATCCATCATGGCATCAAGCCAGAAAACATCATGATGGCCAGCAACGGCTCCATCAAACTCGCGGATATCTGTATCGCCAAGATGCTCTGCCAGAATGCCGATGTACTTGAAGCAGAGGGTTTTCCCGCCGCGCCACCATCATATGCGGCTCCCGAACAACTGCAAAATCCAATGGCGGCTGATTTCCGTTCGGACATCTATTCGCTCGGTGCCACTCTTTATCACGCTCTGTGCGGACGTAAGCCTTTCGACGGCCTCTCCCCCGAATCCGTCGCCGCCGATATCCTCAACAATCCGCCTCCGCCTCTTGCTGAGCAAGTGCGAAACATAAAGCCCGAATTCGTAACCATTGTCGAATGGATGATGGACAAAGATCCCTCTAAACGGCCACAGTCTTATGAAGACCTTATTCTCATACTCAAAGCCGCCGTCGAATGCGAACGCGTCCGTTCCCCCAAGACGATGGACGCTCTCCGTTCGCTTTTAGTCAAACAGCATCTACTGGAACAACCGTGGCTTGACAAAAAAGTCGTACTCCCGCTCCTGAAAAAATTCCTCCCGCCAGTCATCGGCGCTATCGTGCTCATCATTTTGGCGTTGCTATTTGTCAACTATCAATCTGCCATAAAACGGAAAGTCGGTCTTTCCGATGCGCCAATTGAATCGCAACCATCTGATAATACGTCAGAAGCAAATGTGCCTTCCTCTGACGAAGCCGCCAAGCAGGCGGCTCTTCGGAAAGCCCAAGACGGCATCATAAAAACCGCTTCGACCATGCTGGCCGACCTTCCGCCGCATGTTGAATACAAGGATTTTCTCGACGCAGCCCGCGCAGGCAACGCCGCGAAACTTCTGGAAACGAACATACGCCTTGAACCAGATGCGGACATTCAAGATGAAAATGGCGATTCCGCCGCCATTCTCGCCGCCAGAGCAGGCAGTCTCGCCTGTCTGCGTTACCTTGCGAAAGAAGAGTTCGATATCTATTCCAATAACAAAGATAAAGAAAACATTCTGAACATCTCCATCCCGAAGGCCAACAACTCTGACATCGTGGATTTCATCATCAAATCCACAACAAACACCGGTATCCTGACATCGCTTGGCGATCCAAACAAAAACGGCGATACCGCCCTCCACCTTGCGGCCGCCAACAAGAAAGTCGATTTCATGCCGTTTTTCTTAAAATATCTCGATACAATTCCTGTCAACGCAACAAATAATGATGGCTTGACGGCCTTGGATGTCGCCGTTAAAAACAATAACCTTCCAGCCGTGCAGGCCCTTTTGAAAAATCGTGCAAAAATCACGGAGCAGACGAAAAAACTCGCCTCTCCCGAAATGCAGGCCATTCTGAAACCATTTGAAATCAAAGAATAAAGCATAATCAAATCTTTTGGAAAAATTATGAAGCTCCTTCCTTTTAAAAACGTCGCCATCACTGGCGGATTCTGGCAGAAACGCCAGACTGTCAATCGCGAAAACACGCTGCCCATCGAATATCGCCAATGCAAAGATACAGGCAGAATCGATGCATGGAAGCTCGAATGGAAGCCCGGCATGCCGAATCCCCCGCATATCTTCTGGGATTCCGATGTCGCCAAACTCATCGAAGCCGTCGGATATTCCCTTGCGCAATTTCCGGATCCGAAAATGGAAGCCCTCATGGACGAACTGATCGACTGGATGGAAAAGGCGCAACAGCCAGACGGCTACCTGAACACGCATTTCATCGCCGTCGAACCGGAAAAGCGTTGGACCAATCTTCGCGACTGGCATGAACTCTATTGCGCAGGTCATCTGATTGAGGCCGCCGTCGCCTATTATCAAGGAACTGGCAAGCGGAAAATGATGGACATCCTGTGCCGTTACGCCGACTATATCGCCACGGTTTTCGGCCCTGGCCCCGACCAAAAACATGGCTATCCGGGCCATGAGGAAATCGAACTCGCTCTCGTCAAACTTGCGGAAGCGACTGGAAACAAGAAATATCTGAATCTCGCGGAATATTTCATCAACGAACGTGGCAAACAACCGCACTACTACGATATCGAACGTGAACAACGCGGCGACACGGCACCGTACAGACTGGGTGGTCCAGACATTCTGCCATACGCTTACAACCAGTCGCATCTACCTGTCCGTGAACAGAAAACCGCGGAAGGACATTCCGTTCGCGCATGCTATTTGTACGCAGGCATGGCAAGCGTTGCCAGAGAAACGGGCGACCAATCGCTTATCGATGCATGCAAAACATTGTGGGACAACGTTACCACTAAACGCATGTACATCCATGGCGGTATCGGTTCATCGCGTTTCGGCGAACGCTTCTCCTTCGACTATGATTTGCCAAACGAAGAAGCCTACGCCGAAACATGCGCCGCCATAGCGCTCGCATTTTTCGCTCACAATATGATGCGGCTCGAAGCGGACTCTCGTTATGCGGATGTCCTCGAACGTTGCCTTTACAACGGAATCATCAGCGGTATTTCATTGGACGGCAAGCAGTTCTTCTACGACAACATTCTCGCCTCCCATCCACTCTACCATAAATACAGCGGCCAAAAATCACCAAGACGGCAGGATTGGTTCGGATGCGCATGCTGTCCGCCCAATATCGCGAGACTGACGGCCTCACTGTCGGACTACCTCTATACGCAAACAGACGACACGCTTTGGCTCCATCTGTTCGCCGAAGCCAAAGCCACCACGACATTGGCCGACCAGACAGTCACGCTCGAAACCAAAACAGAATATCCATGGGATGAAAATATTTCCTGTCTGTTGACGGCGGAACGCGAAGGAGAATTCACCATCGCCATCCGCCTCCCCGAATGGTGCCGCAATCCGCAAATCGAAGTCAATGACCAACCTATCGATATCGACGCTGTTAAAAAGCAAGGCTATGCCTACATCAAGCGGACATGGAAATCCAATGACAAAATCGACATTTTCCTGCCCATGCCAGTCGAACGTGTTTACGCGCATCCATCTGTACGACAGGATGATGGGAAAGTCGCCTTGCAACGCGGCCCCGTGCTCTACTGCATTGAGGAATGCGACAATGGCCCTGATCTCGCGGCTCTCCGCCTGCCCCCAATCGCTGAATTCTCCCTCAAGGATGCTCCGCAGGAAATCGGCGGCGTTCCAATGCTCGTTGCCCCCGCAATCCGCCGCGATACAACTGGCTGGGAGAACAAACTCTACTCAACGGAACCGCCTAAATATACGGCGACCACATTGACAGCCGTGCCCTATTATCTCTGGGCCAACCGCGCTCCAGGCGAAATGACTGTCTGGATTAACGAATAATATAAAACAAAGACAAAAATTGAAGGGCACTTCCAATCGGAAGATGCCCTTCTTTTTTACACGCGGCATGAAGATGCGCGGGCTCCGCCCCGCGCAAAAATGCATGGAGACGCGCGGGCTCCGCC
>JAFZAB010000099.1 GCA_017548425.1 Victivallales bacterium
AAACGGCGTAAGTTCCTCCAGATGTTCGGCATCCATTAACAGCCTTACTTCCTTTCACGACAGATGTTCTCCCCTCTGACCATCGCCGAACTGCTTGGACGACCGTTGGAAGAATTGGATTTCGGCTGGCGTTCCGTCGCGTTTCCGAATCTCATGGAGACGCCGTTCCCCAACGACCAGATCAACCGCTTCTCCTATCTTGAACTCAATACATATCTCATCTCCACACTCTTGCGCGACACGGATCAGCTGGGCATGGCCCATGCACTCTCCGTCCGCGGACCGTTTTTGGACCGAATCATCATCGAAAAGACGCTCCGGTTACCAGGCGAATGGAAGCTCAGTTCCGACTGCGCCAAACCGCTTCTCGTCCAAGCCGCGAAAGACGGCATGCCGCCCGCCTGCGTCAACCGCAAGAAACAAAGCTTCGAACTCCCGTTCGAATCCTTCTTCAGCCGTTATTTCAAGAAAGCCATCAAAGATTTCCTCTATAGCAACGACTCATTGATTTTCTCAACCGACGCTCTGGCGACCGTCGCCAAGCTCCATGAACAGAAGAAGCTCTTCTGGAGCCGCCTCTGGACGCTTTTCTCCCTTGATTATTTCTGCCACAAACACAACCTCCATTCATGAAAAAACTGTTCGCCACCCTCTTCTTTCCTGTTCCGCTCACACTGATGCTGCTCGCAGTCGGCCTGTTCCTTGTCCATAATAAATGGATCAAATTTCCTCATTCCAGACAGATAGGAAAAGTCGCCATCATCGTGTCGATGCTCCTGTTTCTCTTGTATTCCATGTTCGGATGGTATCCGACGATGAAACTCGAATACAAATACGAGCCGCTCCACGTGACGCGCGAACTGTCCATTGGCGCCCCCTACGTCATCGCCGTCTTCGGCAACAGTTACATCGGCGACAAGACGCTGCCAGCGCCGCATCGTTTCCAAAGCGTCATGTCCATGCGGATGTTCGAAGCCGCGCGCGTCGCGCATGAACTCCAGACGCTCGACATCGAATACACCATTGCCGTCTCGCTGCCCGTGGCGGCGGATACGGCGGTGGATTTTCCCAAAGAAGCCCGCCTGGCGGATGCGCGGTATTATTTCAGCCTTTTCGGCATTCCGCCGGAAAACGTTGAAATGATACAGGATACATGCATCAATTCGAAGGATGAAATCTACGAATTCGCCAAATACAATAAACGTCTCATTCTCGTTTCCAGCCCGACGCATGTCCCTCGTCTGATGACACTTGCGCATAAATGCGGTCTCGAAGCCATCGCCGCCCCCGCCGCCATGGATTTCGACCGCAACTATCCGCCCAGCTGCCGCCCAATCGTCCAGAATCTGGAATATCTGCGGCAGGCCGCCTATGAGTTTCTTGGAACATTGCAGTATGAATTGTTATGGTAAGAGTATTCTGGATATTCTGGATATTCTGGATTAATCAGAACTTCCAGAACTTCCAGAACTTCCAGAACTTCCAGTTTTTTCTCCAATTTTATTTGATTTTTCATTTTCTTGAACTATATTAAAATTGTTTTCATTACAAATTTGAAAACATCACAACACAAAAAAAACACTAAACAACAGAGGAAAGTACCATGAAGCGTTTTGTTTGCCCCATCTGCGGTTATGTCCACGAAGGTAACGAGCCCCCGGCGTTCTGCCCCCAGTGCAAGTGCCCCGGCGCGAAATTCAAAGTTGAAGAAGCGAAAGAACTGAAGTGGGCTTGCGAGCACACCATCGGCATTCCGGCCGACACGGATGCGCAGGTCATTGAAGGCCTCAAGGCCAATTTCACCGGCGAATGCACGGAAGTCGGCATGTACCTCGCCATGAGCCGTCAGGCCGAGCGCGAAGGCTATCCGGAAGTCGCTGACGCCTACAAGCGTTACGCTTTCGAAGAGGCCGAACACGCCGCCAAGTTTGCCGAACTGCTCGGCGAAGTCCTCACCGCCAGCACGGAAAAGAACCTCCAGCTCCGTCGCGACGCCGAAAACGGCGCTTGCGCAGGCAAGCTCGAACTCGCCAAACGCGCGAAAGAACTCGGCTACGACGCCATCCATGACACCGTCCATGAAATGGCGAAAGACGAAGCCCGCCATGGCTGCGGCTTCGCCGGCCTCCTGAAGCGCTACTTCGGCAAATAATCTTTGCAATCACGGGGGATGACGTTGCAACATGTCATCCCCATGTTTTCCTTTCCAGACGCTATTTCATAATTCCAATGTTGACAGAAATCACCAAAGAAGAGGTGATCTCGCGGCTGAGAAACGCAGGCATTTCCCCCTCAGGCCCGCGTATCGCCGTTTTCCATTTCCTTTGCAACAACCATATCCATCCGACGGTTGACACGATTTTCCACGCCCTTTCACCGGAAAATCCAACCCTTTCCCGCACAACCGTTTACAACACCTTAAAGCTGTTGCTTGCAAAGAAACTCATCCAGTCCGTGAAAATAGAGGACACGGAAGTCCGCTTCGACGGCAATACCGATTTCCATGCCCATTTCAAATGCCGTCAGTGCGACTGCATCATTGATTTGTTTGACGTCCCCTGCCCCGCCATTCCGCAATCGGAAGACTTCCAAATCGAATTGCCGCAGGTCAATTTCTACGGCGTCTGCCGCAATTGCCAAAATAAGCTAAAAGCATAAGGCAAATACGGGAGGGGCGCTCTCCAGAGCGACCGTTTGCGCAACGCGCAAACAACCATTGACGCAATCGTTACGCGTCATCTAAACACGTTTTGACAAGCGGCGACGAATGTCGCCGCGGTCGCACTGGAGTGCGACCCTCCCGACCGCGTTTAAGCGCATCGCGCAATCATCTATTTTTTTGTGTCGAATCGGTAGAAAATCCGCAATCGGCTGTATAGTATAAGGTATTTTACAGTGTCAGCCACCTTTAACAAGCGGATTTCACATGACGAACAGCATCCACACCGATTCTGCGACGCAGATTTCCAGACGACAGCTCATCAAGACGGGACTTGCCGCCGGAGCAGGCTTCACCATCATTCCGAACCATGTTCTCGCCGCGCATGGCCGTCCGGGCGCCAACGATAAAATCAACCACGCCATCATCGGCGTCGGCAGCATGGGCAACGGCCATGTCGGATATGTGCTCAATGATCCTCAGGCCAAATTGGTCGCCGTCTGCGATGTCCGCAAATCACGCCGTGAAGCCGCCGCGCAGCGTGCCAAAAACGCAGGTCACGACTGCAAGGCGTATCTTGATTTCCGTGAAATGATTGACAGCGAAGACATCGACGTCGTCCATGTCGTGACGCCGCCCCATTGGCACGCCTTGCAAGATGTCTATGCGCTCAACCATGGCTGTGACGTCTGGGCGGAAAAGCCGATGACGCGCACGCTCGGTGAAGGCCAGGCCATTGTCGATGCCGCGCGCCGCAATGGCCGTATGTTCCGTCTCAACACATGGTTCCGCCTCTACGGGCAGTTCTATCAATTCGGAACGACCGTCGATCCAATCGCGCGGCTCGTCCGTTCGGGGCTTCTCGGCTGGCCGCTGACCGTCCGCGTCAGCCCGCACACAGGCTTCCCATGGCACATGTCGGGCAATATCGGTCGCATCGGGCAGCCCGCCGAACCCGTTCCAGAAGATCTTGACTACGACATGTGGCTTGGGCCAGCGCCATGGAAACCTTACACAACACATCGCGCATCTGGTTCATTCCGAGCCTATTGGGACTATGACGGCGGTGGTCTGGCGGACTTTGGCCAACACTATCTCGATCCTGTCCAATACATGCTCGGAAAGGACAACACAAGCCCTGTGGAAGTCGAGGCAAACGCTCCGTGGCCGCAGCATCCGGACGCCGTCGGCAGTTGGGGACAGGTCGTCATGAAATACGCGGACGGCTGCAAACTGATTCTCGAATCCTGCGAATGGGGCCCAGAGGAAACAAAAGACAAGCCCTACATCGAAGGCCCTGAAGGCAAGCTCTACAGAGGCTTCCGCACGGATCCGCCATCGCTCGCCGAACAGGTCAAATATCTGCCGAAACTGGAGCCGCAGATCAGCGATTTCAACATATCCGTCCGAACCCGTAAGAAGTTCGGGCTCAACGAAGTGAACGGCAACCGCTCCAACATTCTCATTCATCTGGCGAACGCCGCCATCAGGCTCGGCCGCAAGCTCCATTTCGATCCCGTCACCATGCGTTTCATCAACGATCCGGAGGCCAACCGCCTCGCAAACCAGCCCATGCGCGCCCCATGGTCGCTTTAATGACAACCTCTGAACGGTAACGGAAGGAAAAACTATTATGAAAAAATTATTTTTAATAGCCAGTCTCATCGCCAGCGTCCTGTTCGCTCAGGAAGACAATGTTAAAAATCTCGCACAGGGGCTGAATCTACCGTCGCCGGCGGAAGGCCATCGCGTCGCGGCGGAACTTGAAAAAGGCGGCGCGGCCGCCGTTGAAAAACTGCTAGAACTGCTCCAAAGCGCGAATTCGACGGAAAACACGAGCGCGACTTACGCCCTCACGGCGCTTGTCGCCAACGCGCCGACGAATCGCGATGTCATCGCGCAAGCTCTCGCGGACGGCCTCGCGGAGAAAATACAGGACGACAACGCCAAATGCACCGTTCTCAAGCTATTGCGGCTCTGCGCCAACGACGCGCAGATTCCGATGATCGCTGCGCAGCTCGGCAATTCCATCGTCCGCCCATACGCCATCATGACGCTGACCTCCATCGGTTCTACAGCCGCCGAAAAGGCTCTCGTCGAAGCCGCGACGAAAGTGGACGCAGCCGTCGCCTTCGAATACGTCTCCTCATTTGCGAAACTCAAGACGCCCGCCGCCACGCCTGTCCTCTTGAAACTGCTCGACGCCGTGACGCCCTATCAGCGTGTCGCCGTCATGAACGCTCTTGCGGAAACGGGTGACGCGACCGTCGCCGACAAGCTGTTCGACGTATTCACGAAAGCGAAAGGAACGGAACAAGACGGTGCCCTCGCCGCCATCGCCAAACTCGTCCGTCGGCTTGATGACAAGACAGCCGCCGCACGCATCGCCCGCCGTCTCCATGAAGCCGCCCCGTCGCCGACCAGTCTCGCCGCGCTTATTGATTCACAAGGACTTAACGCTTCCCTTCCAATCATATCCGCCGCCGTTGCATCAGAAGACAGCATCCTCCGCAATGCCGCGCTCAATCTTTTGGACGAATATCAGGAGAATGGCGCGGACAAATCATTGCTAATGATTGCTGACAAGGCCTCCCCGGAGGTTTGCGCGGACATCATCGCCTTCTTCGGCCGCCGTAACCACGCCGCTGCGTCATCATTCGTTTACAAATCCCTCACATCGAAGGAAGCCGTCGTCCGCCAGGCCGCCATTCGCGCCGTCACACGGTACAACTCCGTCATGGCCATGAAGTCGTTGGCCGCCGCTCTCGCCAACGGGCAGGAGGAAGACCTGCCCGTCATCCGCGAGACGCTATCATGGTTCACGTCAACCAATTACGCACAGGCTCTCGGCGAGATTCTGGGCAAGCCGCTTCCGCCAGCCCGCAAAATTATGACGATTGAATTGTTGGCGGCGCGTCGCATGGCGGAGCAGTCCGCTCCCATCTTCGCCGCCTTGGAAGAAAAGGATTCAGACGTGCGCAAAGCCGCCGTCAAGGCGTTGGAAGTTCTTGCCAAACCGGAAGATATCAATAAACTGCTTGGATTCCTGAAAAACACGGAAGACGCAGGGGAGCTCCGCAGCTTCCAGAACGCCCTCTCCAATCTTGGCCGCACTTATCCAGAAACGGTTAAAAGCCTTGTCGGCGCCTTGGGCGACATGACCGGAAAAGACCGCATCACCCTCCAGCAAGTGCTCGCGTCCATCGGCGGCGAAGAGGCCATGAACGCCGTCCTTTCGGATCTGCAAAGTCCGAACCAAGATATTCAGGACGGTGCCGTCCGCGCACTTTCCGATTGGCGTGACGCCGCCGCCATTGAGCCGCTCAATGAACTTGCCGCCAAAAAGCAGCCGGAACTGCACCACAATCTCGCCCTGAAAGGCCTGCTCCGCCTCTATGCCGCGCAGAAAGACCAGCCTGTCGAAACGGTCATCGCCAATCTCAAAAAAGTTCAAGGCTATTGTCTCACGGATGAAGAGAACACGCTTGTTCTAGGTGCCGCGGGAGACGTCAAACGCGATGAAGTGCTGTCGCAAATCGTCATGCCAGCCTTTGAAAACAAGGCACTTGTGAATGCCGCTTCAGCAGCCGCCGTCAAAATCGTCTGCCCGCCGAATCCCAACGACCGCGGTATGACATCCGCCGCCGCCCGTCAGGCGATGGAAAAAGTCATCGCGCTGTGCGACGTGCAGCCGCTCGTCCTCCGCGCAGGCTCGCAACTGGCGTTGTTCCATATCGACGGCGTCAACGTCGCCTTCAACAAGCCTGTCACCATCTCCTGCGAGAGCGAAGAAGGCCATCCGAAGGAACTTGCGACGGACGGCATCGTCAACGTCGATAGCGCATGGTGGGGCAATCCATGGCCCTGCTCCATCACCGTCGATCTGCAGGAAGCCGTCTCCATCGACACCTTCCGTCCGATTTTCCATTGGGACAATGGCCGCCGCTACTATGCCTACACCATTGAAACCTCCATGGATAACACCAACTGGCAGAAAGTCGTGGACGCCACCGAAAACACGCTTACATCGACCAATCGCGGCATCCTCCATCCGCTCCGCCAGCCCGTCACGGCGCGCTACGCCCGCCTGAACATCGTCAAGAACAGCGCCAATTTCGCCGCGCATGTCGTCGAATTCGAAATCTATTCGAAATCCGCCAAGCCACCAATTGCGACAGGCCCGAATCTCCTTCTGAAGCAACCGGTTACGTTCGGTTCCGAACAAGAACAAGACCACGCTCCCGAACGCGCCGTCGATGGTCTCATCGGCAAATGGGACGGATGGCATACGGACAAATGCCCCACGTGGTTGCAGGTCGATATGCAACGTGTCGCCGAAATCGACACCGTCCGCGCCATTTTCTATTGGGACGGCTCCCGCACATATTCCTATAACATAGAGATTTCTGAAGACGGGAAGGAATGGAAACGCGTCGCAGACGTTCCGGATAACAAGCAACTCTCCAACGCGCAAGGCTTTACACATAAATTCCCTGCCACCAAGGCGCGTTATGTGAAAATCAACATCACGAAGGGATGGGCTGGCCGTTATGTCCATCTCGTTGAACTGGAAGCCTATGCGGCAGGAAAAGCCCCTGCGGTTCTGCCCTCTGCCGAACCGCTCGTCCAGAAGATTCCGTTGCCCGCCCCGGATGCCGATGGCTTCATTACGTTGTTCAACGGCAAGGATTTGGCGGGTTGGCGCGGCAACATCAACGACTACGGCGTGAAAGACGGCCTGATCTACTGCAAGAAAGGCAGTGGCGGACAGCTCTTCACGCAATGGGAGTTCGATGATTTCGAACTGCATTTCGATTTCCTCCTCGGGCCTGGCTCCAACAACGGCCTCGGCATTCGCGCCGCGCAGGAAGGCAACTACTCATCCATCGCCATGGAGTTGCAAATCATTGACAACAATGGCTATAAGGCGCAAGGTCATGTTCTGAAACCATGGCAACACCACGGCTCCGTCTATGGTGTCGTGCCTGCGAAGGACGGTGCCCTCCATCCCGCCGGACAGTGGAATCACGAAGTCGTCATCGCCAAAGGAACATGCATCAAAGTCATCGTCAACGACATGGTAATCGTCGATACGGATTTGAGCAAAGTCACGGAGCCGGCGGACGGCAAGCCTGTCTCCGCGCATGCCAATATGTTCCGCAAGTCAGGCTCCCTCGGCTTCTTAGGCCACGGCGACTACGTGGAATTCAAGAATATCCGCATCAAGCCCCTCAAATAAACCGTCCCTTTCGTCCCTTTTGTCGCTTATGTCCCTAAAACCAAATTTTTCATTTCAATATGACGGCAAGCCAGTAACTGTTGATCCGACGCTGTCAACGTGGCAAATCGATGATGCGTTGCAAGTCAAGCTCTGCGCGACGCAGTATCGTGATTTCAACGCCTGCGAATGGCGTCTCGTCTTCGAAAATCACAGTGATCACAACAGCGCCATCCTTTCTGATATTTGGGATTGCGACATCGTACTGCCGTTTCCGCAGAACGCCTCGCGGCCGCATCCAGGCCTGCTAAAACGCGCGGACGACCGGCAGGTCGTCCGCATGCAGGGCATGGTCAACGGCGCCAACTACAGTTGCAGCGACATTGTCAGCGCACAGGAATACTCGCTCCATCCAGAAGTTCTCAACCTAAACAAGCCCAGACACTTCGAAAACATTGGCGGCCGTTCCAGTGATGGCACGATGCCGTTTTTTGAAGTCAAATCAGGCGGTTACAGCGCCATGGTCGCCATCGGCTGGACAGGCAATTGGAAAACCATTTTCACCTCTCTGGAAGACGGTATCCGTGTCCAGACAGGTTTGCAAAACGCGCAGTTTTATCTGAAGCCTGGCGAATCGTTGCGCACATCCTCCACACTCGTCATGATTTCCGAGCCTGGCGAAGACGCGTCCAACCGCCTCCGCCGTCTGATTCGCGACCATTTTTCCCATCTGGCCTGCACGCCTGCCACACGCGAAGGCCTTCTCGCCTTCGAACTATGGGGCGGCTTGCCCTCCGCTGAAATGATCCGCCGTCTGAAACAGCTTCACGAACACGGCATCCGTTTCGAAGATGTCTGGATCGACGCGGGATGGTACGGTCAATGCACGAAATGCGATGAACCGTTTTCTGGCGACTGGTCGCGTTTCACAGGCGAATGGACAATTAATCCGCGTGTCCATCCCAATCAGCTTCAAGATGTTGCGAAAACTGCCAACGATATCAGCATGAAGCTGATGCTGTGGATTGAAGCGGAACGGGCATGCCCCGGTCTGCCGATTCCTGAACAACATCCCGAATGGTTCCTTTCCTGCGACACCAACAAAAACAAAATCCTCTACTACGGCAACGAAGACGCTTTCCAATATATGCTGGGCGTCATATCGAATCATGTCAAGTCCTTGAATCTCAGTTGCTACCGACAGGATTTCAATACGAATCTGACCGATTTCTTCCGTCAGAACGATGAACCAAACCGCGTGGGCATCACGGAAATCAAACACCTCACCGGCATGTACAGGCTGTGGGATGAACTGCTGAAGCGTTTTCCTGGCCTCATCATCGACAACTGTTCGTCTGGCGGGCGACGCATCGACATCGAAACAATTCGTCGCTCCATTCCTTTCTTCCGTAGCGACTACCAATGCGGATTCGATGCGAATGCAGAAGTCATCCAGACGCATAACAGTAACATTTCACGCTACTTGCCGTTCAACGGCTGCACGACGAAATGTAAAGACCTCTACTCCCTGCGCAGCTCCTATTCCTCCAGTTTCGGCGGCGCTTTCTACAACGCCATCTTCCAATCCATGACGGAGGAGGATTTCGCCACCGCCCGCAAGGCTTGTGACGAATACCGCGCCATCCGCCGTTATCTTTCGAAAGATTTCTACAACCATGGCTCCATCGTTTTCGACGACACGTCATGGGCCATCTGGCAGTTCCATGATGCGGAAGAAGGCCGTGGCGTGATTCTCGCTTTCCGCCGTTCTCAATCGCCATTTGAAAGAGCGGAAATCATTCTCAAAGGCCTTGCGCCACAACCACTTCACTATATCTGCCACGACGACGGCACAGAATTCGAAGCCTTCTCCACGATCATGCTTGATCTGCCTGAAAAACGCTCCAGCCTGCTTCTGGAATACGGGCCGCCGTCGTTCTGCGACACACCGGCCAAATCGTCATCCGCCAATATCTGCTAATCAACAACTTATTTCTATTTACCATATAATAAAGGAACAACCATGAAAGTTTTCATCGACGGCAGCGCAGGCACGACAGGCCTCCGCATCCATGAACGCCTCGCCTCCCGCAAGGATATCGAACTCATCATTCTTTCAGATGACTTGCGAAAGGATCCAAATGCCCGCCACGACGCGATTAACAACGCTGACATCGCCTTCCTCTGCCTGCCGGACGCCGCCGCAATCGAAGCCGTCGCGATGATTGAAGGCAACACCGCCGTCATCGACACCTCCACCGCCCATCGCGTCAATCCCGCCTGGGCTTACGGTTTTCCGGAACTGCCCGGCCAGCGTGAAAAAATCGCGTCGTCGCGCCGTATTGCGAATCCGGGCTGCCACGCCAGCGGCTTCATCGCGCTCGTTGCGCCGCTTGTTCAAGCGGAATATATTTCTGCAGAAGCTGAATTGACATGCTTCTCCATCACAGGCTATTCCGGCGGCGGCAAAAAGATGATCGCCGACTACGAAGGCGAATCGCGCAATCCGCTTCTAGACGCGCCGCGCCAATACGGTATCTCACAGTCCCACAAGCACTTGCCAGAAATGGCCGCCGTCTGTGGACTGAATACGTCTCCCATTTTCTGCCCTATCGTTGCCGACTTTTACAGCGGCATGGAAGTGACCGTTCCCCTCTTCGCCAATCAGCTCTACTGCGGCATCGACGATGTCAAAGAAATCTATCGCGAACTCTACACGACAAAGCTTGTCCATTTCGACGATCCAGCGGACGAAGGCGGATTCCTCTCCGCCGCAGCGCTTTCCGGCTACGATGACATGCAGATTTCCGTCGCGGGAAATGATGATCGCATCCTGTTGACGGCCCGTTTCGACAATCTCGGCAAAGGTGCCTCCGGCGCCGCCATCCAGAACATGAACATTCTGCTTGGCGTCGATGAAGCCGAAGGACTTGTTCTCTCACGCTAGATTTCTGGATTCACTGGAAGTTCTGGATTTACTGGAACTTGCATACTTTCCAGAACATCCAGAACATCCAGAATATCCAGAACACAACCCAAACAATGAAAACACCAACAATAGAAGATATCATCGGCGGAAAAAACTCTTGTTCAACGCCCGTAGCCATTCCGGCGGAAGCGTTTAAGGAAGGCGTCTGCGCGTCGGAAACCATCGCCGACGCATTGGCCTCCAGCTTCGCCGTGGAAATACCGAAACTGCCGTTTCCGTTGCTGCTGGACCGCCCGATAATCCTTTCATCCGGACAACGACTCTCCGTCCATCCGGAGACCGTCATCCATCTGATGGACGGTTGCGGCGGCATCATGGTCCGCAACGCCAATCCCGCCGACGGCCGTTTCCATCCTCTTTCGTCAGAACGACTTGACCACGACATGCTCGTCGAAGGCGGCATCTGGGAATTCGCCGAATCAAGCGTCAGCCCAAGCGATTCCAACGCCGTCATCCAAACCTTCGGCACAGGCGGCCGCCGTTTCATCGACAGCAACGGCAACGAAACCAACGCGGCAGGATCGGAAGGCCGCGGCGGCTATCTGCTCGGCGTGTTTTTCTTCTGCAATGCGCGCAATTTCACAATCCGCAACGTCACCATCCGCCGTTGCAATTTCTACGGCATTCTCATCGCGGGTTGTGACAATTTCATCATCGAAGACATCACGTTCGACCACAACAAGATGGATGGCGTCCACATCAACGGCCCGTCTTCCTATGGCATCGTCCGCCGCATGAAGGGCAAAACGGGCGACGATTTCGTCGCCCTTAACGCTTGGGATTGGGGGCTTTCCGCCGTCACGTTCGGACCCATCCACCACATGTTCGTGCAGGATATCGACTGCACAGGAGACGAAATCCGCCTCCTTCCCGGCCGGAAGGTTTTCGCGGGCGGCGAAACGCTTGATTGCGAGATTCATGACTGCCACTACCAGCATATCCGCAACGCCTACTGTTTCAAGCTCTACCAACAGCCCAACTGCCAAAACGATCTGATGGGGTGGAACGACAAATCGCCGATTCCGGGCATCATCCAGAATGTCACGTTCGAAGATGTCGAACTCAACGCCTTGACGGACGTCGGCCTCGGGGAAGTGAAAGTCACCGCCCTCTTCGAAATCTGCGCGGATTGCGACAACCTGTCGTTCGACGGCATCCACATCGCCTTGCCGTTGGATGATTTCCGTGCCGCCGGGATGCGCGTCGTCGAAGTCGGCCCGAAATCCTCCACATGGAAACGCGGCTTCACCGATCCGAAAATGTGGGCGGAGCTTTTCGATCCGAATCTTGTCTGCACCGCCAAGAACTTGTCATTCAAGAACATAACGTTTGCAGGCAAGATCTGTTCAGACGAACAGGCCATCATCGGCTGCCACCGTCTCCAGCCCAATCCGGACTATCCGCACACGACGCCGAAAGGCGGCACAGGATATGGCATTCTTGAAACAATTACCATTTACTAAAGGTTTGCTAGAGCTTCTAGAGCGTCTAGATTTTCTAGAGCCTCTAGAGGAAAAGACGCATTCCCGCGCGTCCGATCACGCAGAAGCGCACCCCTTCCTGCCCTACCACCGATAACGAATGTCTTGATGACACCAGACATGTCCACAGTGGATGATTTCAGGCATCATGTTGGAAATATATTTTTTCTTTGCCCGTTTCACTTCCTCCTCTGAAAGCTCTGGCAGGCCAAGCGTCCGCAAATAGGGAACAACCGCCGGATTGAGGGCCACTGCCGCATGCATGGCAGTGAAGCCTTCTTTTGTTTTCGCTTTGAAATCCACGCCCTTCTCCGCAAGGAACTTCAGCGTTTCCACCGTTCCGAACATCGACACGCAGACTGGCAGCGGAGTCTCGTTTGCGGCGGCCATCTGGATGTCCGCCCCATGTTCCAGCAGATATGCCGCAATGTCAAGCCGATTGCGGCATATCGCATGATGCAATGGCGTCACGCCTGCCTTGTTCTTTGCATTGACGTCCAATCCATGTTCGACAAGATACTTCACGAGTCCCAAATCCTGCATGGCCGCGCAATGGAGCAATGTTTCCCTCCCGTCACCAATGGCCTTGATATCCGCCCCGTGGTTGATGAGATACACGGCCGCGTCCAGCTTGCCGCCCTCCATCGCATAAAAGAGCGGCGTATCGCCATAATTGCCTGCGTTCTCTTTCGCGGCGTCGTCCTTTTTGCCATCGTCATCATCGTCGTCATCGTCGTTTTCCTCCTGGCAGTTCACGTCAACGCCAGTCGCCTCAATCAGCCGATGCATGCCGATGACATTTCCCTCCAAGGCCAGTTCTCGTAAATTCTCCTCAGCCACCTTCATCGTCAAGTCCGTCTTCGGCAGGAACTTCGACATCTTCCGCACAACCTCCTGTTCGTTATCGACAACTGCCTGAAGCATGGCCTCGACATGTTCACGATTCACCGCAACCGTTTTGCAATGATCCAGAATGAATGACGCGGCACCATATCTTTTCTTTTGGACAGCACTGGCAATCGGCATATCGATGTTGATGTCGGCCCCATGATCCAGAAGGCATTTCACGACATCAGAAAGTATCGTTCTGTAATTATCCATAAGATACCGCAAAGGCGTTTTCACGTCTTTCTCATGATAATTGACATCCGCTCCGGCTTCCAATATCAACTTCAACGACGGAAGCGATTCCATGCCCATAAAGTGATAAATCGGCGTCGGAGCCTTGTCGTCCCCGCTCCATGAAGGCGATGCTGGGAATTGAGTCTTTTCATTGACATCCGCTCCGTTCTTCAACATATATTTCACAATTGTTTCATCTTTGAGCAACATCCCGAATCGCGTCGTGAACAAAGTCGGTCTGGCGACATGGAGCTTGGCGTCATGCTTCATCAGGAAATGAACAACATCCAGCCAATCTTCACTCTTCCATTCCTCGGCCTGCTGCATCAACATCAAATCAAGCGGCGTATTTCCGTCGGCATCCATGACGTTGACATCCGCTCCATCCTCCACAAACTTCATGACAGCCGCGCCATCTGATTTTTTAACAGCCTCAAGTAGCGTCTTGGGAACATCTTCCATAGCCTCCGGCGTTTTCTCGCAATCCAATTCAAGAATGAATCGAACGACTGGTATCTTATTGAAATCTCCAATCGCATTCTTCAACGCCATATCCAACACCGCCTGCCGCGCATCCCCTTCGTAACGCTCCAAAAGCAACTTGAATACGGCAAGATTCCCCAAACCAGCAGCTACGACGACTGGCTTGTCATTTTTAGCGTCAAAATCTGCTCCTGCTGCCAACAGCAATTTTGCGATTTCCACATTACCCGCATTTGCCGCAAAATACATCAGCTCGTGGCCGTAGTTATCTTTTGCATGGATATCCGCTCCATGCCGCAAAAGATAGTCCACCGTCTCAGGACTCTCGCTCAGACACGCCAACATCAACGGTGTAAAATTACTTTCCGTATCTTGTACATTGACGGCTGCCCCATGCTCCACGAGAAGCTGAACGGCTTCCAGATTTCCCTTTTTGGAGGCAGGCAGAAGCGGAGAAAGGCCACGGGCATTGTCGATGACGGCGCCATTGTCAAGAAGATACGACAAGATGTCCGTATGGTTTTTACCGGCCGCGATTTGAAGGATTGTCTTTCTTTCTAGCGGCAAAGACACTTCTTCAAAACGCGCGGCATGGACGGACGCGCCATGCGCCACCAGTAATTTCACGATATCCAGCCGGCCGTGGTTCACTGCAGCTATCATCGCGTCGTCCAAGATGTTCCGTCCGATTTTTGCCACATCGATTTCCGTCAGAAGAAATACCAGATTTTCCATGTTACCAACATGCGCAGCGCCGACAATGAGATCCCGTGCATATAAATCACGGATTTTGGTAGCATCGACGGTCTTCATGGCATTCTTCAGGAATCCAATACTGCCATGGGCCGCAATGACATACAAGGATGAACGGCCCAAATTATCCATTCCCCGACGATCTTTTTGGCCAAGCGTTACATCCGCCCCATGTTCAAGCAGATATCCAGCAATGGCCTCGTTCGTTTGAATGGATTTTTCATGTTCTTTAAGACGTTGGATGGCTTGGGGCTTCAATTCCTTCTTTTGCAATTTTTTTTGTATTTTATTACGAAGTTGCCCTATCTCCGAAAACAAGTCAAACAGGATAGTCCTTTCCTGCCACCCGAAAAAGGCATTGACATCTTCGCCTTCTTCGACGAGTTTCTTCACCCATTCCAAGTCGCCATTGAGTGCGGCCAGATGCAATAGATGACGTCCTTTCCGGTTCACGTTGTGTTCAAGCAAAAGTTTGGCTTTCTGATAATCATCTCTATCGATTGCATAATCCAACGGTGTCCAACCTTCCTTGTCAACGGCGTTCGGATTTGCGCCCGCCGCCAGCAACGCCTTCACGGCTTCAGCATTGCCAATATGATGCAGAGCCGTTCCCCCTTGTCGATGCACGGTATCCACAGGGTACATTGACAGGAGATATTGAAACATCTCCATGTTGTCCTGCATGATGCGGAGCAAATGAACCCAATCGGACTTTTCAGGCAGTTTCGCGCCTTTTCCGACAAGATACTTGAGGATTGCCAAATCTTGGCTTTCCACGGCATCGTAAATCAGTGACGCACTAACTCTCTTGTACTTTTCAGGCAAATTGACAGGAGCCCCATGCTCGACCATGAACTTAACCAGCTTAAGTTTTTTATGTTCAATGGCATAACGCAACGGAAACCTTCCTTCTGCATCAGGCTCTTCCAGATTGATTGCCCTACGTATGAAATCCTCCACATATTCCATATCTTCTTTTTTTATCAACTCATCAAGAGACTTGTAAGGATTTCCAAGCTGAAGGCGGGAATAATCATCCAGACAATGTGGATCATTTTTGTACAACTCCCTCATTTTGGCAAGATCGCGTTTTTCAACGGCTTGCTGGAACGGGGTGAGTTTCAATCCATTACTGTTTAATGGTATATCATTATCATCGTCATCGTC
>JAFZAB010000011.1 GCA_017548425.1 Victivallales bacterium
GCTTTCTGTAACTCAAAAAACAGCTTTCTGTAACTCAAAAAACAGCTTTCTGTAACTCAAAAAACAGCTTTCTGTAACTCAAAAAACAGCTTTCTGTAACTCAAAAAACAGCTTTCTGTAACTCCGTTGGTGACTCCAAAATCGAGTTTCTATAACTCAAAAACCGTCCTTCGCCAAATCCATTGGTAAAGCAGAACAGCCTTAGGTAAATCCAGATGCCTCAGAATCAATCAGCATTTTCTTTTACATGAAGGATTGTTTCTGCGACATTCTTCTTGCCCTGTTTCTGTAAGCACCCATTGGGAATGCCTTAGATTTGCCACATTCTTGATGTATCCCAATTTACGAGCCATTTTCCTGCACAGCAAATTAGAGACCTTCTGCGCTTGTTGCTTCTCTGTCAGCAAATCGGAGAAATGACGCCTTAGAAGCGAGAGGATGTCGGCCTTGCTGGCCTGTCCTTTGACGCAGATGTATTCCAGGATGCTCTGGATGTAAAACTTTTCATCAAAGGCCTTGTGCTCAATATAGGTTTGTTCCTCGCTTGCTTTTTTGGCGACAACAGATGCCGGAAATATCTTGGGATAGCGTCCCTCAATGAGATTGCGCCTGCGAAGCCTGCTGGCCTCTTCCCTGGAAATGGAAATACCCTTCTGCACTTTGTCAAGCAGGATGATTTCCCCCAACTGCAAATCAGGATTCTGCATGAGAAGCTCGACATAATGCATGTTTAGAATCTTGCCTGTCAACGTCAAGGTCACATAGTTGTTGGAGAGATCATAGTCCGGCATTGGCATCATACGCTTTCCCTGTGTCATGAACATGCGTCTTATGCCGGAGCCAATGGTGTCAATCATCTTCAATTCCACCATGACATCCAGCAGATGCCGATTGCGGAAATAATCTGGCATTTCGTTTGATGACAATACATTGGCGATGCTTCCAGGAGCAAAATCTCCGGCATTGGCGATAACCAACCTGTCGCTATACTCCGTGACCTTGATACCACAGCAACGCAACCAATCCTCATGTCCGATACAGTTGTGGAGTGCTTCTCTGAAGACCCAAACATCATACTGCGGTATTTCAACAGGGAAGAGAGTAAAGGACGGCATTTCGCGCAACGTAAGGTTTCGGATGCGTGCAAATACCTTGTCGATGGCAAGCAGAAGAGGAGTTCCGAAATGCTGGTAATCCAAAGGCATTTTGTTGTCATCAAGCAACTGCCATGTGATTTTTGGAACCGCCGGCGCGACCAGACTGGCGGCTTCCGGCTTTCCCAACAAAATGATGGCGGCTCTCGTCAATTTTCCCCTGTATGCCAAACCCGATTTATTCAGGAACGTCATCGTGTCCCATTCCTTGATTTCATCCGCAAAGGCATCGCTGGCATGCTTTTCCGCATAACGGGCCCATGCCATATTCAATGCCTCTTCGTCCAAATCGTCAACGGTGGCTTCGGGAATCACCTCCGCTGTCCAGTCCTGCCCTACCGTCTGGTATATTTTGGCGGCGTCACTCGGCTGTTTGGAAAGAACCGTCAAGGATGAGCCGACGCGAATAAGTTCCGTTCCCCTGAATGCAATCGGCTGGCGATATGCCGCCTCAATTTCCATGACTACCAAAGGCTTGCCTTCATACACCACCGGATAGAAACCAATGTCCAATTCTGGTCGAAGCACTGTCTTCAGCCAAATCGGCAAAGGCTGGCCTCCGATTTTTTGATTATCTGGATCAAAATGAGTTCCGACAATCTCGTGTGTTTTGTCTTTTATCCCCCAGATGAGATATGCAAAACTTCTTTTGGCAGCACAGGCAGCATTCGCCATGCCCGCCGCGTATTTCCCTATGCGTTCTGGATCGTCATTGTTAACCTTGAATTCCAGCCAACTGATTTCATCTGGATAGCCCAGGAAGTCTTTTACCATGGCCTGAAGCGTTTCCTCCGAGTATTTCATTTATTCCTCTCCTTTGTTTTCGCTGTTCCATGTTTATCTTTCTTCCACCGTGACCCGTTTCTCCTGCCACACACCCCCAGCAAAACCGATTGAAACTAATATAAGGCATCCAGACAATAAAAAAAGCCGCAAAAGGCAGGAAGCAACAAAAAATCCTGTAACTCATTAGAATTACAGGATCAATATTTGGTGGAGCATATCGGGCTCGAACCGATGACCTTCTGCATGCCATGCAGACGCTCTAGCCAACTGAGCTAATGCCCCTTTCTGTGTCAACACCATTACAATACTGCGTCTTTTTGAGAATGCAAGCCGATAGCACGAAAAAAAATCACAATCGAAGCTGATTGAAGGCTCGATGAATCGGTTTGTCGTGGTATTTGTCCTCTTCGACGGCCAAATCTGCCTCTGTATAACCGCTTGAGACATGTGTCACCAAAACACGCATATCCTTTACTTCAAATGAAATACGCCATGTGCGGTAGGCCAAGGCGAGTTCGCCGGTCGGCAACGTCAATAAACGATGACGCATGGCATTCAGCGGCTCGTAGCCGAGCTGCGTCAATACGAACTGCCGCAAGCAGGACACGCCATTCGCCTCCAGCCATGCCAATTGCCGCTGCGCCGTTTCGGAGAATTCGACGGCATATTCATGGCCGTCATCCTCCCCTGTCCAACCAAGGGACGCATCTGGAAACGAGTCGGCATAAGGCAGATACGGTTTTACATCCAGAATCGGCGTACCGTCGAGCAAATCATGACCTGTTATCCAGATTTCGTTTTTTTCAATCCGTTGCAGACGGACGGCGCTCATGCCGATCGGATTCGGACGATACGGCGAACGGCTTGCAAATACGCCCACCTTTCGTTCGACATGGCGCGGCGGACGCACTTTCAAATGCCAACCCGCATTTTGATGAAACCAATAGATCACCCACAGGTGGCTGAAGCCATCCAAATCAGCAAGACCTTCCGTATATTCAGGATACAGACGAATCACGCCCACGTTGTCACCCGCGACGGCACCCTGCCGCGGCACATCATACGGATATCGCGCCACGCTGTTGAAAACGCCTATCGGCTTCAGTTGCAATTCGTTCGGTTCCATTCCATTCGGTCACGCAGGAGCGTGCCCCTCCCAATCAAACGACCTCTATCAACCGTGCGCCTTCATGGAAGCCGCCAGTCGTCACGTATTGCATCTTGCCGTGGACCAGCTCGCCTTCGTAATTGAAATGCAAGTGACCTGTTATCAACGCTTTGATCAATGGCTCGTTTTTCACATAGTCAATGAATTCATTCGTCGCGAAGTACGGTTGCTGCTGCTTGCGGCGATGTGCGTCATAACAGGCCATCTTCTCGGCGGGGCAACCGCAGACATAAGCGCATGCACTCTTGCGGCGCACCATCATCTCTTCATACAAATCGTCCGTGTAGATCGGATTGTGCATCAACAACAGAATCGGATAGCCTTTCGCCACTTCCGCCTTCAACGCCGCCAACTGGCTCCACAGGAAGTAGTAGTAACCGTTATCAAGGCCGACGAGATTCACGCCGCCAACCAAACGGGAGGAGAATTCCAGATCGTATTTGGTCATCGTCTGGACGAGGCTGAACGACTGGTATTTGTAAGCCTCGTCCTCCCAAGCTTCACCGACGTATTGGCTGAATTCGTGGTTGCCCGCGCACATGATATAATCCGTCTTGTCCAAATACGATTTGGCAACCTCTATATTTTTATACGAGACGAAATCAATCAAATCGCCTGTATGCAGCATCAAATCGCAGTTCTTGTTGCAGTAGTCGATCATTTCGTCCAGCGACGTTTGAACGCGGTTGGTATCGCCTTCAAACGCCTTGTGACGAGCGGCGGCCAGATTATGTTTCCGTTCGTTGTCTCGTTCATCCGCGAGTGTGAGATGATTGTCAGTCGTATGCAGGAAACGCAATGGCTTAGGCAGACCGATTTTGATTGTCGTATTAACGTACTTTACCATATTATAGGAGCCTTTGCTTATGTCAATATCTCAAGATTCTCGTCTCCGCGAACTTCAACGGCACTTCCAGTTTGTCAACGGCTTCCGTCGTGACCGCCTTATCCGTCACGACATCATAGACGATGGCCTTCTTCGGCAACGACAACGTCACGGCGCCATCCTTCGTGCCATGCAGAACCATGTTCATGCCATCCGTGTAGAAAACACAGTCCGTATCCGTATAGAGATGGATTCCAGCACGTTGCGCCGCCAAACGAGCCAACGCCCATGGATAGCGCGGCGTGCCGCAATAGATGGAATTCGACCGCAGGACGACCGCCGCCGAACCATCGGGCCATGTCGCCAAAATTTCATCACCATCCGCGGGCTTCACGGCCATCAGCAACAGCGTTTTGGACATGACAGGCCAACTTGCGGGCAGGCCGAGTTCGCGGCCACGCGCCGTCGCCGTCACGCTTGTAATCGCTTCTGAATTTTCCACGCGGAACAATTCATAGCCTGTCAACGCCTTCGATGCCGCCAAATCCACACCTTTCAGAGGATCCATGATGCATGGAGCGTGCAGCCAGAAGACGAATTTGCCATCCACAGCGGCTTTCAACTGTGCACGTTTCGCATCATCCAGCACCCACGGATTCAACATCAACAGTAGTTTGGACGAGACTTTTCCAGCAAGCAGGTCATCCAGCAGATACTGGCCGAACGCCGCGCCAAGACGCGACGTCTCCAACCGCTGATGACCAATCAACGGGCCGGAAACGCGGCCGCCATCCTTTGTGTAAGCGGCTGAATATTCGTCGAATACGACTGCGACTGGCGGACGATACGGCATCGGCTTCGCGAGTTTCTGGACTTCCATCGGGCCGAGACGGCGCATTTCCTTCCAAAGTTCCATATCATTGTACCATCCCAACGTGCACAAATCCATCCACCAACAGGCCAGATTGCGCACAATCTCCTCGCCTGTGTTGCGCAACAGCACTTGATGGGACTCCCACGGCGTCTTCACGTATTCGTTGAGGCCGCCGAGTGAACCGCCCGCCGCCAGATACGTCCGCGTATCATCTTCCACAAGCCACATCTTGCCGGAATTCGTAACAGATTCACAGACGGTCATGATATGGCCACCGCCGCCCGACAGGCGGTCATAGTACGACAACGGTGAGCAGAGAATGTCGATGTCCGGACATTCAAGCAGACGGCGCAAGGCCAAATGGCCACATGCACTCATGCGGCCCATCGTCGAAAATTCAAAACCGTAACCGTAGAAATAGACGGACAGCTTGTGGCCTTTCGTCGCGTCGCGAACGACATGCGCGATAGACATCAGCGCATCCGTCATCTCATCTTGCAAGAAGAGATTATGGTCCAAAACAGGTTGCGCCTCGCCCGGCAGCAACAGCATGCCATAGACGGCCGCGTCGCGACGCGCCTTCGGCAGCGGCGTCTCCGCCGTCGCCAACGTCACATTCGGATTCCGCCAAGCGGCCTGCAACGCCGCGTCCGTACCGTATTTCTTCGCCAGCCAACGCCGGAAACCAGCCTGTTCACAAGCCGAATAGCCATGGAATTCCTGTTGCCAACTGTCACGATAGAACCATTCGCTCGTGTTCTGCGCGCAGGGATGGTAGCCAGCCATCGTGTCTGGATATTTCGCATCCATGTATTCTATCAACGTGCGAAGACGCTCTCCCGCCTCTTTCCGCCATTTCAGCGATGACACGCTGACGAGTGAGCCATGGTTGGTTTTATTCTCCAGCCATTTCATCGTCTCGCCTGGATTCTCGTCCTTCCACCATTGCGGTGGTTCAAGTCCCACGCGTGGAATGATTTTCGCCTGCGGATTCGCCCTGAGGACCTGCTCGACAACGGTATCAACCGGCCCCCAACTCACTTCTTCGCCCTCTTTTGGCCACGGCATCGGAACAGACGGCGTGATGAAATCCACGCCCGCCTCATGTGCAAAAGCCACCTGCGAACGGAATTTCTCCCCCATCACCATGCACTGCATCCGACGGATAAACGACGGCGACGCAGGGCGGTATCCCGCGAAGACGAACTTGGCCTCCACATCGGTCTTGATCCAGACCTTCACCGTATAGACATGGCCGCCTTTCAGATTCATTGGCTTTGCGACCGTGTAGAAATGGAAATCCGGCCAATTGCCGTTCGGCGGATTCTTCTGCGTGACATGCAATGCGGGACCGCCGTCGAGACCGCCCGTCGGATCAATGCCAAATGTACCGACCGTATTGCGTTCATCACGAGGGAAATACATCCAGTCTTCATTCAGTTTCTCAGGAGCCTGATTAAAGTCGTCCGCCTTGTAGAAGACCGTCCCGTCCGTCTTGTCGATCACTTCAAAATGATCAAGCCAAATGTTCAACGACTTGTGTTCGAAACGGAAATGCATCGTAAGCGGCGTATCACCAGGCTCTTCCACGGCAGTGTCGAACTCAACCCACTGCCCGCCGGGCTTTACGGTAAGTTGTTGCATTTCAGGGCCGCCGAAAAACCACCGAGCCCGCACAGGAACGCCATCGACCTGCAATTGCGGCACGCCGTCAGCCACTCGCACCCGCACATCCGCCGCCATCACGCTCAAACCGCACACAGCCAGCAAAACATTCATCAGTTTCATTGTTTTCTCCATGGATATTTGGAATGACATGTTGTGATTTCCTCTTTCGCCTATACATTAGTATAATATTTTCCACCTGTCAATAAAGCGTTTCTATGAAAAAAGCAGAACTACTCGCTCCAGCCGGCAACCGCACGGCTCTCGCCGCAGCCATCCAGGCAGGCTGCGACGCCGTTTATCTCGGCATGAAATCCTTCAACATGCGCGGTGCACCGACCAATTTCACCATCGCCCAGTTGAAAGTGGCTTCGGCACTCTGCCGAGACCACGGCATCAGGCTGTATGTCACTGTCAACACGATTATCTATACGCATGAACTGACGAAAATGCAAGGACTTCTGGATTATATCGCGCCCTATGCGGACGCCGTCATCTGCTGGGATCCGGCCGTCATCATGGGCTGCCGCGAACGGCAGATTCCCATCCATATTTCCACGCAGGCGTCCATCGCCAACACGCAGGCCGCCCTCTACTACAAACAGCTTGGAGCTGAACGACTTGTGTTGGCCAGAGAATGCACGTTGAAGGAAGTCACCGCCATTCGCAGACACGCGGACATCGAAATCGAAGTGTTCGCCCACGGTGCCATGTGCGTTTCCGAATCAGGACGATGCTTCCTTTCGCAAGACACGCTCGGACTTTCCAGCAACCGCGGCCTCTGCCGACAGAACTGCCGCCGCCCATATCGCGTCATCTGCCAAGACGGTCCAGGCGACTACGAAGTCTTCCCGAATGACAATCATGTCTTCTCCGCGAAGGACTTATGCACCCTGCCCTTCATTGACAAACTATTGGATGCAGGCGTCGATTCGCTCAAAATCGAAGGCCGCAACCGCCCGCCAGACTACGTCCACACTGTCATCTCCGCTTATCGGCAGGCCATCGACGCATGGGCCGATCATCAGCTGACGGACGACCTGAAAAAGGAACTCATCACCAAATGCAGAACCGTTTTCAACCGCGACTTCTCCAACGGCTTCTTCCTTGGCCGCCCCATTACGGATTTCACGGAAAACGAAAACAATGCCGCCACGCAGAAACGGACGCTCGTCGGAAAAATCATCAACTACTACCAACGTTCGGGCATCGCACGGCTGTGGTTGCAGAACGGAACGATTTCCGACACGGAGGATCTTGTCATCATGGGGCCGACGACGGGCGTCGTCGAATGCCATGTCGATGCATTCCGCCGTGAAGACGATCCAGCCTTGTCGCCGCATGCCACCGCCACCTTCCCCTGTCCCGTCAAGGTCCGTGCCAACGACGCTGTTTACAAAATCATTTCCGGTTCATAAATCATTTTCAACACATGCCGCATAAAAAAAGCCGAATGCGAAACTTTTTCCGCATTCGGCTTTTACATTAATAACGCTTAATCATTAAGCATTAAGCATTAAGCATTAAGCATTATAAAGTGCATTTTCCCATCAGGTCGCTGACCTTCTTGGCGAACGACAGCGGATTGTCCAGCGGGATCTGCGCCGTCAGGCAGGCCTGACCATACAGCAGTTCGACGTAATCCGCCAATTGCTGCGCCTTGTCGTCCTTTCCAAGCATATCATGCATCGCCTTCACCAGCGGATGATTGCCGTTGATTTCGAAAATACGCTTTGCTTCGGGCACTTCCTGATTCATCGCCTTCAGAATCTTCTCCATGTTGGCGCTCAGACCATATTCATCGTTCACGATGCAGCAAGCGCTTTCCGTAAGACGTTTGGACAGACGGACTTCCTTCACTTTGTCGCCAAGCAATTCCTTGATCTTCGCGAGCAAGTCTTTATTGGATTCCTCTTCCGCCTTGCGTTCTTCCTCATGGGCTTTCTTTTCTTCTTCCGTGTCGAGATCGACATCGCCTTTGATGATGGAATGCAGGTGCTTGCCTTCAAATTCATGAATGTCCTGCACGATCCATTCGTCAATCGGATCGGTCATGTAGAGGACTTCATAGCCTTTGCTCTTGAAGGCTTCCAACTGCGGCGAATTGGCGGCCGCGGCGGAACTTTCCGCCGTAATGTAGTAGATTTCCTTCTGGCTTTCGGGCATGCGTTTCACGTACTCTTCCAACGTTGTCCGTTTGCCGGCCTCGGTCGTCGTGCTTTCGAACAGCATCAGTTTCTGGATGCGTTCGCTGTTCGCGAAGTCAATGTGGATGCCGCTCTTCAGAATCGAACCGAAATTCGTCCAGAATTCCAGATAACGATCGGGCGATTTCGACTGCATATCCGTCAACGTATCGAGAATCTTCTTCGTCACGTTCTTCTGGATGACGCTCATCGCCTTCGCCTCCTGAAGCATCTCACGGGAGACGTTCAGCGGCAGATCGGATGAATCGACAACACCGCGCAGGAAGCTAAGATACGATGGCACAAGCTCTTCGCACTTATCCGTGATGAACACACGATGGACATACAGTTGGACGCCCTTATCCTTCTGGTCGGGCATGAACATGTCGAACAGCGGCTTCTTCGGAATGAACAGCAACGCCTTGAATTCGGCGTTGCCTTCGACGCTCCAATGGATCGTCTCGAACGGATCCTGGAAGTCATGTGAAACATGCTTATAGAATTCAGAATATTCTTCCGGCTTGATTTCGTTCTTCGGACGCTGCCAAATAGCCTTCTGGGAGTTCAACGTCTCTTCTTCAATCGTCACTTTCGGCTCTTTGCCTTCAATCCGCTTGCCTTCGTCATCGCGCTCGTATTCTTCGCGGCGGATGTCCATGCAAATGGGATGTTCGACGAAATCGGAGTACTTCTTGATCAGTTTGCGTATCTCCCACTCTTCCAAGAAGTTCTCAGCCTCTTCTTTCAGATGGAGAATGACATCCGTACCGCGCGTCGCCTTGTCGCATTCCTCCAACGTGTAGAAGCCGTCGCCTTTCGACTGCCACTTTACACCTTTTCCATCCGCCCCCGCACGGCGCGTCAGCACCGTCACTTCATCGGCGACCATGAACGCCGAATAGAAACCGACGCCGAACTGACCAATCAATTCAGGTGGCAAATTTTCTTTGTTGGCGGACAGCTGCTCCAAAAACTTCTTCGTGCCCGAACTTGCGATCGTGCCGATGTTGTTTTCGACTTCCTCAGCCGTCATGCCGATACCGTTGTCGCGGACCGTCAACGTCTTCGCATCTTTGTCAACGATCAGTTTGATTTTCCACTGAGTATCATCGCCCAGCAGGCTTTCATCCTTCAACGCGTCGAAACGGACGCGGTCAATGGCGTCCGACGCATTGGAAATCAGTTCCCGCAGGA
>JAFZAB010000001.1 GCA_017548425.1 Victivallales bacterium
GGATCATCCAATATGTTTATTAGTCTGTCATCCATGAAAGAACACTCAAAATCATTCCAAAACAGCAAGCTTGTTGTTTTCCAGGTAAAAAACACAAATATATAAGATTACACATTGATTCTGTTTAACTTATAAGATTATTTCATTTTTATTCATGAATTGGATGATTGCTTTTGAATAATCAAGAGAGGAAATAAAACGTTCATAAAAAGGAGGCTTATGAAAACACGGAATTTCTGGTTGTCCATGTTGTTGGCAGGAACGCTTTCCGCCGAAACGGCCGTTGATTTGAAGAACGGCGATTTCGAAATGAAGGATGACGGATGGGCTCGTGACAAGATGTGCACCGTCATCGAAGAAACACCGCATGGCGGGAAATACTGCCTGCGTATTTTAGATGAATCGCCGACTGCAGGCTCGTCCTGCCGTTCGACAGCCATGGCGGTGACGGTTGGCAAAACATATGCCGTACGTTTCTGGGCGCGAAATCCCGCAGGACGCGGTGCCGTCGGCGTATATCTTCAGTTCTTAAATAACAATAACAAGATGCTGAATACACCGCAGAACCACAATGAAGTTATTTTAACGGTTCCTAATACCAATAATCAATGGCGTGAATACACATTGGTTGGCCGCGCTCCGGAAGGCGCCGCGACGTTGACCGTCTGGATCCATTCTTTCAACGGAGCAACGGGACAAGCGGACTTTGACGATTTTAGAGTATCAGAACTATCACAAGAAGAGGAACTTACCGTGAAAACCACACCAGTCGCCGCTGATAACAGCCCAAGATTCCCCGCCATTTCCGAAGAACGAATCGCCGAAATCGCCGCCATGCTGCCGGACAAACCGGCCGGCAACGGCCCTTCCGCTTCAGACCGCGCCGCCTGGCAGCCGCTCTACGAACTGCCCGAAGCCGAAGGCATCATCAAACAAGCGGAAGCTCTCATCGACACGCCGCCGACGGAACTGCCTGACGATGTGTATCTTGAGTTCACCCAAAACGGCAACCGCCGCAATTTCGAACGCTTGCTTGGTCAACGTAACGGTCGTTTCACGACGCTTGGCCTGGCCGAAGCGTTGGAATACAAAGGCCGTTTCCTGCCGCAGTTGGAACGCGATCTGGAGGCTCTGTTCAACTACCGCAGCTGGGTCATGCCCGCCCATGACAGCGGTCTTGAGAACTTCTACCAGAAGCGAAATTATTCGGATTTGGGCTGCACGGCCATCTGCCGCGATCTGGCGAACATCGACTGGTGGTTGCAGGACAAACTGAAGCCCGAAACGCGTAAACGGCTTCGTGAAGAAGTCCAGAAACGCATGATCGGCCCCTATCAGGACGTCATCCGCAAAGGCATCGTGACGGGCGGCCATTGGTGGTCCATCGGCGGCAACAACTGGAACGCCGTCTGTACGAGCAACATGGTTGGAACCGCCCTTATCTTGTTGGAAGACAAGAGAGAACGCGCGGAAATACTCGCCGCCATGGAGAAGTCCAATCCGATCTTCTTGAGCGGTTTCACGCCCGACGGCAACTGCTCGGAAGGCATCGGCTACTGGAGCTATGGCTTCGGACATTTCATGACCATGGGCGAGACCGTTTTGAATGCCACGAACGGCAAGCTGAACATCTATGATGCTGATCCTGAGAAGATTGCGAAAGTCTGCGCATACGCGCGAGACATCCAGATCGAAGCGGGCATCTGCCCCGCCTTCGCGGATTGCGGCGTCAACGGCCGTCCGGATCAGACGACGCTGTTCTACATCCAGAGACGCTTCCCGGAGACGTTGTTGCATCGTGAATATGTCACCCGCCCCATCAGCCGCGGCTTGACGAATATCGGCCTCCTCGCCTTCACGGATGACACGCCATACGCGGAGAAAGCCCCTGAAACAGAGACATTTCCAAAACGCAGCCTCTTTGCGGACGCCGGCATCTACATCGGCCGTTCCAACAACGGCGATCCGCGCGGCAATTTCGGCATCGCCCTCAAGGCCGGCCATAACGGCGAACAGCATAATCACAACGACGTTGGTAGTTTCCTAATCTCTTACAAGACAAAGCGTTACTTCCTTGATCCCGGTAATGAAACCTACACGAAGACGACATTCTCCAGCCAACGTTACACGCGTGAAATGCTGAACAGCTTCGGCCATCCTGTTCCCGTCATCGACGGAAAACTGCAGCCCGCTGGCGGCAAAGCGCACGGCACGTTCGTGAAGACGGATTTCACGGATGACATTGATACCGTCGTCATCGACATGAAAGACGCCTACTATCAAGTAGAATCGCTCGAAAGCCTCGTCAGGACATTTACGTTCGACCGGAAGAACTACGTTGTCACCGTTCGCGACGACGTCTCCTTCACGGAACCGAAGGCTTTTGGCACGGCATTGATCACCTACGACAAGATATTTGAACGCCGCAAAGGCGAAGTCATTGCATACGATGCATTTGGCGGCTTGCAGGCCAACATCGATGTCACTGGAAGCGACTGGTCGATGGAAGACCGTGAAATCGACACGATCAACGGCAACAAGCCGCACCGCATTGGCATCAATCTTGACCAGCCGGTCAAGAACGCGACAGTCATCATCACGATCAAGCCTGTGGAATTGACGGATGATCTGCCTGGTTTCTACCACGCACCAAAGGAGGAAGACTTTGCGCCGCAGGTAGATAAGGCTATCACCGTCGAGGCTGAGGAGTTTAGCGCGCAGGAAAATGGTGCTGTCAACATCGAGCCGAAAGTCGGTGCGAGTGAAAAAGCCTTCAAGAATTGGGACACCGTCGGCCATCGTCTGACATGGACGTTTGACGTGCCGTCCGCCGGCCGCTATGCCGTGCTCGTTCGCAGCTGCAACGCCTTCGTCGATGGTGCCATGCGCAACGTCTTCATCGACGGCAAGCCGTTGAACGGCAAAGACAATCCGTTCATCTTCCCTGGAACGGGCGGCTGGAGTTCCACCACCGATCAATGGAAGGACGTCTGGATGGCCATCGACGGCAAGGCTCTGATTCTGGAACTGCAAGCCGGCAAACACGATCTCATGATGGAAAACATTGATGGCCGCGGACTTAACTTGGATTGGATCAAGCTCGTTCCGGCGAAATAACCGTTTGGGAGGGTTCCGCTCCAGCGGGATCCTCCCGATTCGTTCCCGCAGGAGCGGGACCCTCTCATTTTTTTAGCCATTTAATGACTTCATCTTGCTTCCATGACTACTTTTATTTCTATTTGTATATCTTTAGAAATAGTTATTTTTGTCATTGTTTTAGTATTTTTCATAAAGTACTTTCATCTTTATTCCATGGCTAAATTCCGTGCAGATAGTTTTGAATTATTAAATTTTCTTTTTTCAGGATCTTTTTTATTATTTATTTTTTGTGTTTCTTTATTTTTTATTGAGTGTTTATCCAAGGAGAGTGTAGCCAAGCCGCTTCATGACAAAACCGTCTTCATCCTCTATCTTGTTATCATTTTTGGTATTGGGCTTGCTTCCTCTCGGAAGGAGATCCAGAATAATGAATATTTTCTCGCGGGACGCACCATGGGATGGCTTCCCATCGGACTGTCCGTCATGGTGACGTCGTTCAGCGCCATCAATTATCTTGCCATTCCCAGCGAGATTTTCGGCTACGGGCTGTATGTCATTGTATCGTTTCCCGTCTTCTTTCTGGCGGCATGGCCGATTTCGAAAATCTGGATGCCCTATTTCCATAACCTGCACGTTACCAGCGTCTATGAAATATTGGAACGACGTTATGATGTGCGGGTAAGGAGCCTAGCCAGCGGCATGTTCATTCTTTGGCGTTTCTTCTGGATGGCAACCGCTCTTTATGCAAGCGGCATAGTCATGGCCGTGGTGACAGGTTTGCCGCAATGGTCTTTGATTCTATTATGTGGATTAATCGCAACGGTTTACACATTCATCGGGGGAATTCGGGCCGTCATGTGGACGGATGTCGCGCAGTTTTTCGTCCTCTTCGGCGGAATTGCCCTTAGCGTCATCTTGGCGTTTAACCAGAATGGATTGGACGTATTCCGGCTGGCTTTCGAAGGCGGCCGCATGCAACCGTTTGCACCATTGGACAAGACGTTCTTCTCTTTTGATCCACGAATCCGCATGACGTTGTGGAGCGGCCTCATCGGAACCGCCGTGACATTCATGACCCGCTATGGCGCGGATCAAGTCGTCATGCAACGCTATCTGACGGCAAAAAGCCTGAAAGCGGCGCAGAAAGGCATCTGGCTCAACGCCGTGGCCTCGACGGTGTCATTGTCGTTGCTTGTGCTGCTCGGCATGGCACTCTATGCAAATGCCTGCCGTCAAGGTGCTTTTGAGGCGGGAAACGGCCTGCCGCTACCCGCCGCCGAACGACAGGGCATTGTATTGAAGCAACTCTACCAACTATTACGGTCGTTTGACGGCATGATCGGACTGATTCTGGCTGGTCTGATGGCGGCAACCATGTCCAGCATCGATTCTGGCATCAACGCCTGCACGGCCGCCTATGTGACGGATTTTCAGAAACGCTTTAATTGGAAGGAGATGCCGTCAGAATTTCTCTCATTGCTCATCGGTGTGATTTCGACAGCTCTCGCCATTCTTCTGATTCCGGCCATTGGAAAAGTGAACAGCGTCTTCGCCATCGTCAACAAACTGGTGAACGCCCTCGGCAGCCCCCTGCTCTGCCTGATGCTTCTGGGCATGTTCAGCAAGAAGACAAACGCCTCCGGCGTTTTCTATGGCGGAATCGTCGGCATGCTTCTGAGCTTCGCCATCTCCTTCTGGCTGAAGCCTTTGGCGTTGCAGTACTACGCCGTGGCGAACCTTCTGGCCTGTCTGGCGGCATGCTATGTCTTTAGTTTTTGTTTCAAAAACACACGCAAGCACCAAGCTTAAAATTCGTGTGGATTCGTATCCATTCGTGGTTGTTAATAAACAACTTAATGTATGACCGAGCGGAAGTCATCATGCCAGCCGTCTCGGAATCGGCTTCGTCATGATTTTCAGCTGGTTGTCAACGGAAACGACGCCTTTCACTTGCTCGGCGATTTCTGTCGCCCGCTGCGAGACGACATCAGACATGGCCATACCTTTCAAGACCACCCTGCCGCTATTGACATCGACAAGCAAAAAGCGAACCTGCAGGCATTCCTGCTTCAGAATGCGAAAACTGATCGTACGGGATATCACTCTGTCATCCAGTACTTTCTGACCTTCGGCCTCGCGTTCGGGCGTCATGATCGTCTCCATGGCGATTCTCAGAAAAACCGCCAGTCGTTCCACGGTCATCGTGTCGGTTTTGACAACGACATCGTAGTTTTTGGAATCATACCAGTCTTCGTTATAATGGAAAACGCAGAATCCCGCGCGGTTGCTATCGCTTTTGTCGATCATGGACTGCGCTTTCGACTCTGAACAGCCTTCCCTTTCCATGATATTCTTCAGGCGAACTTCTGGAGATGCTATCAGTCTGACGCGCAGGCAGTTCGGAACGTTTGAAAAAATAAAATTCGCGCCGCGCCCTATGATCAGCTTGTTGCCTTGCTGGACTTCGTAAAACAAAACAGTTCGAAGCGTGTCCAGATAATGGTCTGGCTCGCCTCTGAAAAGCCGTGAAAAGAAGCCCGGCTTCTTTTCATCGTACTCCCGCAGGGAATCGCGGGTTATGCCAATTTCATCAAATCGTTTCTCGACAAACTCTTTGCCAATACAATCCATTCCAAGTGAATCACTTAGGCGAATAACCTCCGCCTCGGAAATAGAGCCCAATTCACGCGCCAAGGTAATGAACGACATGTTAGACCTCCTGTATTGCCACCGTGGTTCGATTAAGAGCCAATATTAATATATGATTGACTACATCAATTTTTCAAGTCGAAAAAAGAAAAAATTTTATCTTTTTTTCATGTACCCTAAAAATTCATGAAGGTGTATGTCTTGGCGAAAGGTCAGACTATACCTTATATATAATGAAATCAAGCTTGAATTATGCGCAAGTCCGCTCATAGTATTGTCATGTTCAATGATGGATTGTTCAATCTATGTAAAAGAGGCAGACTTCATGCAGAACGCCAAGGATTTCGGAGCCATCGGTGATGGCATTGCCAATGACACAGCCGCACTTCAACGTGCAATCGACGCTGGCGGAATGGTTTATATTCCCGCTGGAACCTATGTGACCGGCACGCTCTACCTCCATAGCCATGGCGGGTTGGAACTCGACGACCATGCGATCCTCCGAGCCAGTACGTCCCCCGACGACTACTGCCCGAAAAATTTCTGCCAGCAGATGACCGACAATATGACATGCGGTGCGCATGGCGGCCATCTCATCGTCGCTCTCGAACAAGAGGACGTCACCATCCGTGGCGGAGGAAAAATCGACGGCGCAGGCCGCTTCATCATGAGAAATCACGCCAT
This sequence comes from Victivallales bacterium, assembly GCA_017548425.1. Classification (GTDB taxonomy): domain Bacteria; phylum Verrucomicrobiota; class Lentisphaeria; order Oligosphaerales; family Oligosphaeraceae; genus UBA1407. Next base: position 6,433 of record JAFZAB010000001.1, read on the forward strand.
CAGTCATCAATTCAAAGGCGGTCCGCAATGGTTCTGCAAGGAATGGCGTCCACAGCAATGCATATTCATCTGCGAATGCGATGGCGTGCATTTGGAGGATTTCACCATCGAAGACACCACGGGTTGGGCTTGTTTTCTGTATGGCTGCCAGAATGTACAAGTCCATAAAATGAAAATATTCAACAGTCCGTTCATCTCCGAAGACGATGGACTGGACATCGACTGCTGTTCTGATGTAACCGTCAGCGACTGTGTCTTTTACGCGGGTGATGACGCCTTCACGCTTCGTGCCTGCAAAAAGCAGTTGAAGCAGCCACGCCCCTGCGAACGTGTCTCCATCTCCCATTGCACGTTCAGCAGTTTCTACGCCCATGCCATCCGCGTTGGTGTCGGCGGCGGCGAAATCCGCGACTGTCATTTCGACCATATTCGCGTCATGGCCGGCCATGCGGCCATTCACATCAATTCCAAATATTCCGACCGCTCGGAAGGTGTTGAAATCCATGATGTTTCATTCCACGACATGGAGGTCGATGCCGACCAACTGGCGTTCATCCGGCTGGACTATAAATTCGTCCAAGGCGCACCATCATGCAAAAGTATCTACAACATCGATATTAAGGACATATCAGGACACGCGCGTTACCCCTCCATGCTTTACGGAAATGGTGTCGGCGACATCCACGACATCACGTTTGAAAGGATTCGTCTCGGCATAACGGAAGCATGCGACATTCCGGAAAACACACGGAAATTCATCATGGTCGATGGAACGGAAGCGCCTTTTGAATTGACACGCGTCCACGACATCCATTTCACGGATGTGGAATTGCAATACGAGCATCCGGAGGCATGGCCGAAAGACATCGCCTTGCACGACTGCCAGAACATCACCTGCAAGAATGTGATACGCAGTTCATTGTAATGACGGCGGGACGCTAATACTTCTGACTTAAGCCCTGAAGGGGCGACAGGATCCCAGACGTGGGTGAAGTAAACGCCGAAGGCGTGAACGCAACCCACGGTTGGCATGGAAGTTACATCAGAACCGCGTAGCGGTGACAGGATCCTAGACGTGGGTGAAGTGAACGCCGAAAGCGTGAACGCAACCCACGGTTGGCATGGAAGTTACATCAGAACCGCGTAGCGGTGGCAGGATCCTAGACGTGGGTGAAGTGAAC
>JAFZAB010000100.1 GCA_017548425.1 Victivallales bacterium
AGAACAACCGTTCTTCCGCGTTGCTATTTTTGCTTTTAGCTTTAAGCTTTTGGCTTTGAGCTTGTTAGAACAAATACCGTCACTTCCGGACGCGCAAACACTCTAAACGGCGGCCCCCATGTTCCAGTTCCAGGAGACGTGTACATTTTCAGCCCTTCAGGAAATTCATAAAGCCCTGTCCCCAAAGGATATTTGATCTTCACCAACAGCGTGAACGGAAACAACTGCCCGCCATGGCTGTGCCCCGCCATCAGCAAATCAAACTGCTTCCGCGCCGTGGCATCCGCTTCGGGGCGATGCTTGAGCAGAATCGAAAATCGCTTCGCGCATTTCTCCGCAACTTCCGACGGTTCATATGACACGGCCCCCTGCTTTTTCGGCGACATGGAATAACGATTGCCAAGCGCATCATCATCAACGCCATGGACATACAGCCAGTCGGATATTTCCGTTCCGCTTTCACGCAACACGCGGAAGCCGCCTAATTCATGCATTTCTTCGCTTTCCTTGACGCCAAAATACACTTCATGGTTGCCGATGATTGAAAACTTATCCTGCACGTTGATTCCCGCGAACATTTTCGCCATCGACTTCTCCCGTTCGCCTGCGCCGTCCAGAAAATCGCCTGCATTCAGCAGAAGATCAGCCTTCGATGATTTGACCAATTCAACGGCTTTTTCAGCCACGCTTCGCCGCAGGCAAGGGCTGAGATGCATGTCCGTTATCAACGCAATCCGATATCCATCAGCACTTTGCGGGATTTTTTCCGATTGTATCTCCACTTCCCTGTAACGAATGCAATTCGCCTCCACAAGTCCCCAAATGCTCGCCAAAATCACGAAGACGATTCCCGCGATGCCCTCCCAGAACGGTTTGATGCACCATTGCGTCCCGCACAGTTTCATGGCCAGATTCCACAAATCCATCACAGCAAAGGAGGCCGCGAACCAGAAGTACCATGCACACCATATCCACATGACCACCGTGCATGAATCCGCCAGCCAACCTGTCGCCTGCCGCCCGAAAACCAGCCTGCATGTCGCGGGCATCAACGCCAGAAAGAAGACGACAGCGAACAACGCGACTGAATACCATGGCGGCAATCCACGCAGAAACGCGCTACGCAGCCGCCACCACGTATAGAAGTTGAAAAGCAATATGCTGACGATAAATATCATGTCGTTCCTTTGTATCGAACGCCTATTCCATATTATATTATAGGGAAAACGGAATCCGCCGCGCACGCGCGGCGTCTTTTCCGCCATGCCCCATGCGTTTTCGCGTATGATCTGTTAAGATATCACAAACAACCGCTGTTTCCATCTCCATCAATCATGTTTTCTGACAGGGCCAACCGTAAAAAGTTGCCTGTGAAACCATTATTTTCCATACATTATTAGAAAATCCACACCCCTCGCCTCTACTAGTTCAGTGCAAGCAATCATGCAACCCTCAACGCCGAGAGGCAAGGACACGATAATGAAAAAATCACTTCACATCCTTCTGTTTACGTGTATTACCTGTTTGGGAGTCGCTTCCGCACAGAACGCCTCCGCAACAAGCTGCATCGTCTTCCAGCCGGACAACCGCACAACCAATCTGTCGGCAACGGAAGTCAACACCATCTGGCAGACTATCGAAAGCCTGGCCTCCGCCTCCGCAACGACCATGCCGCGCAAAGATTTTCTTGACTTCGCGACATCCATCGGCCTTCAGCCAACCGGCTCTAATATTCGAAACGAACAGGAATTGCGTGGACGCATCGTCCAAAACACGCCATACAAGAATCTTATATTCACACGCATCACCCGTTGGGGAAACCATTTCAACGTCTCCATGGAGAAAATCTCCCTGCCGGACTTCACGCTGACCCGCGCCAATCTGCCGCTTTCCGCAAAAATCAACACCTTGGAGCAACTTCTGGACAAACTGCCGAGTCTAATGAACCAACTGGGCTTGGCGGAAAAAGTCATGCAGCCGTTGGACAAACCGCTCATACTCTCCTTGCCGCCCACGGCGGACAAGCCGCTCCAAACCTTCTGTTCGGCCTTGCGGAAACACCTCTCCAAGGCCGGCGTGCAATCCGTCATCCAATCACAGGATGCCGTCGGCGACGGCATCCGCCTGTCCGTCGTTCTCGACACGTTTGAAAACAAGTCGCAGACATTGGATCTTCCAATGCAGAAACGACAACTGCTCAAAACCTCCATCAATCTGGCTGGCACCCTGTCCATGGTGGATGGTGGCGAAAGAAGCACGTTCAGTTTCAGCAAATCCGACAGTCGGACAACCGCTCCCGAAGCCGCCCAGTCTAACGAAAACGATTTCATTGACACCGTCGCCCACGACACAGCCAAGCAGATCATCCAAAAACTCAATGCACGAAAAACGGTTCCCTAATTGAAGCAATGCTTCCACGTCTCTTCATAGCCATCCTATTCTCACTTGTCGTGACTGCACAGGACGCCTCGACGCAAAATCCTGAACAGTCGCTTCGTCGTATTATCAGGCAGTCGGAAAAATTGTCGCAGCAGGAAAAAACGCTGCTCATGTCGCAAGTTCGCCAATATCCGAACGATTGCGTTCTTTCGACCGCCCTTCTTCCGCAGGAAGACCAGTCGCGTATTCTGCTCGCCATCGCCATTTCCACTGATAAAAAACAGAAAAAACATGCGCGCGAACTACTTGCGGAACTCATTGAGACAAAAATCAATACGCTTCTCTGCGATACCGTGCTTGACCAGCTGGGCCTCTATTCGGCCAGACGGCCACGTTATGACCGCGTCATGGGCATGATGCTCGCCTATTCCATGCCAAAGGATTTCATGGAACACGCCATTACAGAAACGGTCATCGACAACATGCCCGTTCTTTACACACGCCTGAACGACCATGAAATCCTTCGTCAATTCCATGAACAAGGCCCATCCGCGGATCCAACGGCCATCGCCACCAACCGCAACCGCCTCCGCAACGCCATCTCCAAGCAAATCGCCCGCGAAATGCTCGGCTTCCTCCAACAGGGCAAATACAATATGGAACGATTGCAGGATGCACGCCGTTGTTTGGACGAACTCACCAAAATCATCAAGACTCGGAAGGATTCGTTTCCAAATGACGACGCAAATGCCGCTGGTTGGAACGCCAAACCGTTCATGGACGCCGCCGCATACTGCCTCGTTCTGGCGGATAATCGGACGGCTGACGCCCAGGAAGCCGCCAATGAAGCCTTCTTCAACATGACAGACTCCATCGCGGAGCTCCCGAAGCCATGGTTCAACATCGTCAAAGAATACGCCGTCAAACACAACAGAAAACAGGACTACGATTTCCTGATGTCGAACTCCAACTAACTCATTCACAGATAAATATGGACGCAACATGGCTTTCGTAACAGACCCTAACCTATTGGCAGACATTAAGAAAGGTGACAACGCCGCATGGAATCTTTTCGCCAAAAAGTACGGCGCGCTTATCTGGCTCCGCGGCTCGGACTACCATCTCACGCCAGATGAACAGGAGCAACTGACGCAGGATGTTCTCGTCTCGTTCTTCAAGGCGCAGGACTCGTTCGTCTATGCTCCTGAAAAAGGCCGTTTCCGCGATTATCTGCGTCAAATCATCAAGAACTGCATCTTCCAGATTCTCCGTAAGCGCCAACAGGACAACAACAACGAGGAGATTCAGGAAAACACCGCGTTTGATGAAAACGATGACGAGGCGAAACAGAAACGCGAAGACGAAGAATGGATGGCACATGTCTATTCGCAGGCGATCGCGGAACTGAAACAAACCGTCAAGCCACGCAAACTCCAATCCTTCATGATGTGCCGTCTCCAAAACAAACGGCCCGAAGATGTTGCAAAATTCCAGAAGGTCTCCCTCGCCACCGTCTATAACGACTGCAACGAAGTCATGGATAAACTGATGGAACTCGTCAAGCAACTGAAGGACGCATAAAGGACGCAACCATGAAACATATCAGCGAAATCAATCTGCAACGACTTCTTGACGACAATCTGTCGCTCGTCCAGAAACTTATCTGCAAACATCATTTGGCGAAATGCGACGAATGCGCCGCCAAGCTGGAAGCCGTCAAGACGCAACGTCAGGAATTGCTCTCCATCGCAAAGGATCTGACTCGCCTTCAAGAAGCCGAAACCGCCCTCAGCAAGACCTCCATTCTCCGTAAGTAGTTCGCCTTCATGCCGATACCGCCAGAAATATCCAAATGGATGGAACAATCCCAAATCACCCCCGTCGAGTGCTGCGGCCATGGCGGGTATGGTGAAATTTGGCTTGTCAAGGCGCCTTTCGGCCAAAATTGGGCCCTCAAAATCATTGACAAGACAAAGCTTGATAAGACGGCTTGGGAACGTGAAGTGCACGCCGTCCAGAAATATCGTGCTGCCATCGGTCTGGAACTGAATTTGATTTATGTCCAGCAGGCCGGTGATCTGGACGACTATTTCTTCTATCTCATGGAAACGGCCGACAACCTAAATACCGGCAACGGCGGTCATTACATGCCCGACACGCTTGAAAACCGCCTCCATGAACGCCGTCTCACATTCAAAGAAACGCAAGACTGTATCCACGGCCTTCTGGACGGCCTCCAAATCCTCCACAAGCATGGCCTTATCCATCGCGACATCAAACCTGCGAATATCTTTTTCGTCAACGGGAAGCCGAAATTCGGCGATCTCGGACTCGTAACAGAATACAATCCAACGCTTTCCTTCGCTGGAACGGAAGGATTCTGTCCGCCGTCGCTACTGAAAGGCGAACAGGTCGATGGAAAACTGTGGGATCTTTATTCGCTCGGCATGGTCGTTTACTGCTGCGTCACAGGTTATGCGTCCGCCTGTTTTCCGGAGATTCCGGAAGATCTCATGGACAATCCAACCATGCGCGCCCTCAACCGTTTCTTTGAACGCGCATGCTCCCCTGAACCGCACGAATGCTTCAAGACCGTTGATGAATTCCGCAAGGCATTCGACAACTGCTTCCCGCAAAAAAACATGCATAAGCGAAAACTCATCGAAGCCATGCTTGCGGGAATCATCATCGGCGGAGCTTTGGCCACCTGCTGGATGCTGCTGAATTCCATGCGTTCTAATCCAACCGAACCACCAGCCGTCCAGCCGCACACGCCGCCATCGGCCACGCAAGTTATTCAGCCTGAAGCATCAACGCCGCCAGCCGTTTCCACGATTCAAGCCTTTAAACGTGGTTCCATCGCCAAATTCTACGATCCATTCCTCCATGGCGCAAAAGCCGACTGGACCATCAAGACATCAACTGACCAGCCTCTGCAAAAGGTCGGTATCGCTGGCCTTTTCTGGAATTGCCCAGCCACGACGTCTCCCGGAAACCATCTCACGCTTGCATTGCCAAGTCTCTCTCTCCCAGTCAATTTCGAAATTGCTTGGGAATGCTTCGGCGACTTTGACGAATGCTCCCTTTTCATCGCTTTTTCAACGCCTGAAGACATTGCGGCATCCGCCCAAGGCATAACATCTCCGCAAAACGGCGTTTTGTTCGAGCTATTGAAACGGAACGGCAACGCAAGTCTTCAACGCATTATACTCAATGGACAGGAAAGATGGAAAGCACAACCGTCGGCAGCCATCAACGGCGGCGACGAAGACAACGTCTTCATCACCACCAACAGAATCATCAAAGATGGTGACAATTTCACAATCTATCTAGACGAACAGGCCATGTTCACGATGAAGCTGACGCCGCAGGATATCGAGTTGCTCAAGAACGCGCGTTTTGCCATGATGTATCAGACAACTCACGCCGGCATCGCCGTCATCAAGAATTTCACCGTCTTCTATGTTCCTGGGCTGGAATAACCTTGTCAATTCACGCTCTGTTCAACCACACTTGCATGATGCTTCTGTCACAAGCTATTCATTTGCAAACCTCCTGCTCATGAAGTATGTTATGTCGTGAGATTACTATCAGCTGTCTAGACAACTTCCCAATGAATAAAAAGAATAGGGGGTTCAAAGCATGGCAAATCCAATGAATCATCTCACCTGTATGTCATGGAATAATACTGCCCTAGCATCGTTACTGCACTCTGAAATCAAATCAATTCTGCTTCTGATCTTGGCTTTCTCGCTGTGTATTTCGTCCACTGGATGCTGCACAATATATATCAAAGGAGAGTGCGGGAAATGCGTCGAGAACAGTTGGCATATCGAAAGAGACGGGAGTTTTTCTGCTGAAGATAAAACCATGTCTATTACAGCTACGAGCAGAAAGAGATATCAGTATATGCCATTCACAGATTGGGCTTTCCTGTCTAAGCCTCGAAAAGAAAGCGCCACATATTCATTGACCTCCCCTCCTGATGATGCGGAATTGTTCCAATGGGAAGTCATCCCTACCAACAACACTACATGGCAATTTGACAAACGATCATGGAATATTCCCCATTTGCCAGTGGAAGATCCAAACGCTTTTATTCTGCCTGTCCTGCATCCAAAACAAAATCAAAACGATTCACCTCAATACCAACTTCATACACCAAACGCCTCCGTCACCACCGTCTTTATCCATTCTGATGAAATCGACTATTTTAGCAAACCTTTCCTTCTTTTGGCCCCTAAGAACAGATTCAAGCTCTTGATACCATACAAAATAGAAGACAACCTTTATTATCTGTATTCCCCTAAAGATTCCGGCATTTTATTCAACGATACAGGTAAACTCAATTTCGCTGGCGCATTCTGGACCGTTCTTTTAGTACCGCCGGCATGCGTATTGGATATTGTATTGTCTCCTTTTGAAATCCTCGGAGCAACACTCTTTATAACGGGAATGAATTGGTGATGGAACTATCTACATAACAGACAGTTCCATCTAATAATCTCCTTTCAGGATGATATTTCCATCTTACTTTCCAACGGAAATCTCTTCTCCATTGATCCGCACATCCTTAATGGCGATTTCGCCAAACTTGCTCCCTGGTTGCGGCTGGATGCTATGAGAAGGCCGCAACGCACCGTCATCAACCGTGATGTCGATATTCTCCACCGTCACCTTCTTGAACGTCCCGAATGGCTCGTTCGTGACATCCAGTCCAATCGATTCCGTGTACATGCTACCAGCCGCAAACATCTTGTAGTTGGAGACATCCAGCCAACGGCCTGACCACGGCGACTTGCATTCGACCTTCTGGTCGCGCTCCCGTTGCAAAATGCTCTCCATCTCGCTCGCGTCGTATTCAATGCGGATATTACGGAAGGTGATGTCGTCGATTGGCGCGGGGCCGCCCATGTGGACGCTCAACGCCGCCGCATTGTTGTGGATGAGATCGCAGTCTTCAAACACGATGCCGCGGAAATACGGCGCCCATGTCTCAAAACCAATCTCCAACGTCCGCCCCCAGCCGCACCAGCAGACACAGCGTTCGACTTTGATGTCTTCCTCTGGATCTTTCCGGTCGAACTTCGGGAAGTTGCCTTTCATGACGATCGTGTCGTCAAACGAATGCACAAAGCAGTCGTGGATATGGACATGCTGCGAATTACAGATATCGATGCCATCCGTGTTGTACCGCCATGCTGCCGTGATTTTCATATGCGCGAACTCCACATCGCTCGAATTGAACGACGTCACACACCAGCAGGACGAATCCAACACCGTCGGCCCGTCGAATACGACATGTTTCGAATCCATGACACGCACGGCGAAATCCATCCCTTCGCGATAGCAATGGTCGCCCACACGACGGTTGCGCGAACCACAGATGATGCCGTAGCCCGACACTTTAACATCTTCCGCGCCATCGACTTGGAACGAGCCCAACACGAACGCGTCTTTATCCAAAAACACACGGTCATGATTTTTCAGTTTCACGACGACTGGTTCATGGATGCCCGGCCCGAAGACGATGTTCGCCTCCGCCCGCTCTTTGGCAAAGTCCCGTTTTTCATCCACAAAGATTTCCAATGGATTGTGATAACCATCCAATTCCAACACATAATAGCCGGGCTTCGGCAATGTGAAACGGATTTCGCCATTGTCAACGACTGGCTTCACATTTGTCCGCAATGGCCGTACTTTCGCGACTTTGAACGGACGCGACGGTTTCACGACGAATTCCGTCGCCCCATCCGCCTCGATTTTCACCATGCCCGCGACTTCCGTCTGATCCGCAGGCCGCTGATAGCCCGGAGCCCACTGATTGAACGGCATCGCCGACACGAGAATAGGACGCACAAAGACAGGCTTGCCATCGACTTTCACGTCATAGCCCGACTTCTTAGGGAAGAAGCCTTCCAGAATGCGGTTGGCGATTTCCGCCATCCCTTTGTCGCCCGGATGATATTGCACGCCAGTATGTTCGAAAAGCCCCAAAGCCATCATCGACTCGTCTTTCGCGAGATCCGCCTTGACAAACGGCAACGCGAAATCGCTCGCGGCATGCGCCATCATCTCATCCTTCCATGCGTTCGGCCAGAAGACGCCGCGCACGACCGTGTTCGGTTTCGCGCGACCGCGCATGAACCCGCCGAGCAGCTTTTTAAACGCCTCGCGGAAGGCCAGCCGTTCCTCCTGCGTAGGCAGATCCGCCACGTTTTCGCCCAACGCGATGATCAGATAATCCGGATTGAAATCGATCAGATCCTTGTCGCGGCTGTAGTCGTATGTCTTGAAATTCCGTTCGAAATCCGCGAGATTCCGTACCCGCACATCCGCCTTGCGGCCTGTTTCCGCCTCAATGCCGCGCGTCACGATATGGACATAATCCTTTTCCAATGCGCTGGCTGCCATGCCCCACACGTGATTCCAGCCGATGTGCGGTGCCGCTCCGTGAAGCGTGATAGAGTTGCCGATGAACACGATGCGCACGCCGCCTTCTTGCTGCACGGCCGCTTCGGCCGCCGTGGCGTTCATTTGTGTCGAATTATTCTTTTCTGCGTCGGATTGAGGTGCCATGGTTGTCTCGCTTTATGATGAATTTGGATGAATCATTCCGTCTTGATCTGATGGTATCCAATACTATGTCTGTTTATGTTTGAAATGCAAATCATTGAACCAATACAATTTCCATTAGCAATTTTTTATGATACAAAGTAAATTATGGAATGATGTGTTTGATCCAGCCAACTACAAATACGATATTTTTCTGCCCAACGGAATCACAACATGCCTGACGAGCAAGACAAAGCTAACATCCAATCCTCTCCCTTGAAGCCTTCACGGCTTTCCTGCAACAGGAAAATGCTGAAGATTGTTGTGCTTCTTATCTTGGAATTGGCCGCTTTTTACGTTGGCCCCTGCACCAATTACGTCAGAAAAATCCTCTATAAGACTTATAGCGCCGACCTTATCGTCGAGCGAGCAGGAAAACTGTCCATGGAACAGCGGACATTGACTCTTTCCATAACGACTCGCAAGAGATTTTGCTACGATCCGTTCATGGGGGCGCATTTTGATTACGGCAATAAAAAACACACGTATGTGTATTCTCTGATTTCACCGCCAGCAAACACTAGAATCAGCGACCATAGGCTTGTCGTTGCCCCTACAGCTGAACGTTTTGGAGAAATACGATGGAGCATGTCAGACGACAACCACCGCCTTCAAGAGTATGCCCCGTTGTTTTTCCCCACAATGTCACCCGACAACTTCAAGTCGCTCATCCACATTCATCCCGACGACGTTCATTATCTTGAAAAGCCTTTTTTACTGCACTCGGGCAATCCATTCCAGACATATACTACTCTTGAAATCCCCTATAAAAATGCGAACGGCATCTATTACTTTTACTCTCCTATTGACTCGAATGATTTATTCCGTCAATTTTGGAACCGTCACCCAAATCTTGCCACAATATTTTGGCAATTCATGTTGATGCCATCCGCTCTCGTATTGGATATGATGCTGATACCGTTGCTCTTGCCTCTCTGGCTAATAGGCTCATTGCTTTTCGCATACGGTATTAGTCATGCCTTCCCTTAACAGTGTCTCTACCGCCTACTGTTCCATTCGTCCCTTTCGTCTCTTTC
>JAFZAB010000101.1 GCA_017548425.1 Victivallales bacterium
ATGTCCGGAACATGATAGTCCCGCTTGCCTTGGATAAATTCCAATACCGTCTTGTCTCTGCCTTTTGCTTCGCCTTCCGCTCTGCCTCTCGCTTCGCCTATCACTTCGCCTTCCGCTCTGAAAAACTTTTCGCATGTTGACATCTTCTTCTTCATGTTGTTGTCCTCCTTGTTTGTTTTTCTCAAATCGAATCCCGTTGCAATTGAAATCACGTCGAGCGCCGCTTCCGGCATGGTGTCCACGAGCTGGAACGACGGATCCGTATCCCATGCGCGACGCAGTGCCGTTGGATCTTCCGCATAACGGATGCATATCGCCACGCATCTAAACGGCCCGATCGGCAGCAGCGACAGCTCCCTTGGAGTCATGTCCCTGAACGAGAGGAGGTTGGACGGGCAGTCCGCGAAATACCCGCGCAGTTTCCCCGGCAGTTTCAGCATGCCGTGCAGGCGGGCCTTCCCAGGCCACTCATTCTGCCCGAAATAGACGGTCGCGGGAAGGACGGGCGTCGGGCTGTCCTCCGCGAGCACGCCGTCCAGCCGCTCCTCCTCTTCGCGCAGTTCGTGCCGCGCCTTGTGCCCGTCCTCCGTCTCCTGCCGCCACGCGAGCATGCGGACCGTCGTGGACAGCTGCCCGCGCAGCGGCATGATGCGGCTCGGATACGACTGGTTCTCGAACGCGGCCAGAAGCCTCACGGGCGGGCCGCCGTCCGTCACGTCCAGCTCCCAGACGACGTCGTTGCAGATCTTCTTATACAACCTCCTTATGCCCGGAATCTTCGCGATGGCCTCCGGATTCCGCAGCCGCATCGAGCCTTCGACCACGGCGTAGCCGCTCTTCCGCAGGATGAAGTTGACCGCGTCCTTCGCCACCGCCTCGTTCGCCATGAGGAGCTTGGAGGCCGCGTCCATACCGCTCATGTTATGTCTGCTCATTAATATATCTCCTTTATGGAATGCTTCAAGTCCATTTTTATTTTTCGGATTACTATAACATGTCTAAAAGGAAATTCAAGCCATATTAATGAATTTTTATTGAGTGTCAAATTGAGTCATAAGAAGTCACAAGAAATCATATTATGACTTTTACATACCAAAATACCTAAAAGTCATCGTGATTACCAAAGAATCATACAAAGTCATAATAATGAATTATAATGAATTTTTATTATTTCTGGATAGGTTGGTTTTTCTTGTCGTTACGGAGTTGAACCAATGCTGAAGGACTCCAGAACAATAAGTGAATAATAAACCACATTTCTCCAGGATGTACCGATATTTATGGGTACTCTGTGAAGAATACGTGAGAGAAAACCATAACCGCCAGTAGCCAAAAAACGCAAATTAGGCTTTATTCTCTTTGTCTTCGTGCTACATTAATCGTTGGCTCTGATACGAGACACCAAAAACAAAATCGTCATTGAGAAACAAATCATTTTATCATCATGAGTGAACAACCTGAAAAAGTAGAACGTCTGATGTCATTGGATGCCCTGCGCGGCGCCGATATGTTTTTCATCATGGGCTTTGCCTCATGGCTTACCATCCTGTGCGGCATCCTGCCTAAATGCGGCGTCACCGAATGGATCGCCACACAGATGTCCCATGTGGGCTGGAACGGCCTCCGCCACCACGACACCATTTTCCCGCTCTTTCTCTTTATCGCCGGCATCTCCTTCCCGTTCTCTCTGGCCAAACAGCAGGCTCAGGGAAGACCAAAATGGCGAATCTATCTGAAGATTGTCCTCCGCGGCTTCTTGCTCGTATTGTTGGGACTGATCTACAACGGCCTACTTCAGTTCGATTTTGCTAAACTACGCTACTGCAGTGTATTGGCCCGTATTGGTCTGGCCTGGATGTTCGCCGCTTTGCTTTTCGCCAGCATCCGCAAAACCTCCATACTGGCCTCCATCGCAGGCGTCATTCTCATCGGCTACTGGCTTACCATGTGGCTCATACCGAACGGCCCCGATCCGTTCTCCTTCGAAAACAATCTGGTCGGCGTCATCGACCGAGCCCTGATATCCGAACAACACCTCTATCAAAAAACTTTCGATCCTGAAGGCGTTTTCAGCACGCTTCCGGCCATCGTCACCGCCATGCTGGGCATGTTCACAGGCCAATGGGTCCGCTGCACAAAATTCTCTGGCAACAAAAAGGCCCTCTATATCCTTCTGGCTGGTGTGGCGTTCGCTTTGATCGGCTGGTTGTGGGGCTTTGTCTTCCCGATCAACAAAAAACTCTGGACCAGCTCCTTCGTCTGCGCCGTAGCAGGCTACTCGCTAATCTGTTTCTCTTTGTTCTATTACATCATCGACGTAAAAGGTTGGCGCCGTTGGTCTTTCTTCTTCAGAGTCATCGGCATGAATTCCATCACCATCTACATGCTGCCACGAATCATCGACTGCTCCAGAGCGAGTCGTTTCTTCTTCGGCGGCATCACCAAACTATTTGACGGCGATTGGAACAAGCTCGTCTCGCAGACGTTCTACCTCCTTACCTGCTGGCTGATCCTTTATTTCTTCTATCGAAAGAAGATTTTCCTCAAGGTCTAAACTTATCCCTCCATATCATTCGAAAAGCCGCAAGTCGTTCTGATTTGCGGCTTTTTTTTAATTGCATAAAGAAATGAATCGCCATCATGTAACAAACCATCATCCAGCGGAGAATATTAAGTGATGGAACCCAGGCCATCCACCATCATGGAAACAGCCTGTCAGCCGTTGATCAGCCCTTTCGTCGTTAATCTTTCATATCATTAATTTAATAAAGAAAAGAAGCCTTGACATCCCTTGGATTCATGCTATGATATTTTTCTATAATGATTTATCTTTACCATTAACAATAACATACAGGAAACAAAACACATGCCTACCATCGACGATTACAAGAACTTTCTCGCCATCATCCGCAAGCAGACCGGCCTCGACATGCTCGTTCCAGACGACGACGGCCTCCTGAGCTTCCGTGTCGATGACCAATACAACATCAGCCTCCAGTTTCTCGAAAACTCCGCGAAAATCCTCTGCTTCGTGGAAGTCGCCACGCTTCCGTCGGACGCAGGCGTCGCCGTTTACCGCGACCTGCTAGCGGGCGCCCTCTTCGGGAAAGAGACGGCCGGCGGTTATTTCGCTCTTGAGGCGGAAAGCAACGCCGTCATCTACAACTACATGTTTGATTTCGACAAGGCGGCCTCCGATCCGGAAAATTTCGTCGAAACGCTGGAAAACATCCTGCAACTCGTCGATGTCTGGGCTGATCGCATCAACGGACAAAGCGACGACAATAAAGACAACGATGCCTCGGCGGCGATCCCCAACCAACCTTCCACTTTATTTTTCCGCCCATAGGTAAATCATATGCCCATTTCATTCCAAACTTTCTTAGACAAGGCAAACGCGACGCGGTTTGGCTCGCGCGACATCGTTGTCGATAACGCGCAAACGCCTCAGAGCGTAAAACACGGCTTATTCATCTTCTCCAGCGGACAGAAGGTGAACGACGCGACCATGAAGGCGTTCAAAGAAGCCCTGCAACAGCAGTACGGCGTCTTCGGCCTCCATGCTTTCGACACCGTCGTCGGCACCCGTGCCCAATTGCACAAGTCTTTGCGCGCCTGCGACATCAAAAAAATTGATTCATCGTTGGAATCGCTGAAAATGAAGCGTTTAGCCAACGAAGAAGCGCGACAGATGGAAACAAGTCCCGCTGTTCTTGCACTCGCCCCAGCCGTACGTGACAAGGTGAGAGATATCATTCGAAATCATTGGCAAGGCCCCGTGCATGACCAGTTGACCGAATACACCGATGAACTGACCAATTGCCGCACTCCAGAGGACATCTCCAGACTGGCCAACCAATCCATCATGGATGCCATCGCAAAGGCCAAGCAGCAAGTGACCGATGCGGACAAGCCCATCGTTCCTCTAACCCAACACGAGTTGCAATCAGAGGCGGGCAAGCCCATGGGCCTCAATAGGATTTCCGATGGAATAACCGTCGGAAAACATGCAACATCCGTTGAAGACCGCGTCAGACGCGGCTGGGCGGGCGCGGGCATGCGCGTCAATTTCGGCGGCACGTCTCGCCCTGTCATTTTCGAAAAGCTCAAGACCAACGGCGTCGAGCCTGGTTTCATCTATCATAATGACTGGTCGCTGAATGACACAAAAGCCCTGCAGATCGACATCCGCTCTCAAGCCACCATGGCCGAAATCAACCAAATCATCGCCGCCAGTCCAAAACTGACGGCGGAGACAAATGGGAAGACCGACTTCGAAAAAGGGCTGATTGTCGGCCGCGCACACCCTGCGGGCGTCGCTTTCGCAACGGAATATGTTCTCTCGAAGGAACTAGACAAGCTTGGACAGGATCAGACACTGGACTCACCGCTTCTCAAAGCCATCAGGCAATCCTTTCCTAACGCCCAGAAGACGGATTTTCCCCCTACCGATGGTACCGCAGCCACTCATCAGCAATTGGCCAATCTCGAAAAACTCAAGAAGGATTGTTTCGTACAGCTTCGCGATGCCGTCATGACCTACGGGCAGACGCCGGAAGCAACCGATCAGAATGCCAAACTTCCTGTTTTCAGGCATTTTACAGATCACCATATTCTCAAGCTCGACTACAATGAAAGCGACCGAACGTCCCTTAGTGACGATCCCAAATCCGCCGATTTCCGACTGCCGCAACGCGTCAGCGTCAAAGGCGGCGCCATACATGGCACCGTATATCGCGCGGTTCGTCTCACCACGGCGGACGAGGCGTCCGTCGGCGCCGCCAAAGAAGCGCTCGCGAACGACTTGACGCGGCTGCTTGGCATTCCCGCGCAGGATCTTACGCTTGTCCGTGGACAGTATTCGGACGGACATCCCAAAATCATGCTGGAGGCAAAATTCGCCGAAGGTTACAAAGATTTCGACAAAGTCTATATCGAAGATGGCCGCATCAGGGCGGATGTGAACGCGGAGCCTCTCGGCAAATACAAGGCCATCTTCCTTGCGCTGGCAGACCGCGACGCCATCGGTTCGCACGGCCAGAACAAAGGCTTCATTGGCGACCCAAATGATCCAAATCAACAAAAGACATTCTTCGCCATCGATCCCGGCCATTCTCTGGAAGGCAATGGCGCAAAAATGGAAATCAGAGACAACTTGTCCTTCAAACAAAGCAAGTTCCACAATTTCACGGTTTTCGACGACGACACGCGTTTCCACAAGATGGAAGGTGTCCTCAAACTGCGTGAACTGCGCAACTCCGGCGCCATCACCAAACTCTTCATGCAATACGGCGCGGCCTTCAATCCCAAAGAAACAGGCATTCCAGACGAGGAAAAAGCCATTCGCGAACAAATCATCGACTCGCTCATGTCGATGCAAAAAGAGTTCATTGCGCAGATTGATAAAATGACCACGGCCTGCGCCGACCAGTTGGCGCTATATGACGAACTATCCGGTAATCCAACCATGCAGGAACAAGCCATCGACACCATCGAAAATCTCGAAAAATTCACATCTCCAACGACTTGGAAGAGCGAACATGGCAAAGTCGAACTGAAGCATCTCTCCGTCATTGAAGAGACGCGCATCCCGTGGACGGCCAAGAAAGTCAACAACACGATCGTCTATACGTCCGCCAAGCCGCTTTCGCAGGACATGCAGACACGTCTGAACATGCAGACAACCCTTCAGGCCGGACATTCCGACATCACGTATGATCCGCAAGGCAGGGCGACCATCACCGTGCCGATCAATCACGCACAGCAATTCTTCGACGCCTTCTCAGAAGAAAAAGTCATCCAGCTCACGCATCTGGAAGAAGCCGCTGCTCGTAATAATGCGTAAGAAACGGCGACGAATGTCGCCGCAGTCCCGCTGGAGCAGGCCCCTCCCGCATGCAGCGTCCGCCGTCAGTAATCGACGCGCTCCTCCGCCATGCGGAGGAGCAGGTCGCTCTCTTCCTTTTCAATCGGATCGGGCGTGAACGGCGTCGCGTCAAACGGGCCGACGACAATCGGCAGAATCGTGAAATTGTCGTCGGCGCCGGCCGACAGAACATACTGCCGAAACAGCTCCGTGATGGCCTGAGGGTTGTTGGAGGAAGCCAAAATCGCTTCAATCGTCGCGTCGTCAAGCATCCCCCAGACGCCGTCGGAGCAAAGCATATAGATGTCGCCCGGGCAGATGGAGAGTTCCGTCCACTGTGGATGCAACTGCTGTCCGCCGCCCACGACACGCGTCAGAACATGCAGCAGCCGCGGCGAAAGCTTGTCGATTTTCTGCTTCTTCTGAAGCATTTCGTTGCCGACGGTATGGTCCTGCGTGATGAGAAACAGTTCGCCGTTGCGTAGGCAATACAGCCGTGAATCGCCCACATGGCAGGCCAATGCCTGGTCCGGATTCCATGGGTCGAAAAGGATGGACACCACCGTGCTACCCATGCTGCCGTAATGATGCGTCTCCGCAAAGGCGCGAATGGCCGTATTTGCCTTGTGCAGAGCTTGTTGCACACAATATTTGCGTTCGCCGGGCGATTCGTCCGCCGTTCCCGTCATGGTTGCGGACAGCGTATCGCGAATCAACTGCGACGCGACTTCGCCCGCGTCGCCGCCGCCCATGCCGTCCATGACCGCGAAGAATCCGTCTTCAGGCAACGCCAAGTAGTTGTCTTCGTTGTTCTTGCGGACGAGCCCCATGTCCGAGAAGGCATGGCTGTAGAGGAAGGAAGCGAAATCCGTCATTCTTTCACCTTCCCCCATGAGCAGCCCGTATGATCCGTGTCGATTTTCCACAACATGACCATGACCTGCTCTTTGTCTTTGATCCACAACATGATGCAACGCCCTTCGCGGCGATCCAGCTCAATCGTATGCTTCAACGTGTAACCAAGCTTCCGCCAGCGGGAATTGACGTGGAGCTTCGCCATCGCCAACGTCACGCCAAGCGTCTCATGATGCTGCCACGCGACATCCTTTCGGTCGGCGGAAGGCTGCCGGACAGGCGGCGGTGTCTGCGCATAAGCAACGCAGGAGCAGAGCAATAGAAAAAATATGACTAAACAATCAATTCGCATAATACCCCAACACACGCGTGTATTTCGAGCTGCCTTGCTCGCAGGAGCCGTCCGGAGCGCTGTCGCTGGCGGGAATGTCGTCGCCAGTGATGTCCCAGATGGCGCCTTTGGCAAGCGTTTCAGCCGAAGCGGAGCGGTCGTATGTCTTTTCGGAGGACGACCACCGCTGCATGACAAAGAAACGATAGTGGTCTTCATCGGCCGTGTTCAGACCGACTTTCGGCGAAGCCTCCACACCGTAGAACACTTTGCTGATGCCCATCAAGGAGCTCGCGCGGGTGGAGCCGTGCGACGCATCGATGGAAGCGTTTGTCATGACGGAGAAGTAGTTCGCCGTTTTGGATTGATAGAAATTCTTCGCGTTGACGGCGCTGATTCCAACGCCGGGCGTCGTGTTGAACATGCTTTTGACATGGTTGTTCAGTTTTTCATTCTGCCCTGAATTGTCGAAACCGAAGCGACGGTCGCCCCAGATGGAAGCCAGTCGTTCGGCGGACAGCAGCTGGATGTTGCCCAACGTGATTTCACCGATGGAGAACAACGCCCCAAAGAGAAAAAGATACAGAGGGAAGACGATGACGGCTTCCATCAGGACCGACCCACGGTCGTTGCAATCGCTTGTGTTTTTCTTTCTCATTTCATCTCTATCTGTTTGACGGACGGCGCGCCTTTCAAGTCGCTTCCGGACGTGGACTGACGTTTCAAATCGCGCCCTTTGTTTTCGATGGTGGCCTTTCGTTTGACGGACTTGTCCTGTTGGTCATCCTTTCCCATCATCGTGTTCAAATCGTTCGTCAGCACCTGCAACGATTCATCCATCTTGTCGGATATATCGATATGTTCAAGATCGACAGCCAGATTGATGATGCTCATCATGAAACCTTTTATCTGCATGGTGAAGGAGGATATCGTGTCCATCAGGCCACCGATCATGCCATTGATCTCCCCCGTGATTCCCCCCAGTTTGTCTTCCAGCCACTTCATGGCAAAGGGACGCTCCAATGGATTATTCAGATCAAACTTGTTATTGAATTCGTCCATGGTCTTCTCTGCGTCTTTGGTGATATCAGTAACGTCGTTGATATCGATGGCCGGCTCGTCGTCATCGAAAATGGCATCCAATGTTTTATCTATAAGAGGATCAACAATGTATTCGTCCACCAGATTCTTCTCTAGATCTTGGAATGTATTAAACACAAGATCCTGAACGCCACTAGGATTCGTTAGAGCTATAATAGTATCAATAGTATTATGTATTTGTTCCGAACGCTCCATTTGCTTCGAGGTAGCTATGTAATTTTGCGCGAATCTTTCCGCAGTCCCCTCACCGAAGACATCATCAATCGCGTTGGCGGCAGTTTCGCCTCCCACTTTTTTTATGACACGACTGAGAACATGACCGGCGAATTCACCGCCAGTTTCGCCTATCTTTCCACCAATTTTCGCGCCATTGGGCACCCAGCTCAAAGCAGCCGTACCGACCGCTTTGCCAAGCGCACCCAAGCCCTTTTCAGCTACTGTACCGAGAACATCGGCCGTAACATCGGCTACGACTTGATTGGTAACCTCCTTCGTCATGCCGTTTTCCGCAACGGAATCGGCTTTTTTTGCCTCTTCGGCAGACGTTCCTTTCACTTTCTCCAGAAAGGAATTAATATCGTTCAGTTTATTGAATCTATCAAGGGGATTGCTAATTTTGTGTTTGACATACGTGATTTTGACGGGGACATCGTCGTTCCAGACGGCGGGCTGCCATGACTCAGGCCGCGTGGAACCGATGTCGATGGGGCGCAGGAAGTCCTGCCGAGTCGCATGGGCGGCCAGCAGACGACGCGCCTTTTGCGGATCGCCGTCTGAACGACGGCTGTCCGAAACGCTTGGCGCGAGATTCTCGAAGACGTTGTCCTTCAGGTGCGAAGCGTCTTTCATCAAATTTTTGATGACGTCATCGACGGCTTTCGGAACCGCTTCGCCCTGCTTCAACGGCGTAATGCCTTTCAGCGATTCCGCCGCCTGCTTCGCTTTTTCACTAAAGACTGCACGGGCTGCGGAAACACGCTCGGCGGCGCTCTTCTTCAAGCCGTCGGCGTCTTTTCCATACGCCTCCGCAATGGATGCCATCTCCTGCTCGAAATCCGCCAACGCATTGTCACAACGGCCCGTATATTCCTTCACGGCGGCATCCGAAGAGGCCATGAAATCCGCGAAGGCCGTCTCCATCTTCGGCAGCTGCGTCTTCAGCGAAGCATAGATTCTCAATAGGGCGATATCATGGAACACGGCATATTCATACATCTGCCTGTTGAGGACATCAGTCCAGAACGTCAGTTGTTCATTGAGAAACTTAACCGACTCGCAATAGGGCTTCAGCGACGTGAAGAAAGCCTTTGAAAGTCCTGCAAGCTGCTTCCGCGCCAACGCATAGCCCTCTTCCGGCGACGCCTTTTTCAATGCCGACGCCGTATCCGTCAACGCCTTCGACAGTTCGTCCGACGTTTTCCGAAGCGCCTCCAGCAAGTCTTCGGTCGTTTTCTCAAACGCCTTCCATTCGGCATCGGCGGAGCCGGAAAATTCCTCCACATCGATCTTCATGTCTTCCAGTTTGCGTCTGAAAGTCACTTTGGCTATCGTCACCAGCCAACGGGCCGGAACAATCGTCAACGCGTATGGAGGCTGTGTTTCCCTCTCCTTCGCCGTCGTCGCCATTGGGAAAGCCGCCAAAGCCTTGTCAAGCTGGCTGACAATCTCCCGATTGGTCTGTTTGACTTTTTGCGCAAGTTTCTCCCTAAGAGGAAGAAGCGACACTGTTTCCGCTACGATTCCATCCACGGAGGACGACGACGGCTGCCTCACATTTTCAACGGCCTGCGGACAGGCCGTCAAGAATTCGCCGACAACATCCATCGTCGCCTGCAACGATGCCTTCAACGCATCCGAATGCGCATCGGAAAACACGTCGTCATCGGCATCTACGTTGTGCCATGCAGGATCAAACGTCATGCCCGGCATCCATGTTCCCGCGCCGTTTCCCATTTTGGCGCGAGTCGTCCACGCCGCGTCATTGACGACGTCACGATTGGCGAAGATGTTCTGCAACGCACGGAGGCCTACGCCCAACGCGTACAGCGCCTCGCCTCGTTTGTTTTCCTTCATAAGGCGTATCGCCTTATTCAAGTATTTGCGGCTGTTGAGATAACGCGTGTCATTGGGCGAAATGGCAAATTTGCCGTATGTCTTGACGGGCATGCCCTCCGCCAAGACACCAGTGTTAAACGCGCGGTCTTGATTGCGGATAAAGGAAATATCCTTCCCGCCTTCATTGCGTTCGATGCGAATGTCGTTACCGTCAAACCATGCGCCGTCTCCGACGCGAGTCGCGTCCGCTTCGCTGAAGCCAAAAGCCTTGCAAATATCCTGCACGCCTTTCGCATGGACGGCGGCCTCCCACGCCATCGCCGAAGGCATGGCGAGAAGCCATAACATGATGAACAGGAAGGTGATGCGTTTCATTTTCCGTCTCCTTTCATCTTGTTGACAGCCTCCACGATGGCCGCGCTGTCATTCAAATCATAGATTTCCAGCGACGGCGAAGCGGACTGCTCTTTCGGCACCTTCACGAAAGCGATCAGACGCGGCATGAACAACGGAATATAGGCGAACACAGCAACATCCTTTAATTCATAATAGGAATAAATGACAAACTGTTCGCGCACGTCATCGGGCAACGCCATGATCGTGCGGATATGATCATCGTCACGGGGGCTTGTAAAGAGTTGGCGGAAATCGTCGCGATCACCATGCTGCAGGATGATCTGCATCGACTTCATGATCTTGGCCTGCTCTTTGTTCTTCAACATGCGGCCTATGAATATGAGTCTCATGGCCGCACGCGAGGCGATAAGCTTCAGCTCGTCATCCATATTGGACAAAGAGAATTCTCCGAGGCTTGGCGTCGCCTTCTGCGGGAACGTCTTGTCGAAATGCTCCGCTGTCTTGCTGAAAACAATCGCCAATTCCAAGAACAGCGAATTTTTGGTGACGACAGTCTTGATCGGATATTTGGCGGGCGTTTCGCCGCGGAACGTCTCGCCCGCCAGCATGGCGAATTTCGTGATGGCGCCTTTTCCTCCCGTTTCAGGAAGATTCAGCTCCAACAGCAAGATGGTGTCCCAGAACGGATTGTAAAGCGCGCTGACGGCGGACGTCCTGTCATAGCTCCCTGTGATTTCCATCGCGCCGACGAAGAAATCGACCAGCAACGGCTTTGCCAACAGTTCCATGCGCTGTTTCCAGCGGCGGAAGCAGCGGTTGTCGCAGAACGTCTCCGCCGCCATTTCCGGCTCGCCGATGGCCATGCGGTGGAATTTCGTGACCGTGCCCATGGCCCGCAGCGCGGGACGGAGCGCGGCGGCGGACGGAACGTCGGCCGCCGTCTGCGCCGTCTGCGCCATCGCGCACAAGCAGGACAGCCAAGCGACGGCGAGAAGTTTTTTGAATAGTTGCAAGTATTTGAACATCAATTGATTTTCGCGCCCTGCAGGCGTGACACGTTAAGTTTCTTTCCGTTTGGAAGCGTTGAATTCATGATGCTGCTGCCACGAACCGTGTTAGGATCCGTCTGCAAGGTGCCTTCATGGGCCAAAGAGCCCCACTTGGCGTCACCCGCCATACCGAAGAGCTTGTACGTTTCGGCGGCGCATTCCTGCCATTCGAAATCATCTTCCGACGGCGTGCCGTTGAACGGCGCCTCATAACCGGCGGCGTAGTGGACAGGCAACAACGTACCTTCCCAATCGGGCGTGCAGAGGTTCCAAATGCTCTTCAACGGCTCCGTCTTGTCGCAGATGCAGCCCTGTCCAACCGTCTTGGAATTCACGCCGAAGACGGATTTGTCATCGTCCGGATGCCAGACATGCGTCACGCCATTGTAGGCGACTTCGTAGTCGCGATCGCCTCCGCCAGAACGGTGGTAGGCGGCGCGGGAAGCGGCGACCGTCCAAATATACTGGTCTTTCATAGGATTGAAGGCGGTGAAGATTCCCTTCGAGATGGAGCCGCCGCGGCTGCCGTTGAAGATCGCTGTCAACGGATTGCGCTGTTTTCTGGCGGCGAAAACCATGATCGTGCCATCGCCTTTGAAGAATTCCGGGCTAAGTATCCACGGTTTGCAAGTTTCTGTGACGTAGTATTTTGGATCATAGATCGCCTTGTCGTCGCCATAGATACGGGCGTTTCCCGTCAGCATGATCCATTTCAATGGTGGTTCCATGTTGATGAGGAAATTGAAGGCAAGAACGCACTGTTTGTACTTGGAACGTTTACTGTCGTCCAAGCTGAAAGGGAACCAGTTGGTGAAGCCTTCATGGCCGCTGCAGTCCGTGGAGAACATGGCGATGATCGGCGACGGGAAATGGAAGCAGAATTGCAGGATGGGAACGCTGAGGCACAACCACTTCTGCGACGCCCAGATATATTCCGCGCAGAGCGCGACGGACTCGTCGGGCGTGTCATACGCTTTCTTGCAGAGATCCAGATAGTTGTCCTTCGTCCCCCTGTAGTTCTGGCAGGATGCGGGATTGCAAATCAGCGCCAATTGCGCCCAGAGGGGAACGCGCAACTGGTCGCCGCCTTCACGGAAGTTCGCATTCTTGTAGCCACGGGTGATGCCATAGCCTGGCGACGGAATCGTCTCATTTCGCGTCACTTTCTCCTTGTCCGCAGAAAATTCATCCAGATGGCCACGGATGTACCAATGGTCGAAGCCGTTGGAGACATCGTCGAGACCAAAATATTCCATCAATTTCTTGTGATGTTTCCCCTGCGTGTCCGGCGAACCGTCGGCCATTGCGAGAAACAGCTGTTCATGCTCTTCCGTATTATATAGAGGATAAAAGAAGCAACCTTTTTTCTTTGAATACGGATCCGTGCTCTTCGGGACGCGCACATGGAAATGATAATCGTTCAAAACGTCGCCGCCTTCCGACGTGACGCCACGCAGCCGCAGATTCTGCCGCAATGTCTCCACAGCGGTCTGCTCGATGGCACCCGACATGGAATCATTCAGCGACGTCAGCAGTTTGTTCATGGCCTGAATCGCCTTGCGATCATTGTCGATGCCTTTCGCAAGCATGTCCGCATCGGCCATTTTGATCATGTTTTCAATCATGCTGACGTCTGTGCTGATCAACGACTTGTTGAGGCGGATCTTGTCCGGATCGACGGATGTCGGCAAGTCCGGCAAGCCTCCCGGCGCGCCGCACCACCAGCCGTGGCCGTTCTGATCGTCATGTTTCCCCGAACAGCATCCGTTGCAGCATGAGCCGGCTCCGGCGATGATCGTATGACTGTAGTAATCCTTGCACCTTTTCTTGTCGTTTTTGAATTGCTTCACCGTGAAATCCAACCACTTGGAGACGATGTAGTCCATCTGGCGGTTGCACATCTGGACATATGTCCAGCTCATGGCGCGGTTGACGGTCGCCATGCGGGAGAGGATATCCGCCTGCACATTGGAGGCGGAATACGCCGCCGCATCCACGGCGTTCTGCAATTCGATCTTCTGGCGGACGTTTTCGCCAACGGCATAGACGCCGCCCGTCACCATGACGAGAAACATGAAGACGCCCAGCGTGATGATCAAGGCGGCGCCTGAATCATCGCGGCGAAGATTGCCCAATCGTTCGCAGGCTATGTCCAATACACTGGTTTTCATGATGTTATGGATTTATTTCGCACGTAAGTTACATGGATTCCGTGGGTTACACCCACGGTAGGATTCCTGTCACCGCTACGCGGTTCTGTTATTATTATCGTTCTTACCGTGGGTTGCACCCACGGCTGGGTTCCACCGCCCCTACGGGGCTTGTTAATCTCTTTCGTTTGAAGGAATCTGCGGGAAGGTCGTCGTGTTCCATGGACGCGGCAGGATGCACGTTTCGGAGAGATGGAAGCACGGCGTGTTGCCGCCCTTCTTGACCTTCTTCATCTTTTCTCTGAACGTCTTGTCGGGAGAGAAACCCGTTATGTCCCATGCATCGTCGGGATTGCCGCCCGCATGGAAATATCCAATGACTTCCGCCGCGTAGGGGATGAGCATCGGGAAGTTGAAATTGACCGTCACCTTGACGGCCGGAATCTGCTGCGCCTCCATCAAGTCCTGACTGTCAGAACCAATTGAGACCTGCTTCTTTATGTTAGCGGAACCGGGGATTTTCCCCCAGCCGGGAACTTCAACTTTATCACTGTCTTTGCCGCCGCTGAAACCAAAGAAGGCCAACGACGTGATGGCCGCCTGAAAGACAGGGCCGCTGTTCGAGAAGAAGCCCTTTCCATCGGACGCGTCTGGAACGCGATAATCCTTTGGATTATAGACGATTGCGGCGCGCGCCGCATTGAACGCGGCGTATTGCGTCAGTTGCTTCGCCATGAGAATCAGCGCGAATTGCACCGTGCCGAATATCAGCAGAAGCAGAACCGGCATGACGATAATAAATTCCAAGAGGACGGAGCCTCGATCGTTTTTTTTCATTGGGCGCCACCTCTAACCAGAAGTGTTTCAATGACTAATGTAAAAACTGTTCCAAGCGAAATGGCCACGCCGTAGGGGACGCGGACACGTTCGTCGCTGGCGGGAGGAAGCGATTCGCGCCCCGCCTTGCGGTCGTATTTCGGATTGAAGACGCAGTTGGCGTAATGCTTCAGCCGCCGTGTGTCGGCAAGACCGATGCAAATCATGACGATGGCCAGAATCACGCCCGCGATGGACGTGCAGAGCAGAAAACCCGCCACGCGTTTGAGGCCAATCGCGCAACCAACCGCGAAAAACATTTTCAGATCGCCGCCACCAACTCCCTTCATCAGAACGGGAATCAGCAGGAAGAGAAAGCAGACAAGCCCGCCTCCCAGGCCAAGCAAGGCGAGTTCGACGCCGCCGTAGCCAAGCCGCCACACAAGTGCGGCGGCCGCCAGCGGAATCGTGATGGCGTTGGGCAACCGCCGCAGCTTGCAGTCCGTGTAGCACAGGACTGCAAGCGCGGGAGCCAACGCCAGCAAAATGGCCAGGGAGGTGGTCATGCCGTCACGGAATTATTCCTTGCCGCCTTTGCTGTCGCCGCCTTCGGCCTGTTTTTCACCGCGGATCTTGGAGGCGTTTTCAAGCTGCTTGTCAACGTCTTCAACGGTCTTTTCAATCTGATTCTGACGCTGTTCGACAGCGGCTTCAACGCCGGCTTCACCGCCGAGGGATTTGGTCGTGGCACCGAACATCTGGGCGATGTTCTTGCCAAAGACCATGACGAGGCCGACGACAGCCGCGGCGACTAGCAGTGCGATGACCACGTATTCCATGGCGACGGCGCCTTTGTCATCGCCGAGAACGCGGCACAACATGCGGCCGAACGCATTGCGTTTGGCTCTTTCCAACCAGACTTGCTTCTTCATTGAATTCTCCTTTGATTTGTTTTGAATTGTGATATCCCTTGCAGGACATCGGGTTACACTAATCACTAAAAACTAATCACTAAAAACTAATCACTAAAAACTAATCACTAAAAACTAACCACTAACCACTAACCACTAACCACTAACCACTAACCACTAACCACTAACCACTAACCACTAACCACTAACCACTAACCACTAACCACTAACCACTAACCACTAACCACTAACC
>JAFZAB010000102.1 GCA_017548425.1 Victivallales bacterium
GAAGAAAAGACCGAGTTCGATGTCATCCTGGCGGATGGCGGCGCGAACAAGATCGCTGTGATCAAAGAAGTCCGCGGCATTACGGGCCTGGGCCTGAAGGAAGCCAAGGATCTGGTTACGGAAGCTCCGAAACCGGTCAAGACCGGCGTCAGCAAAGACGAAGCTAACGAAATCAAGAAGAAGCTGGAAGAAGCCGGCGCGAAGGTTGAAGTTAAGTAAATCTTCTAGTCTGGTAACAGTTGATCCGGTGCTCTTCGGAGTCCGGATCCGCTGTCCGGTGCGGCAGGGGGCCTTGACGAACGTCAAAGCCCCGCTTGCCGAAAAACAGAAACAAGAAAGAGGGAAAACGGAAAAAGCGAAATGGGGTGTCGCAACGGGTAGGGGATACATAGGAAAATGTCCGGAAGTTGGTGAATTTGGTCCGACTCCGGTTTTTTGTTTAACTGGTCGTGAAGGCGACCGACAAAGGCGGTTGGAGTTGCACGTAGGAGCGTGCCAGTTGATAGAGAAGAATTTAGGACACGATAAACTACGTGTGCGTTAGCCACACAGGCAGAACCTATACAGGCGGAGAAACATGTCAGAACGCAAGAATTTTGGTTGTCTGAAGAATGAAGTACTGGATATTCCGGACCTTATTGAAATTCAGACAAAATCATTCGCGGATTTTTTACAAAAGGACACGCCACCAGAGGAGCGTTTGAACCAAGGGTTGCAGGAAGCGTTCAAGGATATCTTCCCGGCCCAGAAGGAACCAGACGGCAAGGCGAGTCTTGAGTTTGTTAAATATGAAATCGGCGAACCCAAGAAAGGGTTGGTCGAATGCCTGAAGGACGGTCTGACATATCAGGCGGCCTTGAATGTCACGTTCCGTCTTCACACGGCCAACGGCAAGGATGTGAAGGAGGAATCTATCTATATCGGCGATATTCCGCTGATGACTGAGCGCGGTTCGTTTGTCATCAATGGTGCCGAACGTGTCATCGTGAGTCAGTTGCATCGTTCTCCTGGTGTGAGTTTTGAGCGTAATCGCCATGCCAGTGGAAAAATGCTGTGCTCCTATAAGGTGATCGCCGACCATGGCTCATGGCTGGAAGTTCAGTTTGACCAGAGCGACTGCATCCAGATTTATCTGGATCGTAAGCGTCGCCGCAGGAAGTTCCTTGTCAGCACATTCCTGCGCGCATTTGGATATGACGGCAATGAAGACATCCTGGACGCCGTGTATTATCTGGAAGAACAGCCGCTGACTGAGTTGAAGAAACTTGAAGATCCTTCAAAGGTTTACATCGCGAGCGATGTGAAGGCCTCTGGCAAGGATAATGCTGTCGCCGTGGAAGGTCTGGCTCCCTGTAGCGAGATGGTTTTCGACGCCTTGCAGGCGAATGGCATCAAGAAGGTTAAAGTCGTCCATACGGATTGTCTGGTCGAAGAACTGAATGCCCGCCAGATTGAAAAGCTTCTTGAAATGGATCGTGAGGATCTGGCTTATAAGCTGGAGAACGAGGGCTGGCGTACTGGCAATACGATCTACATGGCGAAGACGCCCGTCAACACAGATGACAATCGTGAAGTTTTAGTCAAGTGCCTTTATGACAAATGCGATGCACCGGCCGCGAAGGCTGGGGCTGTCAAGCTGGTTGAACGCAATGTGAAAGTCACGGCGGAAATCCTGTCCACGTTGTTGGATGCCATGAAAGAAATCGAAGCGGATCGTGAGGCCGTTGCCGCCGCGGAGCCGAATTACAATCTGGACTACGAGTATGGCGTTTCAGTTCGTCTGCTGCGTCCCGGCAAAGGCGGCGACTACTTCATCCGCTGCATGCAGAAGGACACGGTCCATACGACGGAAGATGCCCAGAAGGAAATCTACAAGCGCATGCGTCCGACGGATCCGCCGACGGCCGCCAACGCACGGCAGTTGTTCAAGCGGTTGTTCGAAGATCCGCATCGTTACAACCTCGGGCTTGTGGGGCGCTTCAAGATGAACCAGAGCCTCCACCTCAATTGGGGGCGTCGTCAATGCGTGCTGACCAAACAGGATATCGCCCGTTCCACGGCTTTCCTGATGTATTTGCATAACGGCATCGGCAAAGAGGATGATATCGATCATCTGGGCCGTCGTCGTGTCAGAACCGTCGGTGAACTGCTCCAGAAGCAGTGCCAGGTTGGTTTGACCCGTACGGCGACTTTGATGAAGGAAAAGCTGGAGAATACGAATGAAGAGCCGACCATCTCGAAGTTGGTGAACACGAAGGCTCTGAGCGGTGTGATCCGCGATTTCTTCGGACGGAACCAGTTGAGTCAGTTCATGGATCAGACGAACTGCCTTGCTGAACTGACGAACAAGCGTCGTCTCAGTGCGTTGGGACCTGGCGGTCTGACTCGTGAACGCGCCGGATTCGAAGTCCGTGACGTTCATTCCAGCCATTATGGTCGTGTCTGTCCGATTGAGACGCCTGAAGGTCCGAATATCGGTCTGATTTCCTCTCTGGCCCTCTACGGCAAGATTGACGAATACGGCTTTATCGAAGCTCCGTATCGCCAAGTCAAAGACACGAAGGTTACCAATAAAGTCGATTATCTGACGGCGGATGAAGAAGAGGCTTTCGTTATTGCGCAGGCCAATGCTCCTCAAGCTGAAGACGGTACGTTGCTTAACCGCGACGTCCTCTGCCGCCATGAAGGTGAATCTGGCGAATTCGAGCGTGAAAAAGTCCAGTATATCGATGTGTCGCCGTTGCAGATGATTAGCGCGGCCGCAGGTTTGATTCCGTTCTTGGAACACGACGACGCTAACCGCGCGTTGATGGGATCGAACATGCAGCGCCAGGCTGTTCCGTTGCTGCGCTCCGAGCGTCCATTGGTCGGTACAGGCCTTGAAGAGGTTGTCGCCCGTGATTCCCGCGCCACGATGAACGCTCGCGAGGACGGTATTGTCGCGAGCGCGACTGCGGAACGCGTCATCATTACGAAAGATGGTAAATTGCCCGAGGATACGGCTTATCCGGATTCCGTTCAGGATTACCATCTGTACAAATTCCTCCGCACGAACGCGTCAACGTTGTTCAACCAGCGTCCGATCGTCCGTCGTGGCGATGTAGTCAAGAAAGGTCAGGCAATCGCCGACGGTGCCTCGACGGATGGCGGCGAACTTGCTCTTGGACGAAACGTTTTGGTGGCTTTCATGCCGTGGCATGGTTACAACTTTGAAGACGCTATCATCATCAGCGAAAGACTGGTGGCCAATGACGTCTATACGAGCATCCATGTGACGTTGGAAGATGTGCAGGCCCGCGAAACGAAACTTGGTCCCGAAGAGATTACGCGAGACATTCCGAATGAAAGTGAAGAATCCCTGCGCAATCTGGATGCTGACGGTATTGTCCGTGTCGGTGCCGAAGTGAAGCCGGGCGATATTCTGGTAGGTAAGATCACACCGAAGAACGAGCCTGATCTGGCTCCTGAAGAGCGTTTGATGAAGGCCATCTTCGGTGAGAAGGCAAGCGATGTCAAGAACAGTTCGCTGGTGGTTCCTGGCGGTTGTTCCGGTATTGTCATGGATGTGCGTGTTGATCGCCGCGCGGATCCGACGAAGGCCAAACAGACCAAGAAGGACATCAACAACCGTGTCAAAGATACGGATCAGAAGTATCGTGAACAGCTGAACCACATCCAAGATGATCTGGTGAAGACGTTGAGCGACGAGTTGCTCGGCCAGAAGCTGAGCTTCGCCATCACGCGTCTTGTTGCCGGCGAACCGGAAGAGATCATCGCGGCCGATCGTAAGATCACCAAGAGCATGTTGACACGTCTTGCGCAGAGCTATGACACCTACATGCTTGATCCGTCAAGCGATGCGAAAGCCATGGAGAAGCAGGCGAAGATTGAGGATATCCTCAAGAATTTCGCCAAGAAGTTCCAGATCACGAAGCAGCGTTGGAAGGAAGAACTTGAAAAAGACAAGCAGAATGATTCCGGCGAGCAGGGCGTTGTGAAGGCCGTCAAGGTCTATATCGCCAGCAAGCGCCGCATCTCCATCGGTGACAAGATGGCTGGACGTCATGGTAATAAAGGTATTGTCGCGAAAATCGTTCCGGTTGAAGACATGCCTTTCATGGCCGATGGCACACCGGTCGATATCATCCTGAATCCTCTGGGTGTTCCTTCCCGAATGAATGTCGGACAGGTGTTTGAGACGCATGTCGGCTATGCCGCAAAGATTCTCGGAATGACTGTCGCAACGCCTGTGTTTGATGGTATTCCGGAAGAGAAAATCTGGTCGATGCTTGATGAAGCGAAGCACATCAAAGTCGCCGAACGCGGCTGGACCGTCTTGGATGACGGAAAAGTTGTTGACCAGAATGGCAATGACCGTACGGAATGCTTTGTTGACACCGACGGCAAGACGCGTCTGTTCGATGGTATGACCGGTGCTCCGTTCGCGCAACGTGCAATGGTCGGCCAGATCTACATGCTGAAACTCGACCACTTGGTCGCGAACAAGATCCACGCCCGTGCGGTCGGTCCGTATTCGCTTGTTACGCAGCAGCCTTTGGGTGGTAAAGCCCAGCATGGTGGACAGCGTTTCGGCGAAATGGAAGTCTGGGCTCTAGAGGCGTATGGCGCGGCCTACACGCTGCAGGAAATGCTGACGGTCAAGAGCGATGATACGAAGGGACGCACGAAGATTTACAACTCCATCATGGACGGCGACAACACGTTGACGGCTGGCATACCGGAATCGTTCAACGTCCTGATGAAGGAAATGCAGAGCCTCTGCCTGGATGTCCGGGTACGGAATTCCAAAGGTGCTCAGGCTTGAGCGTGTCGTTGTGAAACATCGGATTTAGTTTAGTATCCTGATCTGCGGGAACTAATGAGAAAGAGAAAGTTCCCGCAGTGGCGGATGCGAAAATAATAACCCATTCATGGAGGGTTGTAAATTGGATAACACTGAAAACCAATTTGGCGGAATCGAATCAATGGAAAGCGGCAGTTTCGTGACGATCGGCGTGGCCAGTCCGGAGACAATCCGTTCCTGGAGCCGTGGCGAAGTCAAGAATCCCGAGACCATCAATTACCGTACTTTCAAACCGGAGAAGGGCGGCTTGTTCTGCGAACGGATTTTCGGACCAACAAGGGACTGGGAATGCGCATGCGGTAAATACAAGCGCCAGAAGCACAAGGGCATTGTCTGCGACAAATGCGGCGTTGAAGTCTGCGAATCTCGTGTCCGTCGTGAACGCATGGGCCATCTCGATTTGGCTGTGCCAGTTTCACATGTGTGGTTCTACAAATGCCTTCCGAGCCGTTTGAGCTTGATTCTTGATTTGACTCCGAAGAGCTTGGAGCGCGTTTTGTATTATGAGAGCTGGATTGTGACGGAGCCTGGCGACACGCCTTTGCAGGAAAAACAGGTTCTGACGGACGAGCAGTACAATGAAAACCGCCAGACGTACGGTGATTCCTTCAAGGCCGGCATGGGCGCTGAAGCCATTCAGGAATTGCTCGGCAAGCTGAATCTGACGGAATTGCAGGAACAGTTGGAGAGCGATTTGAACTCCTCCACCAGCAAGGCGATTCGTAAGAAAATCGCCAAGCGTGTGCGGTTGATCGAAGGATTCCTTGAAAACAACATGGATCCACGCTGGATGATTTTGAGCGTTCTGCCGGTCATCCCCCCCGAACTGCGTCCTTTGGTTCCGTTGGAAGGCGGTCGTTTCGCGACCAGCGATCTGAATGACCTGTATCGCCGTGTCATCAATCGTAACAATCGTCTCAAAAACCTCTTGCAACTTCATACGCCGGAAGTCATCATCCGCAACGAGAAGCGCATGCTGCAGGAAGCTGTTGACGCCCTGTTGGACAACGGACGTCACGGCCGCGCCGTCACGGGTACTGGCAATCGTCCGCTGAAGTCCCTTACGGACATGCTGAAAGGCAAGCAGGGACGTTTCCGCCAGAATCTGCTCGGTAAGCGAGTCGATTATTCCGGCCGTTCCGTCATCGTTGTCGGTCCTGAACTGCGTATCAACCAGTGCGGTCTTCCGAAGGAGATGGCGCTTGTGTTGTTTGAGCCGTTCATCATGAGCCGTCTGAAGCAAAAAGGCTATGTCCATACGGTTCGCAACGCGAAGAAGTGGATTGAGCAGAAGCGCAAGGAAGTCTGGGACATTCTGGACGAAGTGATCAAGGGCCATCCGATTCTGCTGAACCGTGCTCCGACGCTTCACCGTCTGTCCATTCAGGCCTTCGACCCGATCCTGATCGAAGGTCAGGCGATTCGTCTGCATCCTCTTGTCTGTACGGCGTTCAACGCCGACTTCGACGGCGACCAGATGGCTGTCCATGTTCCGCTGAGCAATGAGGCGCAGTTGGAAGCCAAGCTGATCATGTTGTCTCCGAACAACATCTTCTCGCCTGCCAGCGGCAAACCGATCACAACGCCTTCGCAGGACATCACGCTTGGCGTCTATTATCTGACGTACGAGCATAAGAAGAACAAGAAGGCGTTCTTGGAGCAGGAAGCGAAGGAACAGGAATGGGCCGCCAAGACGCGTGAGCTAGATCAGGCTTTGGCGGATGCCAGCAAGGCATTTGCTTCAAAGAAGCTCAGCGAGAGCAACTTCAAGGCCGCGCAGGAGAAGCATGACGCCGCCATCGCGGCGTTGAATGATGAGATTCGCAAATGCCCGAATCGCCTGCGTTGGTTCAATGACTACCATGAACTGCTGCGCGCTTTCGAGGCGGGTGACTTGAAGATGCACGATTTCGTGTATCTCCACAATCCTTACTTCGGAAAGGATACGGTCTGGTCTCCTGAGACGAAGAACGACAAATATATTGTGACAACGGTTGGCCGTTGCATCTTCAACGAAATCTGGCCCAAGGAAATGGGTTTCTTCAACAAACAGGTCACGAAGAAGGAAATGAGCGGTTTGATCAAGCAGTGCTATGAGGCCGTCGGCCGCATGGGACTCATCAAAGTTCTTGACCTTCTGAAAGATCTTGGCTACGAATACGCGACGCGCGCCGGTTTCTCCATTGGTATCAAAGACATGATCGTCCCGAAGGAGAAGGCGCAGTTCATCGAGGCTGCCCAGAAGAACATCGATATGATTCGCCAGCAGCGTCGTGAAGGTATGATCACGGAGCAGGAACGCTACAACAAGTGCATTCAGGAATGGACTAGCGTCAACAACGAATTGGCGGACCGTCTGACTGGTGTCTTGGAGGAGAACGACGGCAAGCCTGAGATCAACCCTGTGTTCGCCATGTTGGATTCCGGTGCCCGAGGCAGTAAGGACCAGATCCGTCAGCTGGCCGGTATGCGAGGCCTGATGGCCAAGCCGTCTGGCGATATCATCGAAAACCCGATCAAGGCGAATTTCCGCGAAGGCCTGTCCGTTCTGGAATACTTCATCAGCTCCCACGGTGCTCGTAAAGGTTTGGCCGATACGGCTCTGAAGACCGCTGACTCTGGTTACATGACCCGTCGTCTGGTTGACGTCGCCCATGACGTCATCTGCACGGAAGATGATTGCCATACCGCCAACGGTATCTACATGAAGTCGATCAAGGAAGGCACGAAGGAAACCGTGAAGTTGGAAGATCGTATCATCGGCCGTTTCAGCGCTGAAGACA
Organism: Victivallales bacterium; assembly: GCA_017548425.1. Lineage (GTDB taxonomy): Bacteria > Verrucomicrobiota > Lentisphaeria > Oligosphaerales > Oligosphaeraceae > UBA1407. Next base: position 7,648 of record JAFZAB010000102.1, read on the forward strand.
TCTACGATACGGCTACTGGCAAAGTGCTGGTTGCGGCCGGAGAGGAAATCACGGCCGAATTGGCGAAGCGCATCGTGGCAATGGGTATTGACAAAGTGCTCATTCGCTCCGTGTTGACCTGCGAAAGCGAACGCGGCGTCTGCTGCAAATGCTATGGCCGCAATCTGGCCACTGGCGATTTGCCGAAACACGGCGATCCCGTCGGTATCATTGCCGCTCAGTCCATCGGTGAACCTGGTACCCAGTTGACCATGCGTACGTTCCACCTTGGTGGTACGGCCGCGGCTGACGCTAACAAGATGAGTCATAAGGCTCGGAAGGATGGTACCCTTACTCTGCAGAACCTGATGGTTGGTGACAGCCAGCAGTTGGTTCCGATTGAAGTCGTGAAGACGCTTTGTAGCGAAGAGAAGAATCGGAGCAACGCAGGTCTGTTCTACAATGGTCCGGCAACCGATCCGCAAAGCAACAGCGACTACTATAATGAAGGTTTCGTCCGTCTCATCAAAGACGAGAAGGCTCGTGACCCCTATCTGGATTACTGCAAGCTGAACGGCAAACCGCTTCCGCCGGAAGCGGCTTTGGCCGAGCAGGTCGCCGATAACCAATTGATCGCCAAAGGCTACATGGTTCTGACGCAGAACGCTCACGTCATCGTGAACTACACGAACACGGAGGCGCAGGCGAATGGAGCGGCGTCGGAAGTCGATGAACTTGAACTGCCGCAGGGCTCCATCATCTACTTCCAGGACGGGGCGATCAAGGCCGATTTCACCTTTGCCGAATGGGATCCCTTCAACGTGCCGATCAACGCGCCCATCAGCGGTTGCATTGAATATCGTGACTTGGTCGAAGGCTCCACCATTTCCAGCGAAGAGAACAGCCAGACCGCGAAGATCGAGCATAAGGTTGTCGAACACAACGAAGACATCCGCCCGGCTTTCGATATCGTTGATATGCTCCCGTTGGAATTGGCTGGCGGCAATCGTGTGAAACTGCGTTTCCAGATGCAGATTATCAACACGACCGCGAAGGGCTATTCCGAGATGATGGAAGATCGCAAAGGCAGCGCGTCCGATCGCATCGTCTATCGCTACCAGTCGGGTAAGGGCTACTATCAAGACGCCGCCTCCAAAGTCGGTGAAGATGAAGTCCGCGTCAATCTGGATGCCCAGGGGCGTTGCTCTCTGGTGCTTACGGAAAATGACCTGAAGTCCGGCAAGATTGTCCGCATCGACCATTTGAGCTTCGAACAAGACAAGATTTCCCGCGGGGATGCGATCGTCTATGACGCCGCTCACAAGACGGCTGTCAAGGCACCTTGCGACGGCATCGAAGTCAAGATCGATGACATCCATTTCGGTAAGAATCTGATTCACTTGTCGGGACTCAAGTTCAACGAGACGATCGAACTGGATGGTCTGCAGGAGATTGACGGCAAGCGCTTCGGAACGACTTTGACGGGCTTCTTCCGCGTGAAGGAAAATCTGCGCAAGTCGGTCCATGTCGGTCTTGCGATTGTCAAGCGTCGCAGAAACATCCAGTTGCCGACCGGTGCCTACTTCACCTTGGAAGAGGGCGAATTGGTGAACGCCGGTGACGAACTGGCCAAGTTCCCACGTCAGAACGTCCGTACTCGCGATATCACCGGCGGTTTGCCGCGTGTCGCCGAGTTGTTCGAAGCGCGTCGTCCGAAAGAGGCCGCCGAGATCGCGAAGATTGATGGCGTGGTCTATATCGACAAGCCTACGAAAGGTCGCCAGAACATCCGCATTGAGGATCCGGAAAGCGGTGCGAGCCAAGAGCATGTCATCCCGCAGGGCAAGCGTATCGTCGTTACCGAAGGTGACTTTGTCACGAAGGGAACGCCGTTGACGGACGGTGCCGTCGTGCTGCATGAAATGCTTGAAATCTGCGGACCGCAGGAATTGCAGGAATACTTGCTGAACGAAGTCCAGCAGGTCTATCGTCTGCAGGGTGTTGAAATCAACGATAAGCACGTTGAAATCATCCTCCGCCAGATGATGCGCAATGTCCGCATTACGCAGCCTGGTCAGACGCGTTTCCTGTTCGGCGAGCTGGTTGACAAGCGCGAGTTCCAGGAAGAAAACAAGCGTGTTCTTGAGAATGGTGGTATCGCGGCTGACGCCCAGCCGATTCTGCTCGGTATCACGAAGGCCTCTCTGGCGACGGAGAGCTTCATCTCCGCGGCATCCTTCCAGGATACAACGCGCGTTCTGACCGAAGCCGCGACCCTTGCCGCGTCGATCATCTGCGTGGTTTCAAGGAGAATGTCATCATGGGTCATCTGATCCCCGCTGGTACCGGCTATCCCGATGCGCAGGACTTCAAACTGACGTTCAAGGCCAGCACTGCCGAAGAGGCCGCGGCCGAGACGGCGGCCCTTGAACTCAGCGAAAAGGAAGCGCAGGACAAGGAGCATCTCGACAATCTGCAGAAGTTCTTCGACAACTGACGGAGAGGAAAGATCATCTTGTTACAAAGGCGGATGCCCCGTGCCGATTCGGAAAAAACGAATGGACACGGGGCGTCTGCTTGACATTCTGGATTGACGTATTAAATTAAAACCACGATTTTTTATCATAGTATCATAAGTCAAAGAGAAACGCGAAATGCCGACAATCAATCAGTTGATCAGAAAAGGTCGTAAGGTCAAACCGGTCAAGAGCCGTGTCCGTGCTCTGGATCAGTGCCCGCAACGTCGTGGTGTCTGCCTGCAGGTCAGCACCCGTACCCCCAAGAAGCCTAACTCCGCTTTGCGTAAATACGCCCGTGTTCGTTTGACGAACGGACAGGAAGTCAATGCGTACATCGGCGGCGAAGGTCATAACCTCCAGGAACACAGCGTCGTGCTGGTTCGTGGAGGTCGTGTCCGTGACCTGCCTGGTGTTCGTTATCACATCGTCCGCGGCACGCTGGATACGCTTGGCATCGACAAGCGCCGTCAGGGCCGTTCAAAATATGGCACGAAGCGTCCGAAGCCCGGCGCGCCTGCGAAGGGCAAGAAGTAAGCCGGCAGTACAGGAAAGCTCCTTGAGAGGAAGATAGATAATGAGAAGAAGAAAAGCTGAAAAACGTCAAACGATTCCGGATATCCGGTTCAATGACATCATCATCGCGCGTCTCATCAACACGGTTATGGAACGCGGCAAGAAGACGGTTGCGCAGGGTATTGTCTATGGCGCCATGGACATTCTGAAAGAGAAGAAAGCGGACATGGAGCCGCTGGAAGTCTTCCGTCAGGCCCTTGAAAATGTGAAGCCGCGTCTGGAAGTCAAGAGCCGCCGCGTTGGTGGTGCGACGTACCAGGTTCCGTTGGAAGTTCCGGCCGAACGTCAGACGGCAGTTGCTTTGCGTTGGATCGTCGGCTACAGCCGCGCCCGCAAAGGCGTTCCGATGGCGAAAGCCCTCGCCGCCGAACTGTTGGATGCCTTCGACAACACCGGCAATGCCGTGAAGAAGAAGGATGATACGCACAAGATGGCGAACGCCAACAAGGCGTTTGCGCATTACCGCTGGTAATCACATCCGTCCGATGCCATTCGGACGTACATAAGCCAATGGGATTGAAAAGATGAGTTCCACCGCATTGCGGAATCTTGGAATCATTGCCCATATAGATGCAGGGAAGACGACGTTGACGGAGCGAATACTCCGTCGGACAGGGGAGATTCGGTACTGCGGCGAAGTTCATGAAGGCACGACTGTGACGGATTGGCTTCCGCAGGAACGTGAGCATGGCATCAGTATCCTAAGCGCTTCTGTAGTTTGCCAATGGCGTGATGTACGAATCAACGTGGTCGATACTCCCGGCCATGTGGATTTCACGGCGGAAGTGGAGCGAGTGCTTCGGGTTCTGGATGGCGCGGTGGCCGTGTTCTGCGGTATCCGCGGTGTACAAGCCCAGTCCGAGACTGTCTGGAGGCAGGCGAACAGGCATCGGATTCCGATGCTGGCCTTCGTGAATAAGCTGGATCGAGAGGGAGCCAGCTACGAACGAGTTATTCGTCAAATAGCGCAACGCTTCCATGTGGCAGCGGTTGCCATGCAAGTGCCGTTGAACGCCGAAAACGGATTCAACGGCATGGTTGACATTTTGACGGGACGATGTGTCGGATGTGAGAATCTGGATACTGACTTCCGAAACGACGAGCGAGTAAAAGCCGCTCGAACGCACCTTGTGGAATGTCTTGCGGAGACAGACGACGAGGTGATGACGGATTACCTCTCTGATAAAGAATCAGATGAAGCGACACTCCGTAGGGCGTTGCGAAAAGCAGTGCTGAATCGAAGCCTGTTGCCAGTGTTCGGCGGCAGTGCGGCGAAGGATATCGGAGTTGACGCTCTGTTGGACGCTGTTCGCGACTATCTTCCGTCTCCATCGGAGAGCAACCGGAAGAAGCTGAACGGAATCGGGATGCTGGTCTTCAAAGTCTATCCTCCCGAAGTGTTCGGCGAAATGCTGTACTGCGTGAGGCTGTACGGCGGGCATGTCGAGACTGGTACGCGGTTGCTGAATCCGCGAAACGGAACGATATGCGAAGTCGGAACCGTTTATCGGATGCGTGCGAGCCAGCTAGATCCGATTGAAGGAGCGGATAACGGCGACATCGTCGCCTTGACCGGCCTTGGAGCGGATGTCCTTACAGGGGACACGCTCTGTGATTCCTCCAGCATGGCGGTTTTGGAGCGGATGACGTTTCCTGAACCAGTTGTCAGCATCACGATGGAAGGTCGTGGTAGCACGGACAGTGAAACGCTTGGCAAGGCGTTGAAGGCGTTCTGCCTGGAGGATCCGACGTTGAGGACGAGCTACGGGCCAGCCCCCGGCCAATGGACGTTGGCAGGAATGGGCGAGTTGCATCTGGCGATTGTCCAAGAGCGTCTGAAAGGTGATTTCGGTATCGATGTGACGGCTGGAAAACCGCAGGTTAGTTACCGAAAGACCGTGCAAGGGTCAGGACATGGCCGTTGCGAGTTTGAAAAACGTCTGCCTGACGGGCGGACGATGGGAGCGATGGTAGAGGTCGAAGTGGAGGCTCTTTCGCGAGGCGAAGGGCTTCAGATGGATTTGGATGCCGCGGCAACCGCCGTTGAGCCGTTTTACGGCGAGGCGGTGAAGGCGGGCATTCAGGAGATTGTCCGATCGGGTGTCGGAGACGGTCATCCGTTGACGGACATGAAAATCAAAGTTTTGGCTTTGGCTCCCGCGGGAAGCGGGACGTCGGAGCTGGCGTTCCAGACGGCGGCGCGCAAGGCTTTGTCGGAAGCGATAGAAGCGGGCGGTCCGCAGGTTTTGGAACCGATTATGAAATTGGAGGTGACGAGCCCTCAAGCTCAGATAGGTAATGTGATTGCCGATTTGACGTCGCGTCGAGGGCGTGTCACGGAGGTGGATTCCCAGGATATGGGAATAGCGCGTGTAGTGGCGTTGGTGCCATTGGGCGAGTTGTTCGGTTACGCAAGTTCGTTGCGGTCACTTAGCGGTGGCCGTGGTGATTTTGTCGCCGAACCTTCAGTTTATGCTCCATTATGACCCGTAGCCGTAAAAGGAGCGGCAACTGAATTGAGCCTAGGCATCCACACTGTTTATAAGTCAGTAAACAAAAGAGTGAGACATGGCAAACAAACAAACCATTCGCATTCGGCTCCAGGCATTTGAGCACACAATTCTGGATCAAAGCACAGCCGAAATCGTCAACACGGTCAAGAGGACCGGCGCGGATGTCGCTGGCCCGATTCCGTTGCCGACCCGCATTGAGCGCTTCACGGTGAACCGTTCCCCGCATGTCGATAAGAAGTCGATGGAACAGTTCGAAATCCGTACGCACAAGCGTCTGCTTGACATCATCAACCCCAGCAACCGGACGGTTGAAGAGCTGAAGAAGCTGAATCTTCCTGCCGGTGTTGACATCATCATCAAGATCTGACGGGGGAGGGCGCAACAATGAGAAAAGGATTGATAGGTAAAAAGTTGGGTATGACCCATGTTTACACGGAAGACGGCGTCGCGGTTCCGGTGACGGCGATTGAAGTCGGTCCGTGCCCGATTATTTCCCTGCGCACCCAGAAGCGCAACGGCTACAGCGCGTTGCAGCTTGGTTTCGGTAGCCGCAAGGTGAAGAATGTGACGAAGCCCGTTCTGGGCACGTTGAAAGAAGCGAAACTGGAATCGAATCCCCCGATGATCATCCGTGAGATTCGCCTGGAAGAAGATTCGACGGCGGCTGTCGGCGATGTTCTGAAGGCCGACATTTTCGCGAAGGACGAATTCGTTGACGTGACGGGCCAGACGAAAGGCCGTGGTTTTGCAGGCGTTGTCCGCCGCTGGAAGTTCGGTGGTGGCCGTGCCAGCCATGGTGGCGCATGGGTTCGCAGAAGCGGTTCAATCGGTATGTGCGCCGCTCCTGGTAAGGTCTATAAAGGCCGCAAGATGCCTGGTCACATGGGTGATGTTCGCCAGACGATTCTGAATCTGAAAGTCATGGATGTTCGCCCCGATGTCAACCTGCTGTTGGTGAAAGGGTCCATTCCCGGCGCGAACGGCTGCTATGTTATCGTGCGCAATGCAATTAAGAAACATTAATCGGGGGTGACGTTAGATGGCTACTTTGACAGTAAAGAATGCAAGTGGTGCCGATCTGGGCACTCCTATTGAGATTGATCCCAGCTGGCTTGAATTCGAAAAAGGCGAACAGGCCGTAAAGGACTCCGTGGTTGCGTTTCTGGCTGGTTACCGTTCAGGCACCGCCTCGACGAAGACCCGCGGCGAAGTGAGTGGCGGCGGCGCGAAGCCGTGGCGCCAGAAAGGCAATGGCCGTGCTCGTGCCGGTAGTAACCGCAGCCCAGTGTGGCGCGGTGGTGCGATTGTTTTCGGACCGAAGCCCCGCAGCTATGCGAAGAAAGTCAACGCCAACGTTGAGACTTTGGCCCTGCGCCGCGTGTTCTCGGACCGCGTGAAGGACAATGAGATCATCGTTGTTGACGACATCAAGCCCGAAACTCCGAAGACGAAGGATTTCGTTGCTTTCCTGAAGGCGATCGGCGTTGAAGGAACGGCTGTGGTTCTCGTTGAATCCGCCGCCATGAACGTGATTGACGACGATAAAGCGGCATATGGTTTCCGCGAACCGAATCTGGTTCTGGCCAGCCGCAATCTCGGCAATGTGATTCTGGTCGCGGCCGAGTCCGTGAATGTCTATACCCTGATGAAGGGTGATAAAGTTGTGATTACCAGTGCCGGATTGAAGGCCCTCGGGCAGCGCCTGGCGAAGAAGAAGGAGAGATAAGATATGTTCAATCCTTACGACGTAGTTTATACCGTTTTGATTACCGAAAAGGCGACGGCGCTGAGCGAGAAGTTTCATCGTTACACCATCAAGGTGAATCCGCACAGCAACAAGATTGAAATTCGCAAAGCTGTTGAAGCTATTTTCGAAGGCGTGAAGGTCTCGACCGTCAAGACGATGAACTGCCTTGGCAAGCGCAAGCGCATGCGCAGCGCCCGTCTGGGCAAGCGCCCCGATTGGAAGAAGGCCCTCGTTACATTGACAGAGGGAAGCATCGAGCTGCTGTAAGGCGTAATCGTTTTTAAAGACAAAGAGGCAACAAGATGGGAATTAAGAAATACAAGCCCACATCTCCTGGACGGAGACAGATGACGGTGTCTGATTTTTCGGAACTGACCCGTCGCAAACCCGAGAAGTCCTTGACGGAAGGCAAGCGTTCGACCGGTGGCCGTAACAACATGGGCCGTGTGACGGTTCGTTTTCGTGGCGGCGGTGTGAAGCGCCGTTACCGCATCATCGATTTCCGTCGCGTCAAAGACGAATGCGCCGCGACCGTACGTGAGATCGAATACGATCCCAACCGCAGCGCCCGTATCGCCCTGATTGAATACGAAGACGGCGTCAAAGCCTATATCATCTGCCCCGTCGGCCTGAATGTCGGCGACGTCGTGAGAAGCGGCGAAAAGGCTGATTTCAAGCCCGGCCATGTTCATTGCCTGAAGGATATTCCGGAAGGTCTGAATGTCCATTGCATCGAGCTGTATCCTGGTCAGGGCGCTTCCATCGCGCGTGCTGCGGGCCAGACGGCCATCGTCCGTGCGAAAGAAGGCAATTACGTTCAGGTCAAGATGCCGAGCGGCGAAGTCCGTCTGATCCATGGCAATTGCCGTGCGACGATTGGGCAGGTCGGTAATCTGGATCACAACAGCATCAGCCTGGGCAAGGCTGGCAAGAAGCGCTATCTTGGCTTCCGCCCGCATGTCCGTGGTGTTGTTCAGAACCCGGTTGACCACCCCATGGGCGGTGGTGAAGGCCGTGCAAGCGGTGGCCATGCGAAGTCCCCGTGGGGCCAGCTGGCGAAAGGCTATCGCACCCGCAAACCGAAGAAAGCATCCGATAAGTTCATCATTCAGCGGAGGAAGAAGTAATGTCATCACGTTCAATCAAAAAAGGGCCGTTTGTTGATGAACACCTGAAGAAAAAGGTGGACGCCTTGAACGCCAAGAACGAAAAGGCTCCCATCAAGACGTGGTCCCGTCGTTCCATGATCATGCCTGACTTCGTCGGTCACACGTTCGCCGTTCATAACGGCAAAGTGTTCAACAACGTGTTCGTAACGGAAAATATGGTCGGCCATCGCCTTGGCGAGTTCAGCCCGACGCGTACGTTCCGCGGCCACGGTGCCATCTCCGGTAAGTAATAGTCGGCAAAACAAAATCGAGACGGCGCGGTTATGGAAAATCGCGCTGTCAAGATGCGAAAAAACGGTTTCAGTGCTACAGTATACTGTTGGCATTGAAGCCGTTTTTTTGTGTTTGTTCAGAAGTCCGTTTTTCAAGGCAGTCTATAGCATAGGAAAGAGATTATGGAAATCAGACGCGGTTTACCATCGGATTACGACGTCATGCTGAATCATGTCGTCCAGAGTTTTAGAGAGAATAATCCTGGTCATTTGCGCTTTGAGTATTTGTTTCCGGACGTGATCAGTGCATCGCCTGAAACGATGGGCTACTGGCGGTTCGCGTTCATCGATGGCGAGATGGCGGCCGGTATTGAATTGATACCACGTCAAATGAAAATTGGTGCATCGGAGTTCACCAGCGGTGGCATCGGTAATGTTCATTGCTGGCAGAAATTCCGCAAGTCTGGTTGTTTCAGTGCGTTGCTGAACCGTATCGTCGAAGATATGAATCAGGAAGGCTGGGGACTCGGTCTGCTGGGCGGTGATCGTACGCGTTACGGCAATTATGGATGGGAACCGGCTGGTGTGGCGCGACGGATGAATCTATCATCCCATATCGTTCGTTTCGAAGATCTTGGCCCTGCACCATCCGTGACAGCATTCCGTGACTATAGGGGCGATGATGAAGACGCGAAGAAAATGTGGCAGGCTCACATGGAGAAGAATGTGCGTTGCACACGACCGACTCTTGAGAAGTTTAAATTAGCGTTGGCGCGTCCAGGCTCCGTCACCTACATCAATGAAACGGCGGAAGAGGGCTTTGCTTATGCGACGGTTCGCGGTGGTAGCATCACGGAATACGCAGGCACGACGGCTGGTGTAGAGCGTATTCTCCGTTATCTGCTGAAGAGCGGTGGTTGGGGCGTCGAAGTGCCACCTGTTTCTTGTTCAGGTGAGACGGAAGAGATGTTCCTGCGTTATGCGTCTGGCTACGGCATCAACACAACGGCCATGGTTCGTGTTAATTCCATGTGCCGTGTTTTGAACGACTATGCGCCGTGGCTCCGTCGCCGTCTTGAGAATTGGACAGGAGAGCGCATCATTGAATTGGAAGATGGCGAGAAAGTGTCGGTTTACCGTAAAGGCGAGACGATGATCATTGCCGAGACGAATCGGATTGCAAATATCAAACTGACGCGACGCGAAGTGGCGCGGTTGTTCTTTGGACCATTCATGCCTGATCTTGGCTGCCAGCAGGAGGACGACTTCTGGCGGTTGGCCTTCCCGTTACCGTTGTTCTGGGCAGGGCCGGATCATGTATAGTCTTTTGTTTTAATGAACTTTGAAAACACATTAAGCTGAATGTGCAATAGTCAATTCAACAGGACAAATGATCATGACTATGCGTAATGTTTTCCTTTTGCTTCTTGGCTTGGTTTGCGTCAATGTGTTCAATGCTTTGGCTATTGAGCCATCTGAATTAACATTCTTGCCAATGGAACATTGGCGTCATGGCGAGCATGTTACAGTGGAGGCAACGGGAGGACATAATGGTCATGACCGCCTGCGCATCCAGGCGAAGCTTCCAGACGGCACGATGAGCGAATGGAAGGGAAACAGCAAGGAGAATTCCAGCCGTTTCTTCCCAGTGGAGCCAGGCAAGCCGTATTCGCTTTCTGTTTGGGCGAAAGGCATCGGCACTTTCTGGCTGCATGTATGGACGTATGAGAAGGAGACGCTTGGCTCATTTGTACACAGTACGAGTCTTCCCAAAGGGGCGGATTGCTTCACGGTAATTCCAGACAACGAATGGCATCACTGTGTTTCACCAACGCTTGTCTTCCCTCCACGTTCGAACTATGTCAAAATCGTCTTGGAACTGGTCGGCCCGGCCTTGGACGTGCCATACATTGATTTGAGTTTTTCAGAAGTTGAATTTGGTGAAACGATAGCGACGGAGCCGAAAGCAGGCCGTGTCGCGATTGTGAAAGCTATTACGGACAAATTGCTTACGCCATCCCATAAGGAAATATCCTCATTGGAGACGGACAGGCTGTCGTTCCGTGCGGCGCATGGTGAATATTCACCTGCTAGTTTTATCGTAGAAGCTCCTGAAAACAAAGATCTTGAAGCTGTTTTGCCAATGGCGAGTGATTTCGTTTCAGATGATGGACATGTCATTCCAGCCAATGCATTGGATATGAAACATCTTGTGACGTGGTACACGGGTGCGCCTCAAGTGACACGTAAACAGAAAAATGTCCGTACACTCACGCCTGAACTTCTTCTCAAGGATCCGACGCTTGTTAAAATCAGTGAGGAGGATCGCGGCAACTATCTACGGTTGGATTTTCCGAACCGCTCCTATTATACCTATATATCCGCATCCATGGAGGAACGAAATACAATTCCTTATAAAGAACACTACCATTTGGATATCAAGGAGTTTCCTGTACGGGATAGTGCCGTTCTCAAACCTGTTCGGATTCCCGCGGGTGAACGCCGTCAGTTTTGGGCGACACTTCATGCGCCGTTGGACGCTCCGGCAGGCATCTATCGTGGAAAGATACGAATCGTCAATGGAAAAGAGACATTCAAAGAGATTCCTGTAGAGATGGAAATCCTTCCATTCGAATTGCTTCCACCTGAAAATTTCATTTCATCTATTTATTATAAAGGACAGCTTGGCCCCAACGGAGCCATTGGAGCGGGCAATTTCGCCGATAGCAAGAATGAAACGCAATATCTTGCGGAAATGCGTGATCTCATGGCGCATGGTGTCACTAATCCGCCGATTTTCCAATGGTGGCGTGGCGACGGTATCCAATATCTTGACAAGTGTCTGAAATTGCGTGAAGAAGCGGGTATGGACAATCGCGTTCTTTTCCTGTGGGGCAGTACCACAGGGGCTCCTGACAAACCAGAGGAATTATTGAAGTTGAAAGAACGTGTCGAACAAGTCTTCGCCATCGCACGGCCTCATGGCGCAGAGGAAATCTACTTCTACGGCATTGATGAGGCGCGTGGTGATGTCCTTGCCCGAGAACAGCTTGCATGGAAGGGTGTCCATGAGGCTGGTGGCAAAATCTATGTCGCGGTGATCAATCTTGCGGATTGCCGTGAGACGTCGCTTGATATGGCTGTCGTGTGCGGAACGCATTACTCGGCAGAAGAGGTCGCGAAAGCGAGGGAAAAGGGCAGGAAACTTCTCAGTTATGCGAATCCGCAAGGCGGTTGCATACGGCCTGAAACATACCGTCGCAATTATGGGCTGTTGATTTGGCAGTGGGGCTTCGATGGTGCGATGACTCATGCATACCAATGTGGCTACGGTCATATCTGGAACGATTTCGATGGTATGTTCCGTGATGAAAACATGGCCTATCCAACAATTGATGGCGTTATCGACACCATCCAGTGGGAGGGCTATCGCGAAGGAATCGATGATCTCCGTTATCTTGCCACGCTCAATGGGGCTTTGCGGAAAGCGGCGGCGGACAGTCCTGCCGCTGTGCAGGCTGCAAAGTTCTTGACGGAACTTAAGAAGGCAGATTTGTCGAAATGTGATTTGGACAATGTCCGCAAGCAGATGATTGATCATATACTGAAGTTGCTTGAAAACAAATAGTTGAAGCAAAAAAAGTTGAAACAGGTATCGAAGAAATGAATAATGGTTTTCAAAAACTAAGGCATTGGTATGTGTATCGCCCATGGTTTCCATTATGCATTTTTTTGATTCTCATGGTTATTATGAGGGTGACTGCGTTAGGGGCCACTACAGGACGGAACGATCCATTCGGCAACATGTTTTGTGTAATGGCATTTGTGCAGATCCTAAACATCTTGTTAATTGGCATCGTTGGACTTATACATGCTTGTCGCAAAAGATTGCGACTTATGATTGGCTACTGGGCAGAGGCGTTTATTTTGTTTTGTGTACTTATGTTTCTTCTAGTCGGTTTTTCGTTTGTATTCCGTTAGAATGTATATATGAATGAAGAAAATGACAAATGCTGCTTTTGCGAGTTAAGTCGTTCTGCGATATCCACAAATGGAAGATTGATCATATTCATAAATAATACGAAGCTAAACAATGAAGTGTATCTTATTGTACAATTTCATGTTGATAAAAAATTAATAAAAACTGAATAATTCATAGAATAGAAAAAACAATCCAAAAGTAACACTTATGCAACATCACATGACTTGTTTATTGACATCGTTTGCCGTTGTTTCTCTCACACTTGCGGCCAAGGCGGAGCCTAAATTAACCATTGCCCAAAATGGCAAAAGCGATTATTGCATCCATTTTGACAAGGCGGACAAAGATCCGCGGTTCGTAGCTGCTATTAAGGATTTAGGAGATTTTTTGTATGAAATCACGGGCGTGACAATACCACTTGATAATGAGACAGCTGCACATAAAATCATCGTC
>JAFZAB010000103.1 GCA_017548425.1 Victivallales bacterium
AATGACACGCATCAGCACCATCGGCAGAATCTGTTCTGGATTCACAACACCATGAAAACCAATGACCGGCAGCTTCTTCTGCCAATCGTCGCCAAGCAGTTCCTTAATCTGTGCGACACCTTCGGCCGACCACTTTTCAGGCGAGTTCACAATCGAACTGGTCACATCATGCCAATGAGCCTGCGTCACATCGGGAACCATCTGCTTGACCACCGCCGTCACATTTTCAACGGCTTGGCTATTAGGCAGTTCCCGCGCGATCAGATAAATGCCCATCACGGCGAAACCAATCATCATCGGCCAGCGGAACGCCACCGTGATGCCCTGCAGCATAGACTGCAAGCCGCATTCACGATCGTTGCGAGCACCGAAATAACGACCTTCACCGCCACTGCCCATACCGCCCAACACGTTGCGCAAGAGATAGAAAGCGGCGAACATCGTCAGCGACTCATAGATTTCGTATCCTTTCGGCATGGTCGTCTTCAACGCCAACATCGAATCCGTCCACGACACATTGCCCGTGACTTGCCGCGCTGTTTCGGCCAACGCCGCGCTGTCCGGAACTTGATGCCACGCCATGAAAGCGACGACCAAGCAAGATATCAGAATAATCGTACTTTGCACAACATCCGTCAATACAACGCCATAGAAACCTGAGCACATGGTGTAAATTGCCGTTAGACCAATTAGGATGAACGTCATCGTCATGGGCGGCCACGGGAAGAACATTCCCATGAACAACGATGTGCCGCGAACTAAATATGCGAGCATGCCGATCGTTCCGACGACACCCATGAACGCGGAAAGCAACCGCAACGCGTTCGTCGCCTTGTCTTTACCGAAGCGGAAGACCAGCCATTCGGCTCCCGTCATGCAACCAGACCGATGGTGCCATTTGCCCGTGTAGGCCACCATGAAGGCCAAAACAAGCACCGCGCCGCCACGGAATTCAATGTACAAACCACGTGGTCCCAACATGTAAAGGAAGCTTGTGATGATCATCGTTCCCGTCAGGTCAAACCACGCCGCCATGCCGGAAATGCCCAGAAAATACCACGGAATGCTTCGTCCGCCTAGAAAGTAGTCGTCCAGACTGCCTGCGGCGCGACGCGTCATCCAGAAGCCTGCGACGACCGTCACCACCAGAAACAAACCGATGATTCCATAATCCAATGAACTCAATGCCTGCATGTTTTCTCCATGTTTTTTTGGCCATCATTTCATAAACGATTTAATTTCCCTTAAAATATATCCACCGAAAATGATTTGCCAATGAATCCAACACCATATCGGCCACACTCTCCGCTGAATTGCTTTTTTACCCTATATTATTATAGTATTTAGTTTTTACATCACTTCCAAACGGAGAGATTCCAGCATGCTTGTTCCATGTCTTTTATTCATTCTTGGCCTCGCCCTTCTCATCAAAGGCGGCGACTGGTTCGTTGACGCGGCAACGGAAATCGCCCATCACTACCATGTCTCCGAACTCATCATCGGCGCAACGGTCGTTTCCATCGGCACGACACTTCCTGAAGTCATGGTTTCGGCGACATCCGCCGTCACAGGCCATGGCGAAATCGCCTACGGCAACGCTATCGGCTCCATCATTTGCAACACCGCGCTCATCTCCGCCATCACGATCGCCGTCCGCCCGCCGAAAGTCGATGTCAAGGCGTTCCAATCGTCCGTGTTTTTCTTCTTCGCCGCGGCCATCATCTACGCCGCCATCGCCATCTGTTTCCGCGCCTTCAACCGCCTGTCCGGCATCTTCCTCCTGCTGTTTTTTGTCGTCTATATCGTTGTAACGGCTGTTCAGGCGAAGAAAAGCTCTAAACAACCACAGCCTGAAGAAACACCGTCAGAAGAAACGGGCAAGCCGTTATGGAAACAATATGTGCTGCTCATTATCGGTGCGGCACTTATTGCATGGGGAGCGGATCTTTTGGTTGACAACGCGACCATCATCGCCAAAGCCATAGGCATTCCGGAAGCCGTTATCGGTTTGACGCTTGTCGCCCTCGGCACCTCCCTGCCCGAACTTGTCACCGCTATCACATCACTTATCAAAGGACATGGCTCCCTTTCGCTCGGCAACATCATCGGCGCCAACCTCTTCAATATCGTTCTCGTCAGTGGTATGGCGACAACCATCCGCCCGTTCAGCATCCCGCAAGAGAAAACCTTCGGCTCCATTCCCACGTCGCTTGTCGTCGATATACCCGTCATGCTTTTCGTCATGGTGCTCATGACGATTCCGCCGTTTTTCAGCGGCAAGATGTCGCGTCTGCAAGGCATCCTGCTTCTCGCCATCTACGCTGCGTTCTGCGTATTCCAATTCGCTTACTAACAACATCTTCCACCTATAAATCTAAAAAACAAAGGAGACATCATGAGAAAATCACTGTCCATCATCCTTGGTCTTGGCTGTGCCGTCGCCGAATGCATTTCACAGGCCGAACCGCTCCCCCCCGTACTCGAACACATGGCGGAAATCGCCAAGAAGCAAAAAGGCACGGTCTATAACATCTGCTATATCAAAGACGGCAAGAGCTATGTGAAACGCATCACCGACTCATCCAACTGCCATAACACGTATTCAGTCGCCAAGGCGTTCGTCGTCACCGCCATCGGTATCTTGCAGGACCGCAAGCAGTTAACCGTCGATGACAAAATCTATCCGCTATTCAAAGACATGTTCCCGGAAGACGTCGATCCGCAATGGAAGGAAGTCACCATCCGCAATCTTATGATGCATCGCACAGGTTTCGCGCCAAAAGACAATCTCGACATCGACGCCATGCGGATGACAAACTTCCCAGAAGACCATCTGAGACACGCCTTCTCCATCAAACTCACCTACAAGCCAGGCGAAAAATCCGTATATACGGATTTGAGCTTCTATATTCTTTCCCGCGTCGTCACCGCCGTCAGCGGCCGCAAACTGGACGACTTCCTCCGCGATGAACTTTTCCGCCCCATGAAATTCCGCGAATACGCCCTCGCCACCTGCCCACTCGGTTATCCCATCGGCGCGACCGGCTTCTACATCGCCACGGAAGACATGGCGAAACTCGGCCTCATGTATCTGCAGAAAGGCGTTTACAACGGCAAGAGAATCCTTAGTGAAGACTTTGTCAACCAAGCTCTTGGAACTTTCGAGCTCCACAAGACGATGGGCGGATACGGCAAAGGCGGCATGGCCGGACAGTACCTCTATTTCAACTACGACAAGAATGTCGTCGTCGCCATCCATGGCTTCAATGACAGCCCGACGGATATCATCAAAGCCGTTCTTGACGAGCTGTAGTCCACAACTCCCGCCTCCCCCTCTGGGGGAGGTGCCGCAATGCGGCGGAGAGGGCTAAGCCACAACCACATAGGAACATCACACTATGACAGAAGCCTATAAAGAAATTGACCAAAACATGATCATCGAAACCAAGCTGGACGCGCCGGATATCCGTTTCCACGATATCCGCAAGCCGCCGTTCAACGTCTATGGTTTGTATGACTATCAAAACCAGCCCTTCTTCCGCCGCATGCCGGAAGACGTCGCCGCCAAAGTCAGCCCCGGCGTCGCGCGTCTTGAACGCGAATGCACGGGCGGTCGCGTTCGTTTCACGACGGATTCGCAATACGTCGCCATCCATGTTGATTACATCAACATCGGTCGTTCATCCCACTTGACGCTTGCAAGTTCCGCCGGATTCGATCTTTACGAAGACACGCCGGAGGATTCACGCTTCATCCGCCCCCTGCTCCCGCCGTATGACATGAAAGACTCCTACGAGCAGATCCAGCGGTTCGCCACGCGGAAACTGCGCAGTTTCACAATCAACTTCCCTGTGCATTCCGTCGTGAAAAACCTCTACGTCGGCCTCCAGCAGGACGCCGTCCTCCAGCCGGGCCGCCCCTATCGCGATCTCAAGCCCATCATCTTCTACGGCTCATCCATCGTCCACGGCACCGCCGCGACACGCCCCGGACTCATCTATGAAAACATCATCTCCCGCAAGCTCAAGATGGATTTCGTCAACTACGGCTTCTCAGGCCAGGCCAAAGGCGAACCCGCCATCGCCGAATATCTTGCGGAACAGCCCATGTCCATCTTCGTCTGCGACTACGACCACAACGCGCCAAACGTCGAACATCTTGCTAAAACGCATTATCCGTTCTATGAAATCATCCGCGCAAAGAATCCGGACGTCCCGTATGTCATGATCTCCCGTCCAAACGTCGCCACGAATCCGGACTCCGCCATTGAACGGCGAGATGTCATCATCGACAGCTTCCGCAAGGCGCGCGCCGCCGGTGACAAGAACGTCTATTACATCGATGGCGAGACGTTCTTCCTTGGCGAATTCGAAAACGAATGCACGCTCGACGGCGTCCATCCCAACGATCTCGGCTTCACGCTCATGGCCAATTCCATTGGCCGCGTGCTGACGCATATTCTGAGGACAATCTGAACGTTTTTTCTGGATTCACTGGATTCACTGGAGGTTCTGGAATCGCGTTTTTTCCTTTTTCCAGAACATCCAGAATATCCAGAATATCCAGAACTCAAACGCCCATTTCCTAAACCTAGCGGGCCCCGCCATTTATGAATAATGGCGGGGCCCGAGTGCGTTTATCTACAATGATTTACTTCTTCTTGTAGAACACCACTTTATAGGTGCGCGGCTTATCGAACGTCAATGTCTGACGCGCGAAATCAGAGCCTTTCATTTCGACCGTCTGGCCTTCGAATTCCTCCACGACATATGTCGCTTCGGGATCGATTCCACGCAGTTTCAGATGGAACGTATCCTCCGGGCAAGCCGCACGGCGGAAGAGGCTGAAGAAACCTTCGCCCTTCTTCGCGTCGTTGAGCTGATAACCGCAGTAAATATCGGAACCATCGTATGATGCGTCAGTCAGCGCATAGAAGTCGCCGAAGTAATAAGGCCGCATGCGGAACGCCACGGCGAACACCTTGCGGAACCATTCGATTTCCTTCTCGCTCGGTTCGCGTTTCAGAATCATGCCTTGGAAATCCGTCGGTGTGAAGACAGTGCCCGCACCAAGGCGGCTCAGGAAGGCGTAGGTATCATAAACGGGAACCGTGAACGTCTCTCCGCCAGTGAACGGAATGTACGGCGTCGTGTTCATCGTGATGTTCTGCGTCAGTTCGTCGCAGCCCGGTGCCATGTGGGCGTCATCGCGGCAGTAGCTGTGCGAACGGGACATCATTTCGATATCCATGCGGCGGCCGCCAGACGCGCAATTTTCGAACATCAAGTTCGGGAAACGGCGGTGCAATTCATCCCAGAAGGCCCACAAACCGTTGATATGCTTGATTTCCGAAACGCACTTGCGGTCTTCGGCATCCGTGTCATGCCAGACAATGCGTGACAGGCCGCCCCAGTTGAAGTCCTGACGATAGATATCGATGCCGCTCTCGCGGATATTGCGGGAGACCTCTTCGATAATCCACTTCAACGCATCGGGATTGCCCAAATCGAGCAGGTAGTGACCGCCGCCCGGATTGTTTTTCGTGCGATGGAAGTATTCGGGATGATCTTTCACGATCTGCGTCAAATCCGTCGCGCGTTCGGGTTCGAACCACACCAAGAAACGCATGCCGGCGGCGTGCGCGGCGTCGGACACTTTCTTCAGATTGCCGTCTGGATGGCTCCAAGTATTTGGATGCCAGTCACCTGCCCACTGGAACCAGTCCGCGCCGCAGTTCGTGTCCTGCACAACTTCACGATACTTGCCATACCAGTTGGCGTCAACCCAGAAGACATCGAACGGAATCTTGAAACGATTCACGACGAAGTCGATGATTTTCAACATGTTGGCATCCGTCTTGTTGCCGCCGCTGGCGGAAACGGGCATCAACGGTTCAAAAATCTTTCCATTCGCGTCACGCGGCGTCTTGTGTTCGATGATGAAACGATGGAATTCCACGAGACCGTCTTCGACGGATTTGTTGCGGCGTTCATAGATCACGACATACGGCATGATGAACTTCTCGCCCGGCAGCATTTTGAAATGCGTCGAATCCTGCGTTCCAGTCGTCAACCAGAATTCACCGCCGTACTGCATGTCCGCGCGCCACGCGCCCGTCCAGCCAATCGCCATTTCAACACCGTTCATCGGATCGAAATCAATACCGAAATACGGCAGCCATGTTGATGTGGACATGCCTTCATCCGTCGTCAGATGCAGCCAGTCGCATTCATGGCGGCGCTGCAGCAGAACGTCATGGCGTGTGAAATCCGTGAAGTTGCATTTCGTGCCTGTCACGCGGCGGACCTTCACGCCGTTTGAATTGCATGCGCGTCTGAAATGCAATGACTTAAAGTCATCGACAATCGCCGTCGGTTCATCGCCGATGCATTCCAAAACAGGATGCGTCTCCATCACGGGGAAGTCCGCAAACTGGCGATACGTCACCGTCACCCGCAACTTGTTGTCCGGAGACGTGTAGATCATTTGCGTATTTTCCGCATCCAGTTTCTTTTCCGCAGGATTCCATTCCTCCGGTTTGAACGGCTTGCCGTCGTATGCAAATGTCACGGGATAGTTTTTCGCCAATTCCGGCAATTCTGCCGCCACGCCGACCGTCGCCGCCAGGCATGTCATCAAACTCAATGTCAGTGTTTTCATTCTCATCTTTCTTTCCTTTTTGATTGTTGAATCTTCTAGAAACAAACCAATAAAATATTATATATAATTTCCGTATTTCCGCCACAAATCCAGCATGAAATCATACCGTTTCAACGGCATGCCCGTATAGACGCAATTGCTTGTACTGAAGACATATCCGTATCCAGGCATGCCATTTTCCAAGGCATACCGCACAGAAGCCTCCACTTCCTCCTCCGTTCCGGTCTGCAACGCCGCGCAATTCACATTGCCAATCAACGCGACTTTGTCACCAACAAGCCGCTTCACCTCTGCGATATCCACATGTCCTTGCGGATCAATGCTATGCAACGCATGCGGATGGCAATCCACCAACTGGTCCAGAATTGGCATGATGTTGCCGTCGGTATGCTTGATGACATAATAGCCCATCTCGCGATATCCCGCAATCAGTCGTTTCAGATACGGTGCCACAAATTCCGCGAACTGTTCGGGAGAAAAGAACGGATTTGTGTTGAAGCAGTAGTCCGCGCACAGCGCAAACGTGTCCAGCGTCCCCCAACGTTTGATGCGCTCCGCCTGTTTCAGATGCCATTCCAACGACCTTTCCGCTTCATCCTTAAGGTCTTGTGCATCTTCCATCATGCGGACGGAGAAGTCCATCATGTGCTTTCCGTCCGGCAGTGAAAACGTACTGTCGCCATGCATCATCAAGGCATAGCGATGATCCGACAACGCCTCGATCCGTTCGAAGCAACGGCGCGTCGCCGTCTCGTCCCATCCGCCTGGCCCGTGGTAGAAAATCGCCGAATGCTCATACTTTTCCGCGATTTTCACATACAGATCCGCAATATCTTCAATCTGAAGAGCTTGCTCCTCCGCGCTCATTTGATCCCATTGGGAGAAATGGCGATGCGTCGGATGGACTTTTCCAAACGCTTCCATTGTCAGAAAAAAGACCAATTCAAAATGCGGCACACGTCCTGTAATTGGCCGTCGTTCCAACGCCGCGAAGAATTTTTCCCTTGGTGTCATTTTCAGAAAGTCCTTATATAATATATAATGTATTGCGATTACTCTCCCGGATCAGGAGCCTGATAGGATTTGTCGCCACTGAGCATCAGAAGCTCGAAATCGCTTTTAGCCAGTCATCCAGCCCAATCATGACCATATCACATTATCCTGCAGAACAACGCCACCAGACCGCCCATCGTATAGGTCAGCGCCCCTACGCGCCAAATTTTCTTTTCATTTGTCGTTTCTTCTATTATTTCGCCCATAAAAAACGTTTCCTTATTGACGAAAAAGTGGGAAAAAACAGCTTAAAGCTATCTTTTTAACACAAATACGTCAATTATTTTACTTTTTTTAGTGGATTTTTTTTTATTAGCGTTTACTTTAATCCCTTAGTCGGATTTTTCATTATTTTTTGTCTTGGGTATGTAGGAAAAAAACAAAAGAGTTAGCAAATGGACATTATCAACCTGCCAAAAGAGTACCAGTACGTCAACAACATCCGCTACAGTTGCCAGTACCACGTCATCTTCTGCCCGAAATATCGGCGGAAGGTCCTCGTCAATGGTGTGGACGAATGCCTGCTTCAGCTTCTCAATGAAAAGCAGCAGGAATTTGGCTACAAGCTCTATTCCACGGAAGTCATGAGCGACCACGTCCATCTCCGCATTGAGATTCCCCCAGATCAGAGCGTCTGCTCCATCATCGGCAAAATCAAAGCCTACACATCCCACGTTCTCCGCGAGAAGTTCCCGGAACTGAAATCCCGTCTGCCTACACTGTGGACCAGAAGCTACTTCGTCTCCAGCGTCGGCAACGTCTCCCTGAAAGAAATCGAGACGTTCGTTGAAGAACAGAAAAACCACTGACACGCCTCTAAACAAGGCTTGTCTTGGACGAAGTAAGTGAATAACCAAGACTCCAATCAATGCCCGACAGGCGGTAAAAAACTCGCCGTCGGGCATTTTCTAAACGAAGACTTCATCCATGCGTGCTATCCTTGGAAAGAACGCATCGGTGAAGTCTTTTTCGCTTGGCCAGGGGTTCTTTCATGCCGCCCTGCCCCCGATTTCACGCCGGAACTTCGTGAACGGCTCGTCACCGATCTCGCATGGTGCAGAAAGAACGACATCCAACTGGACGCCCTCTTCAACTGCAATTGCTACGGCGAGCAGGCCATCAGCCATGAACTGGAAAATCTCGTGAAAGAGGTCATGCGGCAGATGGATGACTGCGGGTTATTTCCAAACGTCATTACCACGACGTCTCCTTTCATCGCGACCATCATTAGACGAAATTATCCATCCGTCAAAATCCGCGCATCCGTCAACCTGCGCGCACACGGCACGATTGGCTTCGAGGCCGTTGCGGACATCTTCGACGAATTCTATCTTTCGCGCGAACACCACCGCGATTTGGAATACGTCAAACAAGCCGCTCAATGGGCGGAGCAAAACGGAAAACGTATCGGTATCCAGCTGAACAGCGGATGCATCCGCGAATGTCCGTTCCAGACGTTCCATGACAACATCCACGGCCATAACCGCGCGAAACAGGCCGCCAATGCAAAAGAATTCGACTTCGCCTTCATGCTCTGCCAGAAGCACTTCGGGCGCGATCACGCGTTTGAGGACATCATCCGCGCCACATGGATCCGTCCGGAAGACGCGCATCTCTGGGAACCATATGTATCGTTCTGCAAACTCGCCACACGCCGCATCGCCAATCCCACGAAAATCGTGGCGGCCTATGCCTCACGAAGCTACGACGGCAATCTGCTAGACCTCTTCGATCCCGTCCATTCCGCCCTTTTCTCGCCAATCATAATCGACAATAAGTCATTCCCGAACGACTGGGCAACCAGCGGCATCGGCGCCGCCTGCGCCCAAAACTGCATCCACTGCGGACGTTGCGCGGAAGTCTTCCACATGGTCACGAAACGTATCCAATAAACATACCAACATTCTTTAGCATCATGTCCTTACAACCAAACAAACTCTGCCTTGTCATCCCCTGCTACAACGAGGAAAGCATCCTTCAAGACACAGTCCAGCAATTGCTTGCCCTTCTCCATAGCCTTGAACAGGAAGATCTTATCTCTAAGGACAGTTGCATGTTGCTAGTCAACGACGGCTCATCCGACAAAACGTGGGAAATCATTGAAAACGCCAGCAAGGAATATCCGGGCAAAGTTCTTGGAGCATCACTCGCCGCCAATCGCGGCCATCAGGCCGCCTTGCTGGCGGGATTGACCGAAGCCTCTGATATATCGGATGTTACCGTTTCGCTTGATGCGGATCTGCAAGACGATATCAACGTCATAAAGGATTTCCTTCGTGAATACCACAACGGCAACGATATCGTCTATGGTGTACGCAATGACCGCAGTTCCGATTCATTCTTCAAACGGATGACAGCCGAATCATTCTACAAATTGATGCAATGGCTAGGCGTCAAGACAATTTACAACCATGCCGATTTTAGACTGATGAGCAAACGTGCCGTCAAGGCCTTGCTTGAGTATTCGGAAGTCAATCTCTATATTCGCGGGCTTGTTCCCATCCTCGGCTTCCGTCAAGCCATCGTCTTCTACAAACGCAAACCGGCGGACAGACCAACCCATTATCCGTTGAGCAAAATGCTCCTTCTTGCATGGGAAGGGATAACGTCTTTCAGCATCCGTCCAATTCGCGCCATCACAGCTCTTGGCTTAGGCATGCTGTTCGTTTGTTTTCTCCTTCTTATTTATATATTGTATAGTAAGTTTCTTGGGGTTACGGTGGCTGGATGGACATCATTGGGAGCCGTTGTCCTCTTACTCGGCAGTTTCCAATTGCTCTCCATCGGCATTATTGGCGAATATATCGCCAAAATCTATTTGGAAGTCAAACGCCGCCCGCGTTTTCTTATAAAGGAAAAGTCTGGATTTGACGAAAAATAAACGTCTTTCCGCCTGATTTCCTACCTTCTTGCATCAGCATGAAAAATCGCTGATGCAAGAAGTTACACAAGAGTCTGAATGCCATCAATCCAATTTCAACACGGGCCAATCTGACGGCGGTTCGCCCAAATCCGGAACGTCCATCAGAATGCCGCCCTGCAACGCGGACTGATGCGCGACGAGACCAGGCAGGTTGAATCGCGCCGCCTGCCAGATGTTCGTCGGCGACAGCAATCCCGTCGCCATCGCCTGGCAGAAGTCATCGACCATGAAATGATGGCAACCATTGTGGCCATTGCGTTCATGGCGGATTTCAATCGGAATCCGTTCCGTATGCTGACGCGGAGAACTCTCCCAGAAGCCCATGCCGTCACTGATCCGCTGCGGCGTGTCGGGATTATTCAAAACTGCCGTAACACTTTCAGGAAGAAGTTCTTTCGTCACTTCTTCCATGATCAGTTTCTTCCTGTCTTCCTTGCTCCAATGCGAGAAGTAATGGTGCGACACGGCAAATTCATAGCATCCTTCCGAACCATAGAACTGCGAAATGTATGAATTCGGGCCAGCGAACGCCAGACGGCGGTTTTCACTGATTCGCGCCACGCCGCCGTTGGACAGCTGGCAGAGCATCGCCGTATTGGAGAACGGATTGTTCCACAGATTCACGCCGTTCTCACCGAAAATATCCGTCATATATTTCTCCCGGTAGCCGAATCCGCAAACTTTCGTCGCATAAACATGCGGCAGGCAACCAAGAATCATGGACGTGGAATGCGTCGGATACAGCATCGGCGGGATACCCGCGACCTGCCGCCAGTTCGGCCCTTCATGTTCATAATGGAAATGACGCTGGTCATGGTTGTACTGTGCTTCGCCATAGACGAAATCGCCCATCTCGCCAGCCGCCATTTTTTCACGGCAAAAAACAGCGCATGCGCGATAATAACCCGTCTCGCCCATGGAATACGTCAAACCAGTCTTTCTCACAAGCCGTTCAATTTCAAAGATTTCCTCTATTTTGCTGGCGACTGGCACGGCGCTATAGACGTTCTTTCCCGCCTTCAAGGCCTGAATGACCAACGGCCCATGAAGATGGCGCTGCACGAAAATGGCGATGGCGTTGAATTTCGGATCTGAAATCGCGTCTTCAAACGTCGGAACAATCGGCACATCGAACTTTTCATGATATTCCTGCGCCTTTTCGGGAATCAAATCGCACACCGCGACGTATTCCACGTCCGGATGCTTCTTGAACAACGGCACGAAACAACGGCAAAACTGCCCGCAGCCGATAAAACACATGCTAATTTTTCTTCTCATGCGAACTCCTTGTTCAAATCATCAACCAACCGCCTCTCTCTTTTCCGTCATCCATTAGTCTAATCGTCAAAACGCCGATTGTCAAGAGCGACCGCCTTGATTCCAGCCACGTCCATTATACATTATTTATAATGTGATATTCAAAAACACCTCAATGACCATCAAGGAGCGTAACATGTCAACCCTGGCTGATTGGAAACAAGCGATGTCACAAGGCTATTGGGATCGTTGGAACGACGATGTCCAAGCCAAAATCGACCGTGACATCGAAGCGAACCGCAAGGCGGACGGCATCTTCAAGACACAAGCCCCGAAAGGAGCGGATGTCAAAATCGAACAGACATCGTCATCGTTCATCTTCGGGGCTCATATCTTCAATTTCGATCAGCTCGGAACAGACGAACGCAACGCGAAATACCGTGATCTTTACGGCACTCTCTTCAATTCCGCGACCATCGCCTTCTACTGGAAGACGCTTGAATTCATCGAAGGGAAGCCACGCTTCGAACCCTCCTTCCGCGACACGCCGGCCTTCTGGAACAACTGCCCGAATCCCAAGGAACAGCCCCATTGGCGCCGCCCCGCCGTCGATCCAGTCGTCGAATTCTGTCTTTCAAAAGGCATTCGCCTGCATGGACATACGATTGTCTGGGGAAACAACACATGGCAGTATCCGGACTGGCTCATGAACAGCGTCCCATTCGATGTTTTAAAACATGCCAAGCTCGACCGCAATCCGCAGAACCATCGTCTGCCCGGCAACGCCCTCGCGCCATGCTTCGAAGAGATGACCGCTGATGAATTCGCGGATCGCTTCCCTGAATTCACCACACGCCTCAATACCGTCATCGCCCGCCGCATTATCGAAATCGCTCTCCGCTACGGCGACAAAATCGACAGTTGGGATGTCGTCAACGAAAGCGCCACGGATTACGGCAAAGGCCTCATGGTTCCAGGCTCCCGCATCTGCAAGAGCACATATGGCCCCATGCCCGGCGACTACACCTACCGCGCCTTCAAAATCGCCGAAGGCGTCTTCCCCGCCAAAGCGAAACTGAACATCAACGACTACAACATGACGGATGCCTATCTCAATCAAGTTCAAGATCTTCTGCAACGCAAATGCAAAATCGACATCATGGGTGCGCAGATGCATCTTTTCAATCCGCAGACCTGTCTGGACATCGCCGACGGCAAGACGGAAACCGAATCGCCGTCCGTCGTCTATGAAAAATTCAGCCGTCTTGAAAAGGCCGGCCTTCCCATCCATCTAAGCGAAATCACCATCACCGCCCCCAACAACGATGAACGCGGACAGGCCATCCAGGCCGTCATCACACGCAACCTCTATCGCCTGTGGTTCAGCTTGAAGCCAATGATGGGCATCACATGGTGGAACGTCGTCGATGACTGCGGCGCGCCCGGCGAACCGTCCGTCTCCGGCCTGTTCTCCCGTAACATGGAGCCGAAGCCCGCCTATTTCGCCATGAACGATCTCATCAACCATGAATGGCGTACCAATACCTGCGAGAAAGCCGATGCGGACGGCAACATTTCGTTCCGCGGCTTCCGCGGCAATTACAAGCTTACATGGCTTGACGCACAGAACAACGAATGCAGTGAAATGGTCACATTAAATTAAAGGAGTAAAGACATGAGTATCTTCAACACAGACAAACGCATCAAACTCGGCATCTGGGGACTCGGACGCGGCAGTTCTTTCATTTCCTGCGCCAATGCGCTAAACATCGATGTCGTCGCCGGTTGCGACTACAATCTGCACATGCGCGAACGTTTCCAGAAAAATCTGCCAAACGCTTTTGTGACGGACAACGAAGATGAATTTCTCGCGTCCGATATCGACGCCGTGCTCGTCGCCACATGGTTTCCCGCCCACGCAAAAGACTGCATCAAAGCGCTTAATGCAGGGAAACATGTTATGTGCGAAGTCACGTCGTTCGCCACGCCGGGCGAAGGCGTCCAACTCGTCGAAGCCGTCGAAAAATCCGGAAAAGTCTATAACCTTCTTGAAAACTACCCCTTCATGAAGGTTAACCAATATGCGAAAAAACTCTGGCAGCAAGGCATTTTCGGCGATTTCACCTACGCGGAATACGACTACAACCACGATTGCCGCTCCCTCAGTTACACCTACATCGACGGCGTTCCCGTCATCCCCGGCTATGAGGCGCATAACTGGCGTTCATGGTATCATTCGCACCACTACAACACACATTCGCTCGGCCCCGTCATGCAGATCACGGGCCTTCGGCCCGAAAGCGTCGTCGCCTACGAAGTTAAAGAGCCACTGCCAGGCTTCATTCCGACGAAAAGCAACGCACGTATCGGCGCGTCGCTCATCCACATGAGCAACGGCGGCGTCGTCCGCAATCTCATCGGTACAAGTTCTTGCGATACACATTCTAAGCGCATCTGGGGCACGCGTGGGTTTCTTGATTTCACAAGCAACTGCTATGTCCGTATCGGCAGTTCCGGCCATGGACGTATCCTGAACGTGAAACCTGAATGGCCCGCACTCGGCGATCTGGCGGACACCATGGGACACGGCGGCGGCGATTTCTGGGAGCTCTATTACTTTGCACGCGAAATCCTTACAGGTGAAAAGGCCCCATGGGATGTCTATTCCGCCAGCGACGTCACGATCGTAGGCATCATGGCCGGCCGCAGCTCCATCGCCGGCGGCCAGCCGATCGCCATTCCGGACTTCCGCAAGAAAGAGGACCGCGACCGCTTCCGCAACGATTTCGAAAAACCGGATCATTTCGATCCGAAACATATCTTCCCGGACGGGCACGATCCCGCCATCACTGGCAATTTCGCAACCGTCATGAGCAAGTTCTCGAATTTCTCCGGCAACATGGGCATGGTCCTCCTCCGCAACGCCCGCGACGGCATGAAGCTCTATCATGAACTCGCAGGCGACGCCGACCGTTTCGCCGTCATCACGGATGTCAAGAATCTCATCAAGGCCCTTCCTGATCTTGCCGCCAATTGCCGCGAAGCCAAGAAGATCATGGACGCCTATCCGGCCTGCCCCGCCGCGGCGGCCATCAAGAGCACATTGGAAACATGCGATGCGGAATGGGTCATGGATACGGATAACGCCATCAAGGAACTCCAGCAGTGGCTGATTGACATCCAATAAGCTTCAAACTCTTAACATGCATTGCTAAAAAGTAATACGATATGAACACACGTTTGCAAGAATATCCTGTTTCATACAAAAAACAGCATCGTAATTTCTTCAAACGTGTTGTTCATATACGATTCGCCAAAGTAAATCCCGCTCGCCAGACGCCAACAGAATCATACAATGAATAGAGATCACCATATAAAATTAAGTGATTATTTTGGTAAGACTATTCATTATATAGACTTATTGCTCCCGTCTTGTAACATTGATCCTAAACGGCTCGACGGGGGGAACGCGCTCGTCAGAATCATTGCCATATCCTGTGTCCTTCTCCTCCACCATTACTCATACTTAAAACCTTGGATATCCGAGGCAAAATTAATATCCAGTTTTACCTATTGTTGCTTTTGGGCCGTTCCGGCTTTTGTCTGCATTAGTGGCAAACAACTTCCTATCCAAATCCCATATCCAGTATTCTTTAGAAAAAAGGTTTATAGGATTTTGATTCCCACTATCTTCTGGAGTTTTATTTTTTCTTTATTTCTTTTTTTCAAATCAAAATATACATTGAAGGAAATTTTTGATAGCTATCTAAACTGCTGCCCATTCTACCATCTTTGGTTTATGTATATGCTTTGCGGGCTTTATATTTTAGCCCCATTCTGTTCAATCCTTGTAAAAAAGGTTCCTTTTTTATATCTGATTCCTGTCGGCATCCTTATCATGGTAAAACCAAATGTCTGGGATAATCCCCCATGGCATTATCCATTGTTCTTGAGTCTTCCTTACGTATTCATTTTTTTAACAGGAGGACATATTTCGCGTTTACATCTCACCAAAAGGATTGGACTTCTATCCTGTTTTGTTGCTTTAGGCTATCTGCTATTTATGGGAGGAATCCCTTTCCTGAATATCGTTGAAATGTCGCAATATCCTTTCTCCCATTATCTGGGCTTCTTTAGCCAATTGGGAGGCATCTCCATCACACTCTCCTTTTTATGGTTGGGCACATACTTCCCAATTCAGACAAAGGTGGTATTGTTCAAAATCAGCCAACTAGTCTATGGCGTAAATTTTATTCATCCAATTATCATAAAAACATCCATGAAATTGATTCATTCTGAATCAATCAATACAGTCTCATTCTTATTGATTTTTATTATTAATTGGTTTATTAGCTTTTTTATTGTAACCTGTTTCAAGAAAATTAAATTCCTGCAACAGATTGTTTAATATACTTTTTGACCTTTTACCAAAATATCTAAAAACTTCCCTCCTCCCCCCTATCATCAATTGATATATGACTCATACGCGAAATCGGACACAGGCTGCCGTCCGACAACGGGATGATTCAAAACGCCATGTCCGCCTGGTTCCGCGACTTCCAAGAATATATTTTTCTTCGATTCCGGATGGAAGTCCGCCCGGAAGGTATTCATGACGGAATTGAACATGCCGTCCGCCTTCACGCCTTTCTGCCACGGAGCCTTTCCCGCATACCAGAAGCAATAGCAACTGTCGAAGATACTGCAAATATTCGCTCCCAGATGGAAACCAATGGCGAACTGGTCGCTATAGCAGAAGCTATACCAATTGCCGCCGCGATGATCCCAGAAACCTGTGCTGTCGCCGTAATCATCCCAATCGCAAGTATAGAGCGGATGGAGATTGCGGAATGAATTGCCGCTGCTGCACACTTCGATTCCGACATAGATGTCCGCTATGCGCATGTTGCTCAACGTGTTGTCATATCCTTCCACCAGCACGCCGATGGAATTCCGCGCACGGTTGCCCACGATGTTCACGCTCATGATGTCCGAATCCGACGAACCACAGTTCGCACCATGTTTGATATGGATGCCGATGCGCGTATGCTTGATGGACACGTCACGGATTTTCGTCTCTCGTCCACCGTCGATAGAAATCCCGTTGGCGACGCCATTTCCATCAACGATTCCGCCCGTGAAACCATAGTTGCTACCAATTGTACGGATATCGTTCGCGGGGCATTCGCCGCCTAGACGAACCATCGCCTCTTCGGAGTTCCATCCATCCGCCGCTTTCAAAATGGCGTAGTTCGACAACTGCAAATCGACGCTCTTTTTCGGATCGGCGGGCGTCAGAATTGGATGGCCCAATACGTAAACGCCGTCGGGAAAATAAATTGTACGATTTGGATTTTCATCGATCAGTTTTTGAATCTGATCCGCAACGTCTGTCTTGCCATCCGCCACAACCGTATCCGTGACAACCAGATAACCTCTTTTATTCACATCTTCCATGTTGCAACATCCTTTTTAAATTATTTTGTATTTGCTTTAAGCTTTTGGCTTTAAGCTTTTAGCTATTCAAAATACTTCCAGCAGACTTCATCCAGACAATATGGCCCAGGCACGATGTCATTGCGTGTAAACCAACGGCCATTTGTGAAATCGGGCATCGGCACAGGCATGCCGCCTTTCGCGATGGAATCTTCGCTCAGGCAAGTCACCGCCATCCAGCTGACCGTGTCATACACGTCAATCGGCGTTTGGGTTCCCGCCATAACAGCTTCGAAGAAAGCGCGCTGCACCAAGTAGTCCATGCCACCATGGCCTTCCTTGTTCTGCATCAGCTTACCGCCTTCGCGATACGCCTTCCACAACGGATGCTCGTATTTTTCATAATATTTGTCAATCGGCTCCCAACAGTCCACCTTTTCACTAATTCCTTCCAAATAGATGCAATTTTTGTCTTCCGACCAGATGCCCTTCGTTCCTTGAAGCACGTTTCGACGGCTGTAAGGTCTTGGAAGCGATGTATTATGGCAAAGCATGATCGTCTCGCCATGGGCGCATTTAATGGTCGTGATCGTCACATCGCCTTCCGTGAAAGGACAACTCGCCATCGGATGATCCGCGCCACGATTCTCCGCCACCCACGCATTCATGCCACGCGCCTTCGACGCGATGGAACTCACGGTCAGCATGCGGTTTCCCTTGTTGATATTCAACCACTTGGCGATAGGGCCAAGCTCATGCGTCGGATACAGTTCGCC
The DNA here is from genome assembly GCA_017548425.1 of Victivallales bacterium. Taxonomy (GTDB): domain Bacteria; phylum Verrucomicrobiota; class Lentisphaeria; order Oligosphaerales; family Oligosphaeraceae; genus UBA1407. The sequence goes on from JAFZAB010000103.1 coordinate 18,106, forward strand.
GCAACGGTTGCGGTTCTGCACATGGCGGAAATGGTCGCGCTCATAGCCCAACGCGATATGTTCACGCAAGTCATGGCAATATCCACCTTCCGCATGGACGAGTTCGCCGAACAGGCCCTGCTTCACCATGTTCAGAATGGTCATCTCATTGCGGTCATAGCAGCAGTTTTCCAACAGCATGCACGGCATGCCCGTCCGTTCACTGACACGGACCGTCTCCCAGCACTGTTCGATGGAATTCGCACCGCCGACTTCCGTCGCCGCGTATTTTCCGGCCTTCATCGCCTCGATGCACAACGGCAGATGTTCGTTCCAGCCTGAAAACACACAGATTGCGTCAATATCTTTTCGATCAAGCATCTCTTGATAAACAGTCGTCGCCTGCGGAATCGGCCGCCCCGCGGCTTTTACGGCCTCCAGAGCGTTCTTTAGACGCGCCTCCCGCAAATCGCACAGGCTGACGACATGCACGTCATCCATTCGTAATATCAAACGAAGATTGCCGACGCCGCGTCCACCAAGACCGACCACACCGATATTGATGCTGTCTTTCATAATTTTACTCGCACTCCTGATTTTCTGATAAATCCTTATTGTTTGTCAATATATTTTGTTTACAATCTGTCGTGTCATCAGATGTCTGTGTTTTTTCCAGCAGAAACAAAAAACAAATCATCATAAGCAAAATTATCGGTAACAATGGAAACATTTTTATATCACCCTTTGCGTAATATAAATAATCTGCTCCTGACGGATATAAGGCACCAATTTTTTCCGCTATCTTTTTGGAGACATTATAGGGTATGCACCAAAACATAAAGAATGAAAAACTGACAATCGCTGTTAATACGGAATAAATATTCTTTATAGACATACGGTAAAAAGAATCTAGAACAATGATTGCCAAAAATGGCAGGAATAAAATTCCATCATGCAATCGGTGATATGAAATGCATAATGTCATCGATGAAAATAAACAACATTCAATTGCCGTAAGATGAAAAATTGATTTTTTGTCTTTGTTATTGAAGAATTTCTTGTACAATATCCAGCCATACGAAATTAAAACCAGAATTTTTAAAATCGTATTCATTATAGGAATTTTAAAGAAACCTAGGCAAATATATTCATAAGCATTATTCTCATACGAATTTGCTCCATGTTTTATATCATATAATATTAATTTTATATAATCAACAAATGAAGGTATTGGCCCATTAAGCCAGAACCCGACAGACAACACCATTACCATGAAAAAGATAAATCCTAATATACTCATTTTTAAACGTTTTTGAAAAATCAGCACAGGAGCTAAAAATGTCATGATTGAATATTTAACGGCTGCGGCCATTCCTAAAAAAAAGATATTTAAATATTTATCATGCTTAGGGAAAAGCAGTGCTGAAAACAAAAACAAGATTGCAAAACAATTGCTTTGACCAATAAACAATGTATGTAAAAATGGATTTGACACAGATATCAGCATGAATACCAACCATATTGGCAAATTCTTCCACTTTGGTTTTATATAGTCATTTATACGATAGCCATAATAATTCAAAATCATTATGGTTAATGCTAAAAAAGCGATGATTGATGCAGTAAAATAAAGATAACTGACAATTAAACTTTCAGACCATAAACTAGGTAACATAAATAAAAGAGACATGCTTGGGGGCTGAAGAGGCGGGAGCCGCATATATAAATCATAAACTTCCTTTTCATAAGGAGATATCCCCATCCGTATTAGTTTTGCCGTTTGAATATATATATTATAATCCATAAAATTTGCATTAACTGCAATTTTAATCCATCGAGCAAACACAAATATCAATAAAAATATCTGAATAATTCGAACGAAAACACGTTCATATTGAGCTAATATCTTTTTTAACACATTCATAAAAAGCCTCTATGATCATATAAATGGATTCATTCTTTGAATCCATAAATCATTCAATAAATCTTCAACTTCCCCAAGCATATTATTTCATTTAACACTTATATGTGTCAGCTTTTTCAAATGAAAACTCAAGCCAAAGTAAATATACGATTATTGCAAGCATGACAAATGGCATAATCGGAAATATGTTTGAAAAACCTCCGACTTCATCTGAAGGATAATACACTATCTTCTCTGCAGCAGGAATCATCTTTCCAATCTTGCTTCCAATGGAAAAGATTATGCTTGATGGAATTGTCCAAAATAGCAAAAACAGAACAGCCAGCAACAATTGAAAAACGCTCTGTTTATAATTGATTTTTTTCATTTTAATACAGGATTGATATAGTTCCAGCACAATTACCCCAAGAAAAGGCATGAACAACACGCCATCCTGTATTCTATGGTAGCTGAAGAAAATCGTCATGAATGTAAAAAGCCCCCAATCGACGGCTGTCAAATGCATTGGAAAGCTATTTTCTCCTTGAGCCTTGTTGCGCTTCCAAATTTTCAGCAACACCCCCGCATAGGCCAGGCAAATAAAAATTCTCAAAATACGGTTAATCATGTTACTTTTCAAGAAACCAATACTCAGGAAGAAAAACGAACCTTCGCCATAAGAATTTCCACCATGAGAAGTGGATTTAGTAACACATTCCACATATTCATGAAACACTGTCACGAGATCATCAAGCCAAATTCCAATAGACAAACACAGGACAACGAATAAAATGAATGCTAACACGCTCATTTTCAAACGTCTTTGCAAAACTAGTATTGGAATCTGAAAGGTCATGACAGAATATTTGAAAGCCGCGGACAACCCCAGCCAAACGATATTACTTATTTTGTCATTGGCTGGATACAATATGGCAATAAAAAGACAAACGGCTGCCAGAGAAGAATTTTGACCTGCACGAAGCATCCCCAAGAATGGAGAAGCTATACAAACCAATGTCAATACAAAAAGTACAGGAAGACTACGCCAACGTGGTTTTATATATTCTTTATAATTAAATCCGAAATAGTTAAAAACCAAGATTGCGAATGCGAAATATGCCAATGTGCCAAGAATAAAAAGCACAATATTTTGAAATGTTATCGAACAAAAACATAACGGCATGGACAACAATGACATACTGGGTGACTGAAGAGGCGCGGCTCCAAATTTCGTCAAGAAAACTTCCGGTTTGTATGGGCAAAGACCTTGCCTGACCCAATTTGCCGTTTCAACAAAAAAGCGAGTATCCGTAAAAAGCGCGGTTCTATATGCCATTGCCAAACGAAGAAGAATCAATGCACATAACATGACTTGGCATATAGAACAACAGATTGTTTCATATCGTTTGATGATTCGGAGGATATTTTTCATGATTTTTCTTTGTTCTTCCCTTTATTTCCCCTCGAACACTTTATGATCACAATTCTTGTACTATAATATTATAAATTGATATTTCAAATGTTTTAAAATCATCATAAGAAGACATTATTCCTTTAAGATACATGATGGGGAATTTTTCATCAACAATCATTCGCTTTCATTTGACAATATCATTATCAAAATTATTTTATCACATATTATTTTCCCCAATATAATAAACTATTATTATGAGCTTATTTGATACAGTCATAGACAGAAGCAATACCGGTGCTTTGAAACTGGACGTCCTGAAAGAACGCTACGGGCGAGAAGATCTTCTCGCCCTATGGGTGGCGGACATGGATTTCGCCTCGCCGGATTTTATCATCGACGCCATCCGCAAACGCCTTCAACACCCTATCTTAGGTTATACCGTGACTCCGCCGGAACTGTGGCCGACCATCACCAAATGGATAAAAGATCATCATGGCTGGGATGTCGCCGAAGACTGGCTGACCTTCATTCCAGGCGTCGTCAAAGGCATTGGTTTCGCCATCAATGTCTTCACGAAGCCTGATGAAAAAGTCATCATCCAGACTCCTGTCTATCATCATTTCCGCATCACGCCGGAAGGCAACGGACGACAGGTCGTCGTGAATCCGCTTAAACTTGGTGATGACGGTATCTATCAGATGGATTTCGAACAACTTGCATCCGTCGTTGATGACAAATGCCGGATGCTGATCCTCTGCAATCCGCATAACCCAGGCGGCACGGTTTGGAGTCGCGAAACGCTAGCCAGACTGGCGGATTTCTGTCTGGAGCATCACATTCTTGTCGTCTCCGACGAAATTCATTGCGACATGGCGTTGTGGGACAACAAGCACATCCCCTTTGCTTCCGTTTCAGAAGCCGCCGCACACAACAGCATTACGTTGGCCGCTCCGACGAAAACGTTCAACATCGCAGGCGTCGTCAGCGCATATGCCGTTGTCCCCGATGACAAAATACGCCATAAGTTCTTCGAATGGTTGGAGATGAATGAATTCAGCGAACCGCCGATGTTCTCTCCCATCGTCGCGATTGCCGCCTTCCAGCATGGTGAACAATGGCGGCGGGAAATGCTCGCTTACCTGCAAGACAATATCAATTTTGTCATCCGCTTCTGTGAAAAGGATCTTCCCGGCATCAAAGCCATAAAGCCACAGGCCTCCTTCCTAGTTTGGCTTGATTGCCGCGGCCTCGGCATGAACCATGAGCAACTGAACGATTTCTTCATCAACAAAGCACATCTCGCCTTGAACGACGGCGAGATGTTCGGCTCTGGCGGCGAAGGCTTTATGCGTCTCAACGTAGGAACGCCGCGTTCCAATCTCATGGAAGCACTCAACCGCCTTAAAGACGCATTGCCCAAATAAATCCGCGTATAAAATCTCTCAGTATTCCGTCCGGTCAATCATATCCTGCTGTTCCGCAGGGGATAACGCAATAAAATACTCCGAGAAACCGGTCTTCCGCACGAGCAGCGTCCGATATTTCTCCGGATGTTGCCGTGCTTTTTCCAGCGTTTCACGACTGACCATCGTGAAACCAAGATGCTGTCCGCCCATCGCAAAATAGCTCTTCATCATCGCTTCAAGCGTTTCCTCTGACGGTTTGAAACCGAACTTCAGATTCAGCCCGCCACAAATACAACGCTTAAGTGGCAGAGACGCAACACTTTGCAACAACGCCGTCGGGCTATGATGATCCGCGCCATATGTCGGCGACTGATTTTCACTGATTGGCGTCCCCGCCTTTCGACCGTTCGGCGTCGCCCCGATTCGCAAGCCATAATCGCGATGCAACGTCAGTGAATAGAATGACGGCATCGCCAGAAATCCCTCTTCCCGAGCAGCTTCCTCAAAGACATCAATCAGCAAATTGCCGATTTCAGCGGCCTTGGCATCGACAGTCTCATCGCCATTGCCATATTTGGGGAAGTCGCGGATGATTTCCTGCCGCAACGCTTCATGTCCATCATAGTCAGAACGTAAGATCTCTTTGATTTCAGCATAGTTATAGCGTTCGCGCAACTTTTCCAACGCGACAAGACTGTCCGCCATCGTGCCGATTCCCATGAACATCAGATGCAGCCAACGATAATTTTCCGC
>JAFZAB010000104.1 GCA_017548425.1 Victivallales bacterium
ACCAGGCTCCGCGCATCGACGGAGATCCCCGCCCGCCGGAACAGCGTGTTGAACGCGTCCGCGAACTCCTCGTCGCGCCTCATCAGCGCCTTCGCCGCCATGTCTTTTCTGCCCATGAATCCACCGACTGTTAATAGTATAGTCCATATTTATAGAATAACAAACGAATCACTTGACAAAAACAGACTATAGCACGTCGGAATGAATATTCAAGAAATTCTTTTCATTATCATAGAGAATCATACATTATCATAAAGAATCACAAGGAATCATGGAAAGTCATAAAGGGCGTTTTCATCCATGTCCATTGTTTCCAGCGTCTTACAGAAAATGGGATAAAACGGCATTTGCGGAGGTGTCGGCATAAGTCACGGTGTTGTCGTTATTTGCCAACTGGATTTACTGGATTTACTAGATATTCTGGATTTAAGTGTTTTCCAGAGTCTCTGGGAAAATACCGCCCAACGGCGAGACGCCGATGGGACTTCCTTCCCCGCAGGCGGGACGAATGCGGAATCTCCTCGGCGAGGACGCCGTCGTTACCATGGCTTGGCTTTCACGATCCGCGGCTTGATGAAGCGATTCTGCCGCTTGATTTCACGCCATGTTCCAGGCGTCGAAGGAACTGACACAGCATGAGCGGATGGCGGTGTGTCAGTCTCTTCCCGATGTTTCTCAGCTGGCAGCGACAGCAGTTCGTCCAAATCCGCAACCGACTGTCGTTCCGTCACTTCCTCTTGCTTTTCTTTCGGTTTCAGCCGTTTTTCCAACACATCCAGATTATGGCGGATGGTTGCGGAAGATGGATCCAATCGCAACGCCTCCTGCGTCAGCAGGATGGCGTCATGTGGCGATTCGTCGGCAATCAACGCCGCCCAATTCGCCAACAACACGGAGCGACGCGGCGATTTCAACGGCAATTCCGCCAATTCGGAACGGATTTTCTCTGCGCGATCATGCTTCTCTGCCGTCGTTTCATCCAACGGTGACGCGTTGACGGTAATCACTGCCAGAAGCGACAACATCAGCAATCGCGGCCTCGGCGTCCGTAAAGCGATTAAAAACAAGACAGCCACGACGATGGCTAAAAATCCGCCCTGCCCTTTTGGCTTCTGATCCAATTCAAACGTAGAATCAAGCGAATGCGAAAAAGGAGCGGAACTCATTGCCGCGCAGGAATCTATCTTTTCTTTTGTCGCTTGTGTCAACGCTGTTTCACCTGTGTCCGGATCATGCATCCAGACTTCTCCCAACGGAATCGGTTGCGGAGCACCAAGCCCGACACATCGCCAGACGAGCGGAATCGTCCGTTCTTCCCAATAATCCATGATTCCGCCTTGTATCTCACCATCTGACAACAAGATAGCAACGGCGGAACTATGCGGTTCCGCCATCGCGACCGTCTCCGCCATTTTCAACGCGGCGGCTGGATCGGAGCCCGGCAAATCCTCCAATGATGGCGCAAGTTGCGACAATGCGTCACGGAAAGCCTCACGATCTTCCGTCGGCGGCAAGTCCAGAAACGGCGATCCGGCGAATGAAACCAATGCGACAGAGCCTTCCGATATTTCTTCAACCATCTTGTTCGCCATGTTTTTTGCACGTTGAAGACGCGTTGCGCCATGATCGTCCGCCAGCATGCTGCGCGAACAATCCACGACAAAAACATGAACGCGCCGCGGCATCTGAGTTGCCGCGACATCCGTTCCGTTGGCGATGGCCAGATACGTCAGCAGGCAAACGCCCGCCACAATGCACGCCAAATCAACGGAAAACGGCAGTTTGAGAAAACGACGCCGTTTCCGGCTGATGGCCAGCGACAACATCAGCGCCAACGCCATGGCGATGATAAAAAGTTCAGAACTCATTCATTTACAAGCCTTATGAGCCAAAATTCCACGACGGTGTCACGCCGTATGGAATCCATAACAATCATTTTTTCCGATTTTTTCTTCCGTTTTCATTTGGGAATCTGCATTATACAATGTAAGTTGATAATGTGACAATTCAAATGCACTCTTTCATACGTGTTCAACGATTCAAGAAGAAAGGTCTCTTATGAAAATGAAAGTCGTACAATGCTGGGACGATGGCGTCGTGACGGATATCCGTCTGACGGAAATCCTCCGCAAATACAACGCCAAAGCGACGTTCAATCTGAATCCGGGCCTCATGAAGGCGGAACGCCAGCCCTGCGGCTGGGTTCATGGGAAATTCTATGGCTGGAGCCATAAAGGCTTCTACGGCGGCAAGATAGGCATTGATGAATTGACGGAAATCTACACCGGTTTCGAAGTCGCAACTCATAACTGGCGGCATGAAAACGCGGGACAAGTTCCAGACGATGTCTTCATCAAATCCGCGACGGATACGCGCAAGTTCTTGGAAGACAAGTTCCAACGCGAATGCCGCGGTTATGCGTGGCCTTGCGGCCTCTATACGCCGTCAACCATGGCGTTGCTCCATGAAGCAGGCTTCGCCTATGGCCGCACGACGAAAAACGTCGCCGACGTGACGAAATACGACGACTCCATGGCTCTACATTCGAACTGCCATTTCCAAGATCCGCAGTTCTGGGCGAAATATGACGCCGCCAAAGCCACGGGCGTCTTCTATTTCTGGGGCCACAGCTATGAGAATTTTGAATACGATGGCTTGTGGGGCCAGTTGGAGGAGAAAATCAAAATCATCACGGAAGATCCGGACACGGAATGGGCCAACGTCATTGATATCGTGAAATAAGAACTATATTATTATAAGGTACATGCGCTGTCCATGGACGGCGCCATCGCAAAATCGTTTCAAGGAGGAACAACCTATGGCGAAAATCGATAATGGCAGTGTTTGCCTGAACCATCCAAACGTCCCTGCAGTCGCGCGTTGCGCAGTCTGCCGCAAGCCTATCTGCGCGGATTGCATTGTCAAGAAAGACGGCGTCGTGTATTGCTCCGCCAAATGCCGTGACGACGCCATCCGCACGGGCGCCATGGTCGAAGGCGTTCAGGAGAGCAAAAAGAGATCGAACTCCAACCGCATGATCATGAATCTCATCAAACTGATCATCCTGTTGGCGTTGATCGCCGGCGGCTGGTTTGCCTATAACAAAATGAAAGACGATCCGGAAGGCAAGAAGCTCTTGAAGAATGTCACCAAGGAAGTTAAGAAGGCCAGCCAGAAAGTTGAGCAGACCGTTGACCAAGGCAAGCAAGCCGTCAAGGAAAAAGGTGACGGACTTATCAAAGACTCCAAGTACAAAAAAGAACGCGAAGCGCTTGTGAAATAAAACAAAGCGACAAAGCAACATAAGGGACTAAAAGGACGGTCAATCGCCCCTTTAGTCCCTTTCGTCGTTTATGTCCCGTTCGTCGCTTTTATGCCCAATACTTCTTGAAGAGCTTCGTCAGGCGGTTCTTGCCGACAGCCTTGACCGTTGCGTCGTCGCAACCGCCGCGCAGGTTGTCCATCAGCACGCTACCGAGCAGTTTGCTCTCTTCGTCGTGTTCTGGATAGAACTCGCGGCAGAGGAAGTAGGCGAAATCGACCAGGCGATAGTCGCCGTACAGAACGGGACCTTCGCCGTCGTAGAACGAACCTGCCACGCTGTGGCCGGAGCAGATGCCTTCCGCGATGGATTCGAACGACTTATCCTTCGCGAAGACGATGGTCGCACGGCGGTTCAGGCTGCCACGCGCGCCATGGCTGTCCGTATTGCCGACCACGGGAATCATCTTCCCGCTCTTCATGTTTTCCTGCATCCACCAGTTCACGTTGACCATGTTGTCTTCACGGCTCTGCATGTTCGCGCTCAGACCGATGAGTTCGATGGCGTCGAACTTGCGTTCCTTCATGATATATTCGCGCACGGGTTGCGGTAGATTCTCACGCATGACGGCATGCCAGAACGGATGCGCGAAAATCGCCACACCACCGTATTCATGGATCTTGTCGAAAACCCAGTCGGCACCCGCCATCAGCCAACGCGTCTTCTGCGGCTGTTTTGGATCCAACTTTTCGGCGTTCGCATTCAATTGGGCGTTGAATTCGTCAAAATGGTCGTTCATGTATTTCGCGACGCTCTGTTTGCCGCCGAAATGGACGAGATGGATGGCCGGCTCGAAGCGGTTGCGGCACACCAGTGTATCGACTGGCTTCGGAAGCAGATGGATTTCCTCACCGTTAAAGATTTGGAAATCAAGCTCAAACGGCTCCAGATACTTCTGTGCGAGCACGGAGGGATCACGCTGCATATGATCCGTGATGGCGAGATAGTCCAGACCCGCGTAGCAGGCGTACGCCGCCACATAGCGCGGATTTTCATCACGGTTGCCGCATTCCGAATAGCTTGTATGGCAGTGCATGTCGCCACGGAACGGACGCAGGCCGAACAAATCCTCTTCCAGCGCATACATCGCAAAATGGAAAATCTCACGCTTCGGACGACCATCCGCAGGCTCGATCACGAGGCGGAGCGTATATTCGCCTTCGTGCGGCAACGTCACATCCATCGTCCAGCAATCCGTCGCTTCGTCATACGCCTGAACAGGCAGCGGTTCGAATTCGCCCCACTTGGTCGGACGTCCGTCGAACATCGTTCCATTGTCGCCGGCGTATTCCACCCAGATGCGACCATCCTTCTGCATCACGGCGAAGCTGCGCTGTTCGTAACGCGGCTTGATCGTCACGCGTTTGCACTGCCCGACAGGAAGGATTCTCGGATAGACGTCAAAATAATCGTACAGCATGTTTTC
>JAFZAB010000105.1 GCA_017548425.1 Victivallales bacterium
ATCATTAATCATTGTAACAATGTATTCCCTGACTTTAAGCGACGTGAATGAAAACACGCCGTTTTCATAACGGCTTCGCACGATTTCATCGCCGTGGCGAACCATCAACGGCACATCCGTGCAGACCATGAATTCGCCAGCTGGAGCATCACGAACGATTGCTTTCTTCAGAAGTCCATCTTCCCACGTCAAATCGACTTTCGTGCCGCCACGCACGCCCAGCCCTGTCGCATGGCCGTTCCGCCATGCCGACGGCAACGCAGGTAGCAGTTTCACGGCATAACGCATTTCGCCATTCGCGCCTTTCTTTCGCAAATGGCTCTGCACCAACATCTCCGCAATGCCTGCCGTCACGCCGAAATTGCCGTCGATCTGGAATGGCGGACATGCGTCGAACATGTTCGCATAGACACCACCGCCTGTCATGGAATATCTGAGACCGCCTTCCACAAGCCTCAACAGCATGGAAATCAACTGCCACGCATGGTCGCCTTCGCCAAATCGCGCACACAGGCAGACTTTCCATGCAAGCGACCAGCCGGTCGCTTCATCACCGCGCAATTCCAGACTCTTCCGCGCCGCCGCCATGAGTTCAGGCGTCTCTTCCTTTGTCATCAGCCTGCCCGGATAGACGGACACAAGATGCGAGACATGGCGGTGATGGTCTTCCGGACGGTCCCAATCCCACGACCATTCCTGCAACTGGCCGTGCTTTCCAATCTGGAACGGCAACAGACGCGGCTCCGCCGCGTTGATCGCCTTGATTGTCGTGTCCTTTTCCAAATTCAAAATCGCCGCCGCCTCACGGCAGTTCGCGAACAATTCGCGGATCAACGCCAAATCCATCGTCGAAGCGGCCGACACCGCGCTACGGACGCCTTCCGGCGTGACAAACGTGTTCTCCGGACTTGTGGAAGGTGCTGTCACCAAATATGTTCCGCCTTTGCGTTTCTCTTCCACCAGCCAATCCAAAATAAACTGCGCCGCGCCTTTCATGGCGGGCCATGCCTTTCGTTTCAGAAAATCGACGTCACCGCTGAAGGCGTAATGCTCCCACAGATTCATGCACAGCCAGACGCCGCCCATCGGCCAATTGGCCCAGACGGGTTCGCCCTTTCCGTAGTCGCCAACAGGACATGACAACCGCCACAAATCCGTGTTGTGATGCGCCACCCAGCCGCCGCAGCCGTAGTTCACGCTGGCCACCAGCGAACCCGTCTTGCGCAAATCCCCTACCATCTGGATCAACGGCTCGTCGCAATCCAATACGTTCGCAGGCCCGGCCGGCCAGTAGTTCATTTCCGTATTGATATTGATGGTATAATTGGACGACCACGGCGGCAATGTCAGATTGTTCCATATCCCTTGCAAATTAGCAGGTTGCGTGCCTGGCCGCGAACAACTGATCAAGAGATAGCGGCCATAGTTGAACAACAGCGCCGCCAACGGCAAATCGTTTTTGCCGTTGAATTCTTTCAGCCTCTGTTCCAACGGCTTCGCCTCCTGCGGCGATTCGCCCAAATCCAATTGGCATTGCGAATACAACGCCAGATAATCGGAACGATGACGGCTCAGCAAATCGTCATAACTCTTTGATTTCACAGTCTTCAAGATGCGGGCGGCGATTTTCGCGCAGTCCTTTCCGGCCGACAACGGATGTTTGCCATAACCGTTGAAACTTGTCGCGGCAGAAAGCAATATGAGAACGACTGTCGCCTGCCGTATCTGCAACTTGCCTTCAACCGCCTCGCATGTTCCGTCAATCGTCCGAACCGTCGTTCGCATGGCGAAACGCATGGCGTTTTCCGCATCCCATTCCAGCGTATTTTCATGAGTCGCATGGCTTGGAGCGCGGCCGATGTAAACGATATCATTCTTCTCCGCTGTCGCCTCACCAGGCAACTGGCTGTCCAATTCCACATCAATATCCAGCAGTCCAGGCAGATCAGACGTGATTTTCATGACCAGAACTTGATCCGGATAGCTGATGAACGTCTCACGGCGAACGATATTTACGCCTTGACGATAGGTGGTCGTCACCTGCGCATCATTCAACGACAGTTCATGACGGTATTTGCCAACCGTCTCGCGATTCTGGAAATGCAGCAGCAAGTTCCCCAATGGCTGATACTTCTCCGTATGCGGCCCTTGCAGTTTTTTGCAAAGTTGACTGGCCTTCGCCCAATCATGCTCCACCAGCAGCTCCTTGCGAATGGTGGGCAGAGCCTCACGAGCCTGCGGAACCGTGAAAACACGCGGCACGCCGGACCATAACGTATCGATGTTCAGTTCCAGCAGTTCGTCTTCGACACCGCCATAAACCATCGCTCCAAGTCGCCCATTACCAAGCGGTAAGGCGTCTGTGAAGAACTCGCCCGGGCGGTCCCGCCAAATCAACTGTTTGCTCTGCATGGCTATGTCCCTCTACCTAATCCATTACAGTTTCAACTCTTCCAGCAGCCGCGCGGCGCATTCGCCCAAATCGCCTTTGACGAGACAACGTTTGCGAGAAATCTCCGGAACGCTCACTTTCGCCACCCGCGTGGGCGATCCTTTCAAGCCTGTATCAGCCGCCGCAATCCCCAGAGAATCAGCCGTTTCCATCATCGGTTCCGCATCCAGAGCCGTCAAATACCCCGCTAACGACGGGAAGCTTGGTTCGTTCGCCTCCTTCAAAACCGTCAGCACGACTGGCGGTTTTACCGACAGTACAGCCGTCCCGTCATCCATCATGCGACGGACTTCCAGACGACCGTCATCTTTAGCCTCAATCGCCGTCACATACGTGACTTGCGGCATGTCCAGATGCGCTGCGAGAGCCGGTCCGATCTGCGCCGTGTCGCCATCCGTCGCCTGTTTTCCGCACAGAATGACATCGAACGGCCCATGCTTCCGCAATGCCGCCGCAAGATTCAGCGACGTCGCCCACGTGTCCGAACCCGCGAATTCGCGGCACGACAACAGCACGGCATCGTCCGTCCCCATCGCGATGGCCCGACGCAACACAGCGTCCGCCTGCGGCGGCCCCATCGTGAACGCCGTCACGCATCCGCCGACGGCCCGCTTCAGACGAATGGCCGCCTCCAGCGGAAATTCGTCCAGCGGATTCAAAACGGCCTTTACGCCGTCACGCCGCAACGTATGCGTCACGGGATCCAGCTGCATCGCCGCCGTATCCGGAACTTGTTTGAGGCAAACCGCTATTTTTAATTCATAATTCATAATGCTTAATGCATAATTAAAGCTTAAAACAAACTGTCCCTTATGTCGCTTTAGTCGCTTTTGTCCCTTCAATAAAGCCTATTTTATCACGCTAAAGCGATAGACGGAATGATGCTTGTAATGCTCGTCAGGATCAAGACGGGCTTTCGGAAAATCCGCGTGGTTCGGCGAATCCGGCCACAACTGCGGTTCCAGACAGAACGCCCCGAAACGTTTGTATTTGATGCCGTATTTGCCGTCCATCGCACCCATCCAATATCCCATATAGAACTGCACGCCAGGCTGATCCGTATCCAACTCCATCTGGATGCCAGTCCTGCGCGACAAGACGCGGAACACGCCTTTCTGGAAATTGCCCGCTTCGTTCGCGACAACGAAATTGTCGTCGAAAGCGATCGGCAGCTGTTCGTCTTCATAGATGGATTCGAACGTGCGGCCCGTCCGCAGATCATACGGCGTGTTCACGACTGGCAGCGTGCGGCCCGTCGCCGAAAGATTCTTGTCCACTTCCGTATGACCATAGGCCCGCGCCCAGACTTCATGCTGCTTGCAATCCGTTGACAGGCAACCGTTCAGATTGAAATAAATATGGTTGGACAGACTGATAATCGTCGGCGCATCCGTCGTCGCGTCATACGTCATTTCCAGTTCGTTGGCGTCCGTCACATGGAACGTCACCGTGACCGTCAGATTGCCGGGGAACCCCGCTTCGCCGTCCGGACTGAACAATTTAAGTTTCAACGTCGCGGCGTCAATCGGCGTCGCCTCCCACAAGTGACGCTGTCCGAAGCACAAACCGCCATGCAGCGTGTTGCCGCGAGCCTTTTCGTTTTGATGCAATTCACAGCGCTTTCCGTCCAACACGAAGCTCGCTCCCGTGATGCGGTTCGCATAACGACCGATCTGCGCCCCCATGAACGGGCCGTTGTTCTCATAGGCTTCCGGTTTGCCATGGCCGAGCACGACATCCGTCGGATTTCCGTCACGATCCGGCGTGACAATCGAGACGACCGCGCCGCCCATGTCCGTCACTTTCGCCTCGAAGCCTTTTCCGTTACTCAACGTATAAAGCTTTGCGACTCTGCCGTCCTGCAGCGTGAAAAAGTCCCTCACCTGCATTTCCGCCGCTTTTTTCTTCTGGATTGATGTGCAAGAACAAAGCATCAACGCCGCAAGGCATAGCGCCATCATGGAAATAACCTGTCTGTTTTTCATCTTTCCGTCCTTTCGTCCTTAATATTTTTATATAATATATTATTATTTTCAGATAATCAAAAGAAAATATTAGTCATTTATACATTTTCATGTCGGAAACACGCCAGACGGCGCGATCCTTCCGTTGTCAACGGCGGTTGCTCTTCACGGCAACGCGCCGTCGCATACGGACAGCGATCCGCAAACGAACAGCCTTTTGGCAGATGCAGCAGGCTTGGAACCTGTCCCGGAATATGCGGAAGCCGTTCACTTCCAGACACCAAGCCCGGAATCGACTTCAGCAGTCCTTCCGTGTATGGATGCCGCGGCTCCTTGAACAGCTCTTTCACAGGACCAGACTCCACAACGCGGGAAGCGTACATGACGACCATTTCGTCGCACATCTCCCAAATAACGCCCATGTCGTGCGTGATGAGCAGCAACGACGAATCCTTCGCCCTGATGGCTTTCAGCAAATCCAGAATCTGGGCCTGAATCGTCACATCCAATGCCGTCGTCGGCTCGTCCGCAATGATCAGTTTCGGCTGCATGATCAACGCCATCGCGATCATCACGCGCTGCCGCATCCCGCCGGACAGCTCGAACGGAAACGCCTCCATCCGTTTTTCCGCGTCCGGTATGCCGACCTTTTTCAGCCAGTCAAGACAGCGCGCATACAACTCGCGTTTGGAGCAATGTTCATGTAATTCAACGACTTCCGCCAATTGGTCGCCAATCCGATGAAGCGGCGAGAGCGCCGTCATCGGCTCCTGGAAGATCACGCCGATGTCACGTCCGCGGACATTCCGCATCTCCGATATCGGAAGTTTCAGCAAATCAACGCCATCCAGCAAGATTTCGCCGGACACGATATGACCGGGCGGCTGCGGAATCAGCCGCGGGATGCTCATGGCGGAAACGGATTTGCCGCAGCCGGATTCTCCAACCAGCCCCAACGTGCCGCCCGTCGCCACGTCGAACGACACATGCGTCGCGGCCTGCAGACGCCCGTCGTCTGTGTCGAATTGAACGGTTAAATCACGGACTGACAACATATTCGGCTTCCTGTTCGCTTTTCAGAGAATCGCACTCAGACCGATGCTGTTGGAGCCTTTCAGCAATATCCAGCCGCCTTCCGGCAGATGGCCGCTCAACGCCTCCTTCGCCTCCAACGCCGTTGCATAATGCTCCAGCCCAAGAGCTTCCGACGCAGGAGCCATCAGTTTGCCAACCGTGACAATGCGATCATTTGGAAATTCCGCCCGCGCCCATTGCAGCAGTTCTTCATGCGCCTTGGCGCTGTTTTCGCCAAGCTCCAGCATGTCGCCGAGCACAAGCAGACGGCTCTTTCCGCTTGCGGATATCTCCTTGAACCATGACAACGACGCACGCATGCTGTTCGGATTCGCGTTGTAAGAATCATTCACCCAATATCTTCCGTCGATTTGTTCGACTTTCATGCGCGCTCCGGGCAGTTCGCAGGCTTGCAAGCCAGACGCAATCTGCTCCAACGATAGACCGAACGACAGTCCGATCGCGGCGGCTCCCGCCGCGTTGACGGCTTGATGCGCCCCGCCGAGCCCCCATGTGAATTCAACGGATTCGCCGCGATTTTTCGTGATGAGTTTCAATCCATAACCGCCGTCGCGCAGGCCCAGATAGACGCCTTGTACATCGCATTCGTCGGACGCGCCGAACGTCACGATTCGCCGTCCGCCCGCATGCTTTTTCAAAATGTCCAGCCCGACGGCTTCGCCAGGCATCACAACCGTCGCATTTTCAGGCGTATGCGTAAACAAATCGCCCTTTTCCTCCGCCACGCCGCGCAGATCATGGAAGAATTCCAAATGGGCCGCGCCGATGTTGCAAATGATGCCTGTCGTCGGTTCGACCATGGTCGCCAAACGGTCGATTTCACCCTGCTTATTGCTGCCCATCTCGATGACCGCAGCCTGTGTTTCATCGTTGATACGGAATAAGTTGCGTGGCACGCCGAAGAAGTTGTTCGTGTTGCCGATTGTCTTCAGAACATGGTTCGGATATTTTTTCTCCAACACGGCGGCGACCATTTCCTTCGTGCTCGTCTTGCCGCAACTGCCTGTCACACCAACAATCGGCAGATTGGGAAAACGACGGCGATACGCGCGGGCCAATCCATGATAGGCGCGGCAACTATCCGCCACTAACAGACAACCACAGCCAAGTTGCTTGATTTCAGTGAGTTCAGCATCCTGCGGAGCGCGTTCCACCAGCAGGCAGGCGGCTCCCGCGCGAGCCGCGTTCAGCACATATTTGTGACCATCCGCCAACTCGCCTTTCAACGCCACGAACAGATTGCCCTTCGCGACGGAACGGCTGTCGTCATTGACGCCTTCCACCGTTGCCGCCGTCGGCCGCGCAATCCATTCACCGCCGCAAACCGCTGATATTTCGTCTATTGTAAAGCTAACAGCCATTGTTTTCTCCGGACTTCCGTGACATGACAAATCAAACCAATGTAAAACGTATATCCGCAACGGCTAAAATCAAGCGATTACACCCCTATCATGCATTTTCTTGCTTTTCGCTAAGTTTTCATCTGTTTTCCATCTGTTGCGCGAAGCGTGACGAACGACAGCTGCCTACAGACTATGAACTACAAGTTGCCGCATGACAACTTTTGCGCTTGAGCGAAGCGTGACGAACCGCCGAGCCAACAGATTATGAACGTCAAGCTTCCGCATGACGTTGTTTTCACTTGCGCGAAGCGTGACGAACCGCCAAGCCTACAGACTATGAACTTCAAGCTTCCGCATGACAACTTTTGCGCTTGCGCGAAGCGTGACGAACCGCCGAGCAGACAGATTATGAACTTCAAGCTTCCGCATGACGTTGTTTCCGCTTGCGCGAAGCGTGACGAACCGCCGAGCAGACGGAGGCCAACTAGAGCTTCGCTCGCTTATGGCTCATTACTTATGGCTAATGGTTTATCGCATTAATCCATAAGCCATAGGCCATTAGCCATAAGCGCCGCGAAGCGGCATCATGTCCATTCGTGGTTCCTTATCAACGTTATTTCAAGAACTTCAGAAAATCGTCCGCCATATATTTCATGATGGCGTTTTCATGGCCGACTTCCGGTATGACCACGAGATCCACCTTGCCGCCGTTCTCTTTCAGAACAGCCTCCAGGCGAGTCGAATACGACATCGGAACCAACTGGTCCTTTGCGCCGTGGTAGATTCGTATCGGGAACTGCGCCAATGTCTTACCGTAATTCAATGGCGACGCCGCCTTCAACGCCGCTTCGTCTGGATACAGTTCGTGGATGAGCGGTGCGTATGCGTCAATGCGTTTCGCCATATCCGCCAAATCAATCGCGCCGAAGAAATTCACAACTTTCGAAACGCGTTCAGGATGACGCGCCGCGAACATCAACACGGCCAGACCGCCCATGGAATAACCGAACACAGGGATGCGTTCGGGAATGACAAAGCCCGCGTCTTTCTCCAAATGCTCCAACGATTTGAGGGCTTTCGTCGTCGCATCGACGCTTCCCCATGAGTTCCCGCCGCAGAACGGAATGATGATCATATAGCCTTCCGCCAACAACTTACGTCTGAAATCCACTGCGTCAACTGAATCCAAATTGGACAAAAACGGCGTATTGCCGCGGCCGCTGAACGTCATGGCCACCTTGCCGGATTTCGCGTCATAGTTCGGCGATGCCATGATGCGGCATTCGCAGTCGTTGAAGAAATAACGGCGGTTGACCTCCAGTTCATTCTGCTCCAACGTCTCCGTGTTGAATTTGGCTTCCTCTTCCGTCGGCAAATTCCATCGTGTCCAGAGGATGGAAGCCTTGTTCTGATTTGCAAGATATTGGTAATAAATGGTTAGAATCGAACCATCCGGCAGTTCGACGGAGGCCGGATAGCCCAGATCACCGCTCGGCCCGTCTTCACGGATGATGATGTCCGTCTTCCATGTCTTGCCTTCGTCGTTCGAAATCATGCAACGCTGTCCGAACGGCTGCTGACGGTAGCCATAGACGCAGACAATCGCACCGGATGAATGGCGCATCAGATGCGGCGGCGCGCCGTGGGCGCCGACCTCCTCCATCACCGACCAAGTCTTGCCGCCGTCGTTTGAACGCGTAACCATCGTGCGGAACGGAAGTTCCACGCGGACAACGCCCAACAGGCTGCCATCATTCAATTCAATGACATGCGGTTCATGGCATTGTTCACCGAGAACGCCTTCCGGCCGCGGCACGTTGCCGAGCAACTCCCAATGGCGGCCTTCGTCCGTCGAACGCGCCGCGCAGATTTCTGTATCGCCGCGCATCGTCCACATGACGCCTTCGCCTTCCATGAGCCACCGTTTACCGAAATACAGCCATGAACCGTCCTTCAGAACGATGAATCCGTGCGGCGTGTTGACGGGAGCCCGCCGCGGCTCGCCCCAATATTCGCCGTCCTCGCTGACGCGAATCCACGAATCCAGTTCGCGCTTAAGGAGTTCTGGCGTCCATGTCTCGAAGACATCCGCCTGCGGTTTCACCCAATTCTTCCATGTGCCGTCTGGATTCTTCTGGTTCCGCCATATCTGCCATGTATTCGACGTAAACCACGTCACCGCAAGACGTTTGCCGCCAAGATTCACGATACCCGCGTCACGGTCGTCCAACGGCGTGTTGTTGATGACTTTTGGATAAGTCCATGTCTTGCCGTTGTCACGGCTTTTGCAGATGATGGTCCGCCCCCATGGGCAGACATGGCCTTGCCGCAGGCCCGACGCGACGACGCAAAGCGTTCCGTCATCCTGTCTTGTGATGCTCGGCCAACCGAAATAGCCAAACGGTTCATTCGGCAGGCTGCAGACGACGCCATGGACGGCATTTCGAACCCGTAGCGGGGCATCTTCCGCCATGCAAACACCTATCGCCAACGATGCGGACATGATTATCGGTAAAGCTTTCATGATTCTCCTTTCTATTGTTTTCTAAAAAACGTCCTCTCCCTTGTCCAGTGCCAACGGCGGAAGTCGTCGGACAAAGGCGAAAGCCTTTGTTACACAAGATTCACTCTTCCAAGCAGTTATAGGTCTTGAGCATGTAGCGGACGATGTCCAGCATCAGCGTCTCCGAACGCATCTTGAACTCCAACGGAAGCATGCTCAACCGATCGAAATCGGGCCCTTTCTGCAAGAAGCTCTGGCGGCCGCAGTTGCAGAACGACTTTGGCACGGGAAGCGAGAACGATTCCAGCGTGAAATAGCCTTTGAAACCTCCATCGACAAGTCCGTTGATGATGGCATCGTAGTTCGTGTTGCCGCAGAACGGCTGCAGATGCGCATCGAAACCATGGACATTGTCATGGATATGCACGGCCATCAGGCCGTCGCCCATCTCCATGATGGATTTGTATTGGTCCACGCCGTGGCAATTGCCGTGGCCGACATCCCAGCAGCAACCAAACAGCGGATGGTTGCCCAAACGACCGCGAAGTTCATTGAAATCAGCACCTTCGAAAAGGAAATACGACGGGCAGTTCTGACGGCATGTGTTTTCCGTGTAGATGCGCACGCCAGTCGCCTCCGCTTCCGGCAGAAGCTGTCCATAGAAACGCGTATTCGCATCCATGAACTCCTCCCGCGTCCCGTTTGGACGGCAGATCGCATGCACGACCATGCCCGGTATCCCAAGCAGTTTGCAAATCTGCATCTCACGTTTCAGCATGGAGATACGATAATCCCGTTCGGGGCCTTCATCGAAAAAGCCGTCGGAAGCATGGGCCTGGACGAAATCCACGCCGGCCTCTTCACCAGCCACGCGGATGCCTTCCACCCATTCCCGCCAGTTGTCCGAACGCATGGGCGAGCCTTCGTAAAACACGCTGTCCAACGCAATATCGATATGCTTGAAGCCGCATTTCGCCAGCAGCCACACGGCGCCTGCGACATCGTCCCGTTTCACATAATCTTTGAAGTCGCCCGTTGTCGTTGCGATTTTCATGATGCTATTCTCCTTACACCAAACAACTTAAAATCCCTGCGCGGCCAGCCACTTTGTGCAAAGATCCGCCCATTGCGAAACAATTGGATTGCCGACCGCCAATCCAAGCCCATGATGCCCAGCGGGGAAGATATGCAGTTCGAACGGAACGTTGTTGGCCCGCAACGCATTGGCGAAATACAGCGTGTTCTCCACGGGAACAAGCTCGTCGGCGAACGTCGTCCACATGAACGTGGGCGGCGTCTGCGGCGTCACACGGTATTCCAACGACAGATATTCCTGCATCTTCGGATCGACTTTGCCATGGGCGTCGTCCAGCAGGCAGTGCATGGAACCGTCATGGCGTTTGAAACCGAACGTGATGACGGAATAGCAGGAGACGAACGCGTCCGGACGCGACGATTCTTTATCAACAGGATCATTCGGATTGAGCACGGTCGATTCAAAAATCGTGGAAGCCGTTGCCGCGCAATGACCTCCAGCAGAGAATCCAAGAATGCCGACGTGATTTGGATCAATATGCCATTCCGCCGCATGATAACGCACAAGACGAATGGCGCGGCGCGCGTCTTCCGCCGGAATCGGATAGCGATACGGCGACACACGATACTGCACGACGACGGCCGGAATGCCCGCCGCGTTCAGCATCTTCGCGATCGGTTCGCCTTCATGGGCAGCCTTGAAATGATAGCCGCCGCCAGGCAGCACGACAACCAAGCCGCGCGGCTTGCTAATATCATAATTCTCAGGCATGTACAACGTCAGATCCGGCTTGTCCTCCACGGCATTGCCTTTCGCTCCAGGTGCTCCGTCCGGCCACAACAACATCTTCAATGGTTCACTCATTGTTTTTCCTTTTTGTTTATTGGTTAATCTTTCAAAAAATCCATAAGCCATAACGGGAGGGACGAGCTCCAGCTCGTCCGGTCGCGCTGGAGCGCGCCCCTCCCAGCCATCAGCGGTTCGCTTCACTCAGTGGAGCGAACCAAGCAGGCCATTTCATTCCAGTCTTTTAGCGCCACTGTCACTTCCCACGCATTGGGTCCACCACTGATGACGATGCCCTCTTCTCCTTTCGGACGGCCATGGTCATCGAATCGCGCGACAGCGGGACGCTTCGCGCCGCCAAGACGGTAAGTTCCTGAAATCACGGTAATTGTCCGTTCCTTTCCCTGCAAAACACCTTCTCCAAGCTTCACAGGCGTGAACGGGAACAGCCAGTTGGCGAGTTCGTAGCTGCCCGCCTCTGGACCTTCGAGCGGCTGCTCCGTACCATAATAATACGGCAGCACGCCGTTGCGGATGGCGGTGATCATGCCTTTCATGAGTATCCGCGCACGCAGATCCGGCCCGTTTTCAGACTGGTAGCGACGCGGCCGCAAGTTCAAAATAATCGGCGACGCCAGATGGCCTTTCGCCTGATAGCGGAACTCCGGCGGCTTCTTGTCGATGAACGGCAATGGGTTGCATGGATCGTTCTCCATCTCCGCGAAACTCAGCCGTCCTGAATTCTGCTCCTCTCTCGTGACAGGATGGCCGTTCGTCAGCACGACACCGCCCAATTCGCGAATCCTCTTCACGATGTCCATGCGGCCTTCCGCCCCCGTAATCGCGTAATTGTAGAATCGGGCAATGATTTTTCCACTTTTGTCAAGTTTCACACTGCGGCCGTCCCAACGGTCGTAACTCACGCCGTCACGCATGGTTGGATTGAATTGGTCGATATAGACGCCATCGAATTTGACATCCTTCATGAGAAAATCCACCTGCTCCATGAAGACGTTGTAGCGATGGTTGCCGCGCTCAACCTGCGGCATCAAATTGATGTACGGCTTCTTCTGATAGACGTAGTAGTTATCGATCATCACCCGCCCCTCCGCGTCATGCAGCAGCGAATCGCGATACGGCGTCACAGCTTCAAGCTTCTTCGACAATTCAAGGCTTAAGTACTGTCCATAACGCGTCTTAGGATTTGTGCGGTCTGCGTATGTCAATGGCAGCTGTTCGCCCCATGGCACCGTCCGCGAATCGAATTTGACGAGATTCGTCTCGATCAGCCCCATGAGCAGAATGCCTGGAAATTGCTTTTTCAGCTCCGCCATCTGCGGCGTCACTTTCGCCTTGTATTCGTCCCGCGTCAAATCCATGCCGCCCGCGTAGTCCAGCCATGGCTGGACGGACGCCAAGCCGAGCCTAAGGCCGGGCAGAGTCTCCGCCTTGATCAGATAAGGACCTGGAACCGTGTTGTTTACGCCCCAGTCTTCGCGGACGCGATTAATGAAATCAAAATAGCCAGTCTCTTCGCCGCCAAGCGGATAAACGCTCCATTCGACCGACAGTTTTCCTTTGGCGGGAATGCCCACGCCGCGTGAACCGAACACGCACGTATTACCGGACTTATGCAAATCCAAAAGGATTCGGCTGACCGTGTCCTCCATGACGAAACCGACGGCACGCACACCATCCGTCATAAAGACGGTCGGATTCTCCGCCGCCTGCACGTCCACCGCCTCGATTCCCGTCAGTCCCGACAACCGCCACGTTTTCGGCATCATGCCGCTGTAGGATGCCTCCTGCCGCCAAATCAGCCCCAAATCCTCATCCAGACAATTCGTGATATCCTCCTGAACACGGATCCGCCGTCCTTCCAATGAAAGATGACGTTCCACCTTCACGGCTTTCCCATGCAGAACAACGTCAATCGCCGCGCCAGTCTGTGTGACTGACACATTCGGTGTATCCTTTCCATCAACGACTTCCAGACGGTTGAATCCCATCTCAGGCTCTTGCGGATAGCTGTAGGCGGATTCCACGAAAAGCGTTTGCGCAGACTTGTTGCCAAACGCCACAGCCATGCCGCCGCTCGGCGAAACAGCCAATTCAAAACCATTGCCGCGCAGAACCGCCTTCGTCTGCATCTCCTTGTCAAGACGCCACATGCGGATTCCCTTCAAATCGTTCAACGTCTCCCGCGGAACCCATCCCAACTGGATGTCCTTCGCCAGCAAATAGCTTTGGGATATCGTGTTCGACAGCACATTGAAGAACCGCAGCGTGTTCGGCTTCTCCTCCTCAATGCGGTCATCCGCGCCGATAACCACCTTATTCACAATATCATCCACATCCAGATAGTAGTCATAGCCGTACTCCCTGTCCAGAATGCGCGGATCCAGATCCACTGCGTCCGCCGGAGCGAAAAACGTCATCAGCTGCGGATGGGCTCCATGGCCCCAATACGGCTTCTTCGCTTCGCGCGCCAATGACGTGTGAAGAACAGCGCCGCGCAATAAAAGTCGCGGCGTGCCGTTGGCGGCAAACTGGTCTACATCCTTCCCGTTCAACTCGATGGCGCACCATGGATTCCAGCCGGCAAAAACCTTTGTCACCATGCGCAGATTGACTTTCAGCACGGCGGCCATGCCGTCGCCGCCTTTCATCGCGGGAAAAACGATTGGCGATGAAACGGCTTCCGTCTCGCCGGGCTTGACCTCCACCTTTTCCACAGCCGGAAATGCCGCGGTGAACGGTATTTCCGCTCCAAATGCCGTCATCAGCCCCATCGCCATCACCATCAAACTTCCTGCCGTTTTATTCATGAGTCACCATTGTTTTTTTCTTAATCGTCAAAAACATTTTGCTTCATGAATCCAACGTAATCTTTCCCGCGGATTTTGCCAATAATCCAAACGGTGATATTGTAGAGAAATTGCCCATTTGTTTTACCAATAATATAAAAAAGGAACAATTTGATGCACATGCGTTCATTCATCATGATATCCATGCTGGCGGCCAGCGGCATCGCCGTTGCGCAGACGGCAGATCCGCTCGTCATCGTCTCGCCGCAAGACCCCGCCACATGGCAAGGCGGCGAACTGGACGAATCGCTCTCCTGCGAGATTTCGAAAGGCAGCATCCGCTGGGAGCATGCCAAGTCGCATTCCCTTACATTCAAAGGATTTCCGACCAATTGGAAAGGCGATTGGAATCTTCTCGAAGTCTGGCTGTACTCGCCAGAAAGCTTCCCCCAGACGCGCTTTCTCCTCTACATCGGTTCGGAAAACAACTCCAAGTCCGGGCCGGACTACTACAGCCAGCAGATTCGACTGGATTTCAAAGGCTGGAAGCGTTTCATCTTCCCGTTGGAACGGCTGCAGCGCAACCGCCAGCCCGTCGGATTCCATCACATCACGGACGTCCACTTTGCGGCGACTGGCTTCTTCAACACGTTGAATCCCAAGGCAGTTGTCAACGTCGGCTCCATCCGTCTCATTCAAGGCGAAGTACCGCCCATGCCGAAAGGCCCGCGTCTGTCCGACGATGCTTTCTACGCTGCGTTGGATCTTGATTTGCAAGGTCTTGAAGACGTGAAGGCCGCCGTTGAGAAACGCGACTACAAACAAGCGGGCCATGCCTTGGCGGCGTATCTCAAACAGCGTGAAACACCACGCATGCCGCAGATGTGGAAGGACCGCCCTACGCCTGAAGAACGTAAACCACAATACAATACGCATCCGGCGGACGAAATCGTCGCGCATCGTCTGACCAGTTGCGAATTCACCCACCAGTTCGGGGAACGCATCGAATGGCTCATCAATCCGACGCCGCTGAAATACAATGAATGGACATGGCAGCTGAACCGCCATCCATTCTGGAACACGCTCGTCGATGCCTACTGGCAGACCGGCGATGAAAAATACGGCAAGGAATTCGTCAACCAGATGCGCGGCTGGGTGGAGGACTGCCTCGTTCCCGAAGCGGGAAGCGGCAACGCCCCCTACTCCGCCTGGCGGACCATCACGACAGGCATCCGCACGTTCGGCCCATGGCCGAACTGCTTCTTCCGCATGCTTGGTTCGCCGGTCTTCGACGACGATTCCATCGTCTTGATGGTCAAATCCTTCTACGAACATGCGCGTCATCTTCGCGCCAATCCGACGCGCAACAACTGGCTCGCCATGGAAATGAACGGCCTCTTCCACATCGCCGTCCTCTTCCCTGAATTCAAAGAATCGCAGGAATGGCGCGACTACGCCATCGGCCGTATTTACAAGGAGTTGGACTTGCAGGTCTATCCGGACGGTGCACAAAAGGAACTGGCTCCCGGATACCATGGTGTCAGCCTTGGCAACTTCCTCGGGCTGTACAACATCGGCAAATTGAACAACGTCAAGATGCCGGAAGACTACTGCCAGCGGTTGGAACGCATGTACCAATATTACATGAACATCCGCATGCCGGACGGCCGCTGCCCCGCCCTCAACGACTCTCTCTGGGGGCAGACGGCAGGCGTACTGACGAACGGCCAGCGCCTCTTCCCGAACCGCACGGATTTCCTCTATGCCGCCACCTACGGAGCGCAGGGTACGGCGCCGTCGTTCACATCCGTCTGGATGCCATACGCAGGCTGGGCCGTCATGCGAACAGGATGGGACACAGATGCGATGTATATGCACGTCGATGTCGGCCCGTTCGGCGCAGGCCATCAGCATGAAGACAAGCTGTCCATCATCGCCGCCGCATACGGCAGGAAGATTCTGACGGAAGGCGCATGCTACGCCTACGATGTCTCGCAATACCGCCGCTACACGCTCGCGGCCGCCGCGCACAACATCGTGAACGTCGATGGCAAGCCGCAGCACCGCCGCGGCAAGGCGGAATACAACGTCGTCGAAGAGCCATTGCAAAACCGCTGGCGGAGCGACGATGTCGTCGATTTCATTGAAGGCCGCTACGACGAAGGCTTCGGCGACAACAACGACAAGACCGTAACCCATTACCGTGCCGTGCTTTTCGTCAAACCGCAGTATTGGCTGGTTTTCGATGTCCTGTCTCCGAAAGATGCGGCGGAACACGCCTATGAATCCATGTTCCATTTGGCGAATGTCGAAGCTGTTTTGAACGAAAAAACAATGGCCGTTCGCGGCTGCGATGAAAATGTCCCGAACATCGCCATTCTGCCAATTAAAGCAGACGGTCTGACGGCGACAATTGTCAAAGGAAAGGAAGACGAGCCTGCGCAAGGCTGGGAGCTCCGTTCGGGCTATTACGACAAGCATGCGATTCCGACGGCGTTGTACAACCGCAAGGCGGCAGGCCAATGGCTGGAGCCGTGGTTGCTCTATCCGCTGAAAGCTAATGAGACGCAGCCGCCCGTCCAATCACTGCGCATGACGACACCTAACACCATCGAATTGCAGTTCACAGATGGCCGTGTGCATGTCGTTGAATTGACGTTGGATGGAGATGGCATTTCCAAACTTTCATTGATCCTAAAACGCGCGGACGGCTCCATCGAAGCCGCCGCAAATGTGGAATAGTTTTTACTAGAAGGCTAGAATCCTAGAAATCTAGGGAAAATACAAGGTAACACCATGCAAATCAAGCAAATCCTACTCACAAGTTCGCTCGTATCCATGGTCGCTTTGGCCAATCCATGGCAACTGAATCTCAATTTCAACACATCGGGAAGCATCACATTCCAAGACACGAAAATCTGCGAGTTCCGCCCGAACTTTTTTCTGCCGGGCTGGTCTGGCGGTGATTTGACACGACTGGACATGAAACGGCTCCACAACGCCGAAATGTACGCTGAAACGTCCGCGTGGAAGACGGACTTGAAACTGTCCACCGAACTCAAGACAAATGTCGTCAATGAGAAGGCCACCACGCTAAACTACACATTGAAAGCACTTTCAGATGTCACTCTGCGCGTCTTCTACATCGGCTTCCGCTTCCCCGTCGAGCATCTCGTCGGCTGTGAATATCAACTCGACGACGATCCGCCGCAGATATTCCCCGAGAAACTAGAGAAGACGCATCTGGCCCGCAAGGCCGTCACCAATTTAAGAATCGGCACGAAATTCGGCCCAATGGTCTTCAAATTCCACGAGCCGACGAAACTTCTCCTTCAAGACGACCGCCAATGGGCGGAATGCTTCCTCCTGCGCGTCGCCCCCGCAGGCGAAGATGACAAGGAGTGGAAAAACGGCGATGCCGAATCCTTCACCGTCGATGTCACAACGCCCGCCCCGCTCACGCTCAACAAACCGCAAATCACGAAACTGACCGCCGGAGACGACTGGATTCCGCTGGACACCGTTCTCGGCATCAAGAAAGATTCCATTCTCGACTTCAGCAAAATGCACTTTACCGACGCTCCCGCAGGCAAATACGGTTGGGTGAAAGCTGTTGGAAAACATTTCGAATTTGAAAAGCTGCCCGGCGTCAACCAGCGGTTCTACGGCATCAATTTCGTCTCGTCGGGACAAGTCAATCCAAAGCCGCAGAGCGAAGAACTGGCCGAACGGCTGCTCCGCATCGGCTACAACACCGTCCGTTTCCACCACCATGAAAACGATCTCGTCCTCCACGAAAAGAACAGCTCCGTCAAGCTCAATCCGCAGACCATGGATTTGTTCGACTACTTCTTCAACGAACTGAAAAAGCGCGGAATCTATTGCACGACAGACATGTACGTCTCCCGCGTCGTCCTCCGTACGGAACTGTGGCCGGGAGAGGAAGGCCGCGTCGGCATGGGTGAATTCAAACAGCTTCTGCCCGTCTGCAAAGAGGCCATGGACAATTGGAAGGCCTTCTCCCGCAACTTTTTGCTTCACAAGAACCCCTACACAGGCATGACCTACGCGGAAGACCCATGCCTCGCGTGGATCAGCATGGTCAATGAAAACACGCCGAACCTCAGCCAAATTACCAAAGACGACATAGTCGGCAAATTGTGGCGGAAGGCATGGAAGGCATGGTTGCTGGAAAAATACGGTTCGGAGGAGAAGATGGCGGAGGCATGGGGCGTCAAACTGCCGCTTGATCTGGCTACAACAAATCTGCCGGACGCCGCCAGACGCGACCTCTGCTGCCTTGCTGACAAGCTGATGTCGGACATGTTCGCGGAAATGAAGCGCTTCCTGCGTGAAGAGCTTGGTTGCAAAGCACTTCTGACTGACATGAACTACAGTTCGACGGCTCCGTGGGCGGCGAATATCCGCTCCCATTACGATTATGTGGACCACCATTTCTACATCGACCATCCAGGCTTCTTGGATCAGCCATGGCGGCTGCCGTCCAACTGCCCCAACGAAAGCGTCGTCAAGCAAGGCGGCATCGGCGGCACGGGCTGTGCGTTCGCACGGCTGTTCGACCGACCGTTCACCATCACGGAATACAACTATTCAGGACCAGGCCGCTACCGTGGCGTCGGCGGCATTCTGACAGGCTGTCTTGGCACGTTGCAGGACTGGGCGGGCATCTGGCGATTCGCCTACGCACATGGCAACGGCGGAGAATTTAAACCAGTCGTCACCAACTACTTCGACATGTGCCGCGACCCGCTTAACCAATGCGCCGAACGTGCCACGCTGCTCCTCTATCTACGGCAGGACATGCAACCGTCGCAGAAGAGCATCGCCATCACGCTCACGAAAGACCACCACGCCACGCAGACAGGCAAGCCGGAAGGATCGTTAACGCCTGGCTGGAGCGGACTTGTGACGCATGCGCAGGTCGGCGTCATGCTCGACGACATGAAAGGACTCGAACCGGACATCTGCGTCCCGCTGTCCGACCGCGCCCCCGTCGCCGGAAAGGACATCATCCGCAATGACGCGCCGCTCGCCAGAGCGAACGCCTCCGCCGTCTTCGACGCCGTCAAAAAACAGAAATGGCTTGAATCCGACGACGGCAACATCACGAACTTCACCGCCGATCCGGCCATCCGCCAATCCATCGGCAAGCAATTCACGCAAATCCCCCTGAAAGACACGATGATTCTGAACACGCCACGCACGGCAGGAGGCTTCGCTCCCGCCGGAACCACCATCCATACGGATTCGCTGGACGTCACGATCATGGATACGGACGCCACCGTCTGGGCGTCCGCCATCGACAACGATATCACGAATAGCAAACACATTCTGCTGACGCATCTTACGGATCTAGTCAACACGGAGATGACGTTCGCCGAACCGCAACGCCGCACGTTGCTCAACTGGGGCAAAATGCCGCATCTTGTCCGCAATGGCAGAGCGAAAATCACGTTCAAGAAACGCGACGCCGCGAATGAAACCATCCGCGCATGGGCCCTCCGTCTGGACGGTGAACGGCTTGAGGAAGTTCCCGTAACCACCACGGCAGACGGATTTTCCATCGATCTCGCCGTCAACGGCCCGTCCGGAGCAAGAATGCTTTATGAAATTGAAGTACAGGACAAATAGGAAGTGGCGCGGTGCGTCCCGCCTGCGCCGTGGGAGGTGGCGCATGCGTCCCGCCTGCGCCGTAGGAGGTGCCCCTTCTTAACATTCAAAAAAGTTGATTTCTCTCAATCTCTATATACCTTATATAAATTACTTGTCCCTCAAGATAAACCAAGAACGGAAGAGCTTCGTGTAGGGA